>CALGRI010000133.1 GCA_937880875.1 uncultured Pseudomonadota bacterium
TTTAATCTTTGACAATTCGTCAAACCGGATATCAGCACAGATAATTTCAGAAACATCTGCATCAGATGCCAGGTCATACAAGGCTGTCCTTCCCTGAATACCACACCCGCCAAGAACAAGAATTTTCATGGGTTTCCTTATTTTAATTTTGTTTATTAACTAAATGTAAAAATCTTTATGCTTTATATATTCATTGATAATTGGTGTTTTTTTGTCAAGCATTATTTATATCTATACTATATACTATTGAGACGTTGAGCGGTGTATTTTATTTTAAAACAAATTGAAATTATTTTTTTAATAGTTAATGTAAAGACAATTCTTTTTTTTAAAAAAAGCGCAGTTTATATAAAAATATAGTTTAAAGGAGACTATTATGGCTCTGGTTCAGATCGAAAATGTTTCAAAAATATATCGGACAGGAGAAATTGAGATAGCTGCCTTAAGCAATATCAGCCTGTCCATAGAAAAATCTGCATTTGTCTCTTTTGTAGGCCCTTCAGGAAGTGGAAAAACAACCATGTTAAATATGATAGGCTGTCTTGATAAACCTTCATCTGGAAGGATTCTTGTTGACGGCCAACAGGTTGATAAATTTAACCGCCAAAAAAGAGCTGCCTTCAGGGGAGATGTGATTGGGTTTATTTTTCAGTCATTTAATCTTTTTCCGGTTTTAACAGCTTATGAAAACATAGAATACCCCCTTGTCATGATTAAAAACGAACCTGCCCAAAAAAGAGAGGAAATGATCCTCACTGTCCTTGATTCCGTGGGCATGCTGGATCAGAAAGATAAATTTCCAGACCAGTTGTCCGGCGGGCAGAAGCAGAGAATTGCCGTGGCAAGAGCTCTGATCACCCAGCCCAAACTTGTAATGGCTGATGAACCCACTGCAAATCTTGACAAGACATCTTCTATCAATGTGATCCGTCTGATGCGGGAGATGAAGGACAAATTTGGCACAACTTTTATATTTTCCACCCATGATCCGAGAATTATGGAAGAGGCAGAAATCACCCATACCCTTGTTGACGGGAAACTTTCATAAGAAAAAGGAGAAGTAAAATGATTCGAATATTTAAAATTGCACTTCGGAATCTTTTAAGATACAAACGAAGAACTATTCTGACCTCTCTTTTAATTACCCTTGGTATTGTCCTTGTCATCCTTTTTTCAGGGTTAGCTGGTTCTTTTAAAACAATGATGATAGGGCAGATCACAGACTCAAACCTTTCACAGATGCAGATTCATAAAAAAGGATATGTGTCATCCATTGATACCATGCCTTTAAATCTGACTCTGGATACAAAGCGGTATAATAAAATTGAAGAACTGCTTTCAGGCAATACTGAAATATTGGCCTGGGCTCCGAGAATCAAACTCAATGCCATGCTGAGCAATTTTACAGATACCACCAATATCCGGTTGAATGCCATAAGTCCTGAAAAAGAGGTGCTGGTGTGTCCTGATGTGGGAAGCCGGATGACCTTTGATGAAAAAAGAGAGCCTGGAGTGTTGTTAAATCAAGGTGAGGTTATTATTCCGGAAAAACTGGCCAAGGGAATGAATCTTAAAATCGGTGACCCGATAGTCCTGGTTGCAAACAACAAGGATGGCAGTGTCAATGGTCTGAACTTCAAAGTAGGCGCTGTGATTGAGAGTATTTTAGGTCCCCAGGGAAAAGAGGGGTATATGCATATAAAAGATGCCCAGGAACTTTTGCGCATGGATGAGCCTGAAATGATTGAGGTGGCCATTCGTTTGCATGATTTTGATAAACTTGGAAAAGTATATACAGACCTGTCTTTAAAACTGGCAGGTTTTATAAATAAAAAAGGAATGCCTGAGTTTGAAATCCATACCTGGGATGAACTTTCCCCTTTTTCAAACATTGCTAAAATGATTGATTTCATGACCATTACAATGAAAATTATCATGATTGCCATTGTACTCATCAGTATTCTGAATGTCATGATGATGTCTGTTTACGAGCGGGTCAGGGAAATCGGAACCATGGCGGCAATTGGCACCTCCCCCTCCAGGATCATGAGTCTTTTTCTTGCAGAAGGACTTTTATTAGGGCTTATCAGTGCAATTGTCGGCAATATCATTGGATTGTCCGGCATATTTATTTTAAATATTTATAAAATAAGTTTTGCCTTTGGCCGGCAGGATAATTTGTTGCTGGCTCCCACTGTGAATATAACAGAGCTTTTGTGGGTATCAGGAATTGTTCTGCTGATCTCTGTTTTTGCAAGTTTTCAGCCTGCCTTTAAAGCCTCAAGAATGGAACCTGTGGATGCTTTGGGCCATGTTTAATTTAATAGATGATTTAATTTAATAAAGGTGAAAAAAATGAAAAAAATATTCATAATGATTTTGCTGGGTCTGATGTCCACGATCACAGCCTTTGCCCTGGATGGAAATGAAATCTTAAAACAGGTGGATGGAAATCTGAATCCTGAAAGTTTTGAAATGTACAGGAAATTGATAAATATAGAGCCGGATGGCAAAAAAAAAGAGTTTGTCATGTTTTCAGTGAAAAAAGGTAAAGAAAAGATTGCATCGGTTTTTTTATCTCCTGCCAGTGAAAAGGGGAGAAGTACCCTTCGGATTGGGGAAAACATGTGGCTGTATATCCCCAATGTAGGAAAGCCCATTAGAATAACAAGCCTTCAGTCTGTGACAGGGGGGGTTTTTAATAATTCTGATATCATGCGGGTGGATTATAATAGTGAATACAATTGTGAAAAAATAGAAACCACTGATAAAGGATACACCCTCTATTTAAGGGCTAAATTAAAAAATGTAGCCTATGAAACCCTTACCATGTTCATTGATTCAGAAAAACTGCTTCCCTATAAGATTGAGGCATATGCTGCATCTGGAATGCTGATAAAAAATCTGTATTTTAAAAATATCAAGGATTTTGGTGATGGGGTCATTCGTCCTGAAATTATTGAAACAGACAGTCCTCTGTATAAGGGATACAAATCCTATATTGTTTTTGCAAATGTAAAAAAGCGGGACCTTGCAAGTGAAATATTCAGTCTGAACTATATGCATAAAATTGATGGATTGCGATAATAATGAAGCAGGCCCCTGCCATTCTAGTCATCTGGTTTATGACAGTGTTTTTCTATGAAAGCGCTTTTTCACAAAACAGTGAAGACATATCATCTGATCTGGATCTTGGCTTTAAAATTGAGGAAATTGAAAAAAAACCATATACCATTAATGCTGAGATTGAAATAACTGAAACCAGCAGAGTTCTTGATCAGGATGCGCTTTTATTTAAACAGAAATATCTGGATAAGAAAACTGAAGATATGGCCTGGCAGACAGATCTTGATTTAACCCTTGAAGGCCAGTATCAGAAGGATACCATTAAATTATATGGCAGGTTCAACAGCCTTTTCTATTATAATGATGATGAAAATTTTGAATCTGAAAGAAAGGCTGAAGAGGTTTATATATCTTTTCAGCCCTCTTTTTCCTGGGCAATCGATGCCGGGAAAAAAGTTCATAAATGGGGAAAAGGATATGCATTCAGCCCCTCTGCATTCTTTTCAAGACCAAGAGATATTGATGATCCTGATGCAACCCTGGAAGGGTATTTTTCCTTAAGCGCCGATTATATCAAAAGCATGGAAGGCATTGTTAAAACAATTGCTATCACTCCTGTATTCATGCCCGTTACTCGGGAACTCAATTATGAGCTCAGCCCAGAAGATGAACTCATCTGGGGGGGGAAAGTTTATCTTTTTGCCTTTGATACTGATATGGATTTCATGTTTTTAATCTCTGATAATATGGACAAGCGTTTTGGGATAGATTTTTCCAAGAATCTTTCCCCTGCATTTGAAATCCATGGAGATGCAGCTCTGGTTCAAGACTATCACCAATATATTATTGATGAATATGGGAATATAAGTGAGCAGGAGTACACAGCATTTAGCCTGCTTCTGGGCCTGCGGTATCTTTCAAGCCAGGACACCACCTATATTTTTGAATATTATCGTAATGGACAAGGATATTCAGCTCGGGAATATGAAAATTATTTGACATTTATTGAAACAGGGTTTGATCAGTATTTAAATACATCAAGCCAGGCCTCCATTGCCAAAAGCAGATCAGTATCAGCCTATTATAATCAACAGGCTGCCATGAGAGATTATCTATATTTAAAAGTTTCTCAAAAAGACCCTTTTGATATTTTATATTTTACGCCAGCTATCACCTTTATTTATAACATGACCGATCAAAGTGGATCCATAACTCCCCAGCTTACCTATTCCCCATTGACCAATTTAACTTTGGACATGAAAACAGCACTTCTTTTAGGGGAAGGCAAAACCGAATATGGCGAGAAAATAAATAACGCCAAGATTGTTCTGTCCATTAAATATTATTTTTAAGCAAGCCTAAGATTATCCAGCTCCTTTCCAGATGGTTTGTATTTAACTGAACTTTCGGACTTAAGTTTTTAAACCCCACTCAAGTCTGCCAACTTTGAAAGTTGAATATTTAAATTATTCCCTGGATTCAGCTATATTTTTCAACTGATCTTTCAGTGCTGCAAGCTCTGCTTCAAGCTTATCCACACTATTCTGCAATGCATTTTGATTGACAGTAGTCGTTACAGGGGCCGAACCAGCCCACAGGCCAGCACCTCTTCCCCTGCCAGGTGCCTGACATCCTCTTCTGCCGCCTTGCCTGCCCATTCCCATGGTATTTGATCTTCCTGCAAATCTCTGAACTGGATCGACAGCACCTGTGCAATCGCCTCTTCCTCTGCCTGTCATGGGCCCTTCGTTCATTGGGCCTCTTTGATTAAATCCTGGCATGATATTGCCTCCTTTTGTTTATGATAAATTGGCAGCGTGTTATTGAAGTTTTTTTGCCGCCATTTTTTAAAAGTTATTTTAATGGGTTTCCATTTCCGCGGCCATAGCCTTTTCCTCTGCCTTGGGCACTGCCTCTTCTTCCATGCCCCCCTCCATGTCCATGATGGCCATACCCCTGTCCATCAGCGTGCAGGGTATAGCACCCGCCTGTGACTTTGAGACGGTATGCATTTACAAGCGCTTTTGACAGGTTAAACCGACCTATTTTCAGTATTCGCCCAAAGGTTTGTCTGGATACGTTCATGACTTCTGCAGCCTGGCTCTGATCCAGTC
>CALGRI010000134.1 GCA_937880875.1 uncultured Pseudomonadota bacterium
AACTTGAAAAAATGCTCAACCTTTTCGGGAAAAAAATAGAACCCATTCAAAGAGCTTTGATTATTGGTGGCGGGCGAATCGGCGAACGGCTGGCCAAACTGCTTGAAGCTGACTCCATCAAGACAAAAATCATTGAAGCTGACATTGCCCGGTGTCATTACCTGTCTGAAAAAATGGAAAAAACCGTTGTTCTTCACGGTGATGGATCTGACCAGAAACTCTTTCTTGAGGAAAATATGGATCAAAGTGATGTTGTTGTTTGTGTTACCAATGTTGATGAAACCAATATCCTTGTTTCCCTTCTGGCAAAGAATCTGGGGGTTGAAAATACAATCACCAGGATCAACAAATCCAATTATTTTCCCCTGCTTGCCACCATTGGCATTGAAAAAGTTGTCAGCCCGAGACTATCGGCTGTCAGTTCAATTTTAAAGGAGGTAAGAAAAGGAAAAGTTCTGTCTGATATTTCCATTTTGGGAGAACGAGGGGAATTTATCGAAGCCATTGCCCTTGAAACCTCTGATATTACAGATCGACCATTAAGAAAAATCTCCTTTCCCAAAGGTGCTATTCTTGTCTGCATCATCAGAAACGGTCAAATCATAATTCCGACTGGGGACAGTGTTGTCAAACCAGGGGACAGAATCATCATGTTTGCGGTTAAAAATGCCGTCAAAAAACTTGAAAAACTATTGACTGTTAAACTGGATTTCTTTTAATGCGCTGGCAATTTATTGCAAGGATTATCGGTATTCTCTTAATTTTTTTAGGGCTTTCCATGATTGCCCCTTTGCTTGTGAGTTTTTATTATAAAGATCTGGCACATAACAACTTTCTTCACTCCATGGGCATTACCATAGTGACAGGACTTATCCTCATCATTGGGTCAACAAAACGGGACAGTGATGATTATATCAACAAGAAAGAAGGGATGGCCACTGTTGCCCTTGCCTGGACAGCTATTGGCATTTTTGGTGCCCTGCCCTTTTATTTAAACCCTGAATTCACCAATTTCACCGATGCTTTTTTTGAATCTGTTTCCGGATTTACAACAACCGGGTCCTCTGTAATGACAAATATTGAAGGCGCAGCCAAAAGCCTTCTTTTCTGGAGAAGCCTTATTCAATGGCTGGGCGGCATGGGAATTATTGTCTTGTCCCTTGCCATACTGCCGTTTTTAGGAGTTGGGGGTATCCAGTTGTATAAAGCAGAAGTCCCCAGCCCCGTGCCAGACAAACTGACTCCCCGACTCACTGATTCTGCTAAAATCCTGTGGGCGGTGTATGCAGTTTTCACCCTGGTTGAAATCATTTTTTTACTGGGTGGCGGCATGCCGTTGTTTGAGGCATCCTGCCATGCATTTACAACCATGCCCACTGGTGGTTTTTCTCCCAAAAATGCCTCCATTGCCCATTATAACAGCGCTTATTTTGATTATGTCATTGTTGTTTTTATGATCTTGGCAGGAATTAATTTTTCACTGCATTATCAAATGTTGCGGGGTAAGACACTTGCTTTCTGGAAAGACACGGAATGCAGATTTTTCCTTGGTCTGGCGCTTTTGTTAACCCTTTTAGTGACATGGGATATTTATGGTTCTGTTTATACTTCCATTAAAGACTCATTGAGGTTTGCCAGTTTTCAGGTTATTTCCATCCTTACAACAACTGGATTTGCAACTGCTGATTATGAAACATTTCCAGGGTTGAGCCAGGCACTGCTTTTTGTCTGCATGTTTATCGGTGCCTCGGCAGGATCAACGGGTGGCGGGATGAAATGCGCCAGGATTATTGTCTGTTTTAAATATTGTTATAGAGAATTATTTAAGATCATTCATCCGAGAAGCATAAGTCATGTAAAAATAAATAATATAGTTATCCCAAATGAAATTCTACGAAGCGTCATGGGATTTCTCGCCCTGTATATCAGTCTTTTTATTCTGTCAGGTATTCTTCTTGCCGGCATGGGCATAGACATGGTGACAGCCTTTGGGGCCGTTGCGGCCTGCATCGGAAATATTGGTCCTGGATTCGGAAGTGTTGGTCCCACTGAAAATTTTAGCCACATGCCTGTTATGGGGAAATGGCTGCTTGCCTGGTGCATGCTGTTAGGCAGGCTGGAAATTTATACTGTTATTATCCTATTTG
>CALGRI010000135.1 GCA_937880875.1 uncultured Pseudomonadota bacterium
TCAAGCTGATTGATCATTCCTTTAAATTGATTACCCGCTTGATTGAACTTTGTGAGAAAAAACTGGATGCAAAAAAGAATGATCTCTGGAATAATACTGAGATTAATGGGGGTCGTAACAACACCCTGAAGAAACAGGCTGAAGCTGCTCGGAAAGAGGTTGTGGAACAGCTAAGCTATGTTCGCTACTTTTATCGCCAGGCCCATTGGCTGCTTTCCCGCTTCCATGAAGGTGAACTTTGTGATGTAGAAGGCCTGGTTAAACTGGTTTCCATGGAAGAATTGGAAGCCAACGATTGGAGCCTTACACCGGGACGTTATGTTGGGGTTGCACCGGAAGTGGTGGACGAGGATTTTGATTTTGAGAAAACCATGCGTGATATCCACACAGAACTTGTTGTACTCAATGAAGAAGCAATCCAGCTTGCGGGTCAGATTGCAAAAAACTTTGAGGAACTGGGGATATGAAGAGAAAGGATTTTCAGAGAGGAATATTGGCAGTATGATTGCCTTTTATAAAGAGTATTCAAAAGGCGATATATTTTTGCCACAGGCTGTGGCAAAAATACCTGCAAAAGGCAGTGAACTGTCAATTATGCCGCAAGCTGCGGCACAATTGGAAAATTTTTCTGATCAATCCATACCGGTACAGCTGGCTTTAGGGATTCCATGGTTTCATCATGTCATTCTCATCGAAAAAATAAAAGAGTTGAAAGTTTGTTACTGGTATATGGATCAAACAATTGAAAATGGTTGGAGTCGGAATTCCTTAAGCTCCATGGTTAAAACTGATGCGTATACCCGGCAAGGTTCAGCAGGTAAAATGAATTTCTATTGCTCTGTCGTGGACGATCAAGTCAAACAGGATGAGGATCAACCAACCATTGGCTTGATCCTTTGCCAGACCAAAGATAAAATTTTGACAGGATATGCCCTACGGGATATTCACAAACCCATCAGTGTCTCCGACTATGAACTCACCCGCGCCCTGCCGGAAAATTTTAAATCCAGTTTACCGAGTATTGAAGAGATTGAGAAGGAATTGTCCGGGGGAGACCACGAATGAGTAAGAACAAACGCGAATGTTTTAGAATGACAATTCTGTTTAATTTTAATACTGAACTAACCGGGCTCAACAAAAAAGCTGTTGAACTGGCCGTTCAGATTACAAATAACTCTATGGGGTTGGGGATATGAGCTGGAAGACAGTATCAATTGGTGAGATAACGAAAGTTGTTACTAAAGGAACAACCCCAAAGGTATTTTTAGATTCTGGTGTAAATTATATTAAGGCTGAAGCACTTAATGGAGATTCGAGTTTAAATTCAAAAAGATTTTATTTTATTGATGAACAAACGCATGAATCTTTGCGTAGATCTCAATTAGACGACGGGGATGTTTTATTAACAATTGCTGGAGCACAAATTGGAAAATGTGGTTATGTTAAAGATTCTTATCTTCCTGCAAATACAAATCAAGCTGTGGGAATTATGCGACTGGACAAAAATAAAGCGATCCCAAAATTCATTTACTACTTTTTTAAACAAAAAAAAATCTTCCAATTGATTCAAGGTCTCAATTCACAAGCAGCACAACCAAATATCAATTTGACAATGCTGAAACAAATAAAATTGCAGATTCCAAAACACTCTATTCAGCAAAAAATAACCTCCACCCTTTCCACATACGACGATCTGATCGAAAACAACCGACGTCGGATACAATTGCTGGAGGAGTCGGCAAGACTGTTGTATAAGGAATGGTTTGTCAACTTCCGTTTTCCCGGTCACGAAAACATCAGAATTGTTGATGGTGTGCCGGAGGGGTGGAAAACTGGGTGTGCAAGCGATATTCTTGATGTAATGAGTGGCGGTACTCCAAAAACAAAGGTGTCTGATTATTGGGATGGTGAGATCCCTTTTTTTACACCTAAAGATGCTACTGACACTCCTTATGTTTTAAGCACAGAAAAAACACTTTCAGAAGAAGGTTTGAAAAAGTGCAACAGCAAATTCTACCCCAAGAATACAATATTCATTACTGCTCGTGGCACCGTTGGAAAATTAAATTTGGCTCAAAAATCAATGGCAATGAACCAGTCCTGCTATGCATTGAAAGCAAAAGCCCCGTTGAATCAATTGTTCCTTTACAGTGCATTAGAAGCATCTATCGCACAGTTTAAATCAAGGGCGTCAGGTGCAGTGTTTGATGCAATCGTGGTAGATACATTCAAATTCATTCAATTGATCACACCACCCAAAATTTTGATTTCGAAGTTTACTGAAATTGCTGAACCAATATTCACACAGATAGAGATATTGCTCATTCAAAACCAAAAACTAGCCAAAGCCCGAGACCTGCTCCTTCCACGCCTGATGACCGGTGAGGTGGAAGTGTGAACACAAACATGTTATGTTTAGGTAACTTGGAAGGTAAAAATAAAGGTAAAAGACTATGGCGACAGCAGAACAGATAAAATCATTGATTCGCTCTCATTTTACTGATGACATGGAGCGATTTTATAGCATTGCGCTTCAGGTAGCGGCCCATGAAGCTCGTCAGGGACATAAAGCCCTTGCCCATGATATTCGGGATATTATAGATACTGAACGTAAAAAAAAGGGCCCGCGTATTATTTCGTTTCCTAAAAACTTAAAAGGACTTGTTCTTACCGAAGATCCAGCGATCCCGCTTACAGCAATGGTGGCACCTGATAATATCCGTGAACGATTAAAGCGAGTGGTACATGAATATCGACAGCAGGACAAGCTGAAATCACACGGTCTGAAACATCGCCGTAAAATTCTGCTCATTGGTCCACCGGGAACCGGTAAGACAATGACTGCGATGGTGCTTGCAAGAGAATTACACCTTCAATTACATACGATTCAGGTGGATCGACTGGTTACCAAATTTATGGGTGAAACCGGTGCCAAGTTGCGACAGATTTTTGATCTGATTCAGGAAGAACACGGTGTTTATCTCTTTGATGAATTTGATGCCATTGGCAGTGACCGCTCCAATGAAAATGATGTGGGTGAGATGCGGCGGGTTCTCAATTCTTTTCTTCTGTTTATTGAGCAGGATACTTCGGATAGCTTAATTATTGCTGCGACCAATAATCCTAAACTTTTGGATCATGCATTGTTTAGACGTTTTGATGATGTATTGTATTATGATAACCCGGAATCCGAACAAAGAAAATCCTTGATTGCCAATGTACTGGGAACTTTTGTTGCTCCCCGGTTTGTCTGGGAACAGGCTTTAAAAGAAAGTGATGGTCTCAGCCATGCTGAAATCGACCACGCCTGCCGGGATGCCATTAAAAATGCCATTCTTGCAGATCAGAATAAAATCTCTGCGACTCAGCTTTTGATCACTATAAAGGAACGACAAGGAACACACAAAGGAATCAGCGGATAAACGCCAATGGAAAAGAATTTACCTCATCTTATTGTTGCAGATTTTGAAAAAGGGGAATTTACTGGAACAGGTGGAAGAGGTGGCGGCAAAGTCAGTCCAGTAAGGATTCGAAATGAGCATAGCACATTTTTAAAGCAACAATTGGAACAAGCCTGGGCGGATTCGGGGAGTAATGAACAATGACCAACCCATTCACCGAAGATACCCTGGTTCAACAAACCACTGCGGATTATTTGTTCAATGATTTGGGATGGGATGAATCTGTATATGCATTTGATGAAAAATTCGGTGAAAACGGTACCCTGGGAAGAGATACTGAACAGGAAGTTGTTTTAGTCCGTTATCTTAGAAAAAAACTGGAAACATTAAATCCGAATCTTCCTGAAGAGGCCTACAGGGATGCAGTTCGTAAAATTCTGGAAAGCAGCAGTTCACAGTCTATCCTGAATACCAATCGTGCAAGGGATCAGGTTCTCAGGAATGGCGTTGAGGTCATATTTCGAAACAAGAAAGGAGAACGCAATAAAAAACGGCTGCGGATTTTTGATTTTGAAATACCTGAAAATAATCACTTTCTGATCGTGCGGGAATTATGGATTAAAGGGGATATCTATCGACGAAGGGCGGATATTATTGGTTATGTGAATGGAATTCCTTTGGTTTTTATGGAAGTTAAAAATCTTCACCATGATGTAAAAGTTGCCTATGAACAAAATTTTTCCGATTATAAAGATACTGTGCCGCATTTGTTCCATCATAATGCGTTTGTAATTCTCGGGAATGGTCTTGAGGCAAAAATCGGTTCAATTTCATCAAAATTTGAGTATTTTCATGACTGGAAGCGCCTTGTGGAAAGAGATCCGGGCGTTGTGGAAATGGAAACATTGCTCAAGGGTGTCTGTTCAAAAGGCAATCTAATGGATCTGTTTGAAAACTATATTCTGTTTGATGAATCAGGTGGAAAACCAGTAAAGATTCTTGCCCGAAACCATCAGTTCTTAGGGGTGAATAAGGCGGTTTGCGCTGTTGAATCCAGAAAGGAACGGGAGGGTAAATTAGGGGTTTTCTGGCACACGCAGGGCTCAGGCAAATCATATTCAATTGTATTTTTTACAAAAAAGGTCCATCGCAGACTGGGTGGAAATTATACATTTCTGGTGCTGACAGATCGTGAGGATCTGGATTCGCAAATTTACAAAACCTTTGCCGGCTGCGGACTGGCAGATAACGACAAAGATCCTTGCCGGGCAAGTAGCGGGACACATTTAAAGTCGCTTCTGGCTGAGCATAAATCCGTTGTATTCAGCCTCATTCAAAAATTTAACAAGGATGTACTGCCTGATGAGCCCTATTCGAAGCGGGATGATATCATCGTTATTACTGATGAAGCCCATCGAACCCAGTACGGGGATTTGTCTCTGAATATGCGTACTGCTTTGCCAAATGCCAGCTTTATCGGTTTTACGGGTACCCCTTTATTTTCAGATGATGAAATTACAAAACGAGTGTTCGGTGATTATGTCTCAACCTATGATTTCCAGAGGGCAGTGGAAGATGGTGCAACCGTGCCGCTTTATTATGATGCCCGTGGTCAAAAGCTTGGCGTTGCAACCAATGACCTTAATGAAAAAATTGCAGATAAACTTGAAGAGTTTGAAGTGGATGATGTGAACGTTGAACAACGTCTGGAGCGTGAGTTAAAAAGAGATTATCATATCATTACTGCTGGAAATCGTCTTGATCAAATTGCCCGTGACTTTGTACAGCATTATTCCGAAGGCTGGGAAAATGGAAAATCCATGCTGGTTTGCATAGACAAAATCACCTGTGTCCGAATGCACAAACTGATTGATTTTTACTGGCAGGAACGAATTCGGGAACTTGAAACAGAATCGAAGAATATTACAGATGACCAGGAAAAGATCTTTAGTTTACGTCAGCTATATTGGATGAAAGAAACAATTATTGCTGTAATGATAAGTGAGGAACAAGGAGAGGTTGATAAATTCCGTAAATGGGATTTAGACATTACGCCACATCGTAAACTGATCAAACAAGGTTTTCCTGCACAAGATGGTAACCGGATTGATTTGGAAAGCGCATTCAAAAAAGAGGATCACCCTTTTCGTGTGTCAATTGTCTGTGCGATGTGGCTAACAGGTTTTGACGTGCCCTGCCTTGCTACTCTTTATTTAGATAAACCACTTAAGGCTCATACTCTTATGCAGGCCATTGCACGTGCCAACAGGGTCTCAGAAGGGAAAAACAATGGATTGATTGTTGATTATTGTGGTATCTTAAAAAATCTTCGTAAGGCTCTGGCAACTTTTGCCGGGCATGGTGACGAAGGTCATGGTGGCACGGGAGATGACAAAGATCCTGCTAAACCCAATGAAGAACTCCTTGCCCAATTAATTGAAGCCATTCAACTGGTATCTGATTTCCTTAAAAAACGAGGTTTTTTGCTGAACAAACTTTTCGAGACAGAAGGGTTTGCCCGCAATGCTGCGATCATTGAAGCAAAAGAAGCTGTAAATGAAAATGACCAGACCCGAAAACGATTCGAAATCATGGCCCGCACGGTTCTTAAAAAGTTTAAGGCCTGTATTAATATCAAGCCTGAAATAAACGAATTAAAAATACAAAAAAATGCGATTAATATTATTTATAAAAGCCTTGAAAGGGATCGGGAAACTGTAGATATAAGCCATATTATGCGGGCATTACATTTGGTGGTTGATGAATCAATCAAAACAGAAAAATTGGGTGTCTCCGAACGACCACAATCCCCATATGACATCAGTAAAATCAATTTTGACCGGCTCAGACAGGAATTTAACAACAGCAAAACCAAAAGAACTACAGTTCAGTGTTTAAAATCCGCTATTGAAGAACGTTTGAAAAAACTTTTAAGGCAGAACCCTCTCAGAACGGATTTTCAAAAACACTATGAACAAATTGTTAACGAATATAATCAGGAGAAAGATAAGGTTACAATTGAGAAAACTTTTGAAGCACTGTTACGCTACTACCATGAAGACTTGGATGAAGAAGAAAAACGGGCAATACGTGAAGGTCTTAATCAGGAGACACTTGCTCTTTTTGATCTTCTGGTTAAACCTGAATTATCTAAAAATGAAATTAATCAATTAAAGAAGGTAGCGTCTTCTTTGCTTGAGTCACTTAAAAAAGAAAAATTGCGCATTGAAAACTGGAGAGAAAAAGAAGCCACCCGGGATGCTGTACGTCAGAATATCTTTGATTTTCTGTTTGATGATAAATCAGGGCTACCTGAAAAAAGTTATAACGATGATGAAGTGAAAATATTGTCTGATTGTGTATTCAATCACATTTACAGCGCCTATCCTACTATTCCATCTCCTTATTATGATATTGCGGTGTAGAAAAAATGGGATGGGATGTGGGGATATATCAAAACAGATGAAGACATATTTTAAATTTAAAACGGTGTCAGCAACGAAAGCCGGTGATTACTATCAAGTCATGTTTCATAATGATCAAGATACTGATGATGAACCATATTTCATGATTCAGAGCCAATTCGAGTTCCCTGATGATGGTGAATGCTACTTTGAGAGCCATACTGAAGAATTAATTGAGCACTGCAAGGCAAAATCCGTATCACTTTCAATAAACAAAATAAACCTTTCATACGGTGAAGAGCTGCATCATGAAGTAGAGATCGAGTATGATTTGCATGGTACAGACTTCCAGGAATTAGTATCAATGCTGAAGGAAATGATTCCTGAAATAAAAATTGAGATGAAGCCAAAGTGCAAAGAATTATAGGTGTAATCATGGCAAAAACAAAAACCACTCGGTATGACGTTGCTGAACATCTCCGCAACCCTGAAGAAATGGCTGCATATCTTGAAGCTTGCCTTGAAGAAACAAATGGTGATGCAACATTCATAGCAAAAGCTCTTGGCGACATTGCACGCGCTAAAGGTATGTCTCAAGTTGCACAGGATTCTGGATTATCCAGAGAAAGTCTTTACAAGGCGCTGTGAACCAGATGGGCCTGGACATCAAGATATTCCGCATGAACCGCCTTGGCATTCCCCAGGACAGGATGGCAAAGAGATTAGGGATGGATCAGAAGACTATACATAACCATTTAGGAAAAATGGCAGCGTTGCCAAATTTCCTAAATGGCACTTTGCGTGTGACCTTCAGGTTATCCCGAGGCTTTACTATTGCCCAGATGATCGCACATATCCTTCGTTATCCCATGAATGCCGCAACATATACGAGTGCTCCGGCACCGATGGGCAGCTGAACATTAGTTTTAAAGAGTGTTTGATTTTTTACTCAAAACCAGACATAATGTCACCATATATTAACAAAGAATGACAATACGTCTGAAAGATACTTATGAAAACCCGATCAAAACAAATTTTCCGCCAACATAGTGGTCAACTTAGAATGAGTGAAGCCATTAAAAAAGGCATTTCACGTTATATGCTATATAAGCTAAGGGACGAGGGTATCATCGAACAGATAAGCAGGGGTGTTTATCGACTGAAAGAGCTGCCGCCGATTAGTAACCCTGATCTGGTTACAGTGAGCCTTAGATTTCCTAGCTCTGTCATTTGCCTTGTCTCAGCACTGGCATTTCATGACATCACAACACAGATTCCACACTCTGTTTCTGTAGCGGTGTATAGATCTTCGCGACTCCCTTCGCTTGACTACCCACCTATTCAGCCACACCGATTTTCGAAAGATGCTTTTAATGCCGGAGTCGAAAACCATCGGATTGATGAGGTGCCTGTAAAAATTTATAATATGGAGAAAACACTGGCCGATTGTTTCAAATTTCGCAATAAGGTCGGCATGGACGTTGTTTTGGAAGCATTGAAACTCTATAAAGCAAGAAAAAATTTTAGTCTCAATAAGCTCATCAAATATGCAAAGATCTGTCGAGTCAAAAATGTGATGCTGCCCTATCTGGAGTCAATAATATGAAATCAGCCAGGAACATCCCGGCATCTGTACGCCAACAACTTCTTAATCGGGCTAAAACTGATCGGCGTCCTTTTAATGAATTGCTCCAATATTATGCCATGGAGCGATTTCTGTACAGACTTTCCTTATCGGTACATGCGGAGCGATTTATTCTTAAAGGAGCATTAATGCTTAGAATTTGGCGATCTCCAGGCTTCCGCCCAACCATGGACATTGATATGCTTGGAATAACGAGCAACAAAGAGGCTGAAATCATAAGACAAATCCAGGATATATTGATTGAGGATGTGGAACCGGATGGATTGGATTTTGATCGCGATTCCATTCAGTGTGAACGGATTACCGAAGATGGGAATTATGAAGGAATCAGGCTAAGATTCCAGGGAAAACTGGGAAAAGCAAGGATACATATGCAACTGGACATCGGTTTCGGGGATGCTGTGTATCCAAAACCTGAGAAACTTAAATTCCCTACTATACTTGACTTTCCTGCACCATATTTACTCTGTTACAGCCGCGAAAGTTCAATCGCTGAAAAATTTGAAGCCATGGATCAGCTAATGGACTATCACAGGGAACACGGAGGGATCAGCAGGTTTA
>CALGRI010000136.1 GCA_937880875.1 uncultured Pseudomonadota bacterium
TAAGTATTGAAATTCTTTAATTATTTACTTGCTCAGCGTTTTATTATATGATGCCTCGGATATTTTGTAAATTTACTTGTTCTCATTAATATAAACGAGGTAAAAACTATGAAAAAGAGAATGCAGACAATAGACGGAAATACAGCAGCAACCCATGTGGCTTATGCCATGAGTGAAGTTGCAAGCATCTATCCAATAACACCTTCAAGTCCTCTGGGTGAAATAGCAGACAACTGGGCCTCAAAAGGCAGAAAAAATATATTTGGCCAGGTGTTAAACATAAAACAGATGCAGTCGGAAGCCGGTGCTGCAGGAGCTGTTCACGGCTCTCTTGCTGCAGGGGCACTGACAACGACCTTTACTGCATCTCAGGGACTTTTGCTTAAGATACCCAATATGTATAAAATTTCAGGAGAGCTTCTTCCCTGTGTTTTTCATGTAACGGCCCGTGCTATTTCAGCCCATGCGCTTTCAATTTTTGGCGATCACCAGGATGTAATGGCTGCCCGTCAGACTGGTTTTGCCATGTTATCCTCCAATTCAGTCCAGGAGGCCCAGGATATAGCTCTGGTTGCCCACCTTGCAACCATTGAAGCCAGGGTGCCCTTTATGCATTTTTATGATGGATTCAGAACCTCCCATGAAATCCAGAAAATAGAAATGATTGAATATGAAGAGATGGCAGGCCTGTTTAATTATGAAGCCTTTAAGGAATTTAAAAGCCGGGCCATAAACCCTGAGCACCCTGATACCAGGGGAACTGCCCAGAACCCGGATATCTATTTCCAGGGCAGGGAAGCTGTCAACTCATATTATCTTAAAGTTCCAGGCATTGTAAAAAAATATATGAAAAAGGTTGGCAACCGGACTGGCCGGGAATACAATCTTTTTGATTATGTGGGAGATCCTGAAGCCGACAGGGTTATTGTTGCCATGGGTTCCGGCTGTGAAGCCATTGAAGAATCCATTAACCAGCTCAATACCCAGGGAGAAAGGATTGGTCTTATCAAGGTTCGTCTTTACAGGCCTTTTGACAAGGAAAGCTTTTTCAGGGCTGTTCCTTCAACTGTTGAGACACTTACTGTGCTTGACAGAACCAAAGAACCCGGTGCCCTTGGCGAGCCGCTGTATACTGATGTGTGCACAGCATTCATGGAATACGGGGAAAGCCCTAAAATTATTGGCGGCAGATATGGTCTGTCTTCAAAGGAGTTTAACCCGAATATGGTTAAAGCTGTTTTTGACAACATGAAATCCTTTCAGCCGAAAAATCATTTTACAGTGGGTATTGTTGACGATGTAACCCATACATCCCTTGATGTGCAAACAGGCTTTCATCCAGCACCCAAAGGAACCATTGCCGCTAAATTCTGGGGCCTTGGAGCAGATGGAACAGTTGGTGCAAACCAGAGTGCCATTGCCATTATAGGTGACAACACAGATAAATATGCCCAGGGGTATTTTGCCTATGATTCAAAAAAATCAGGAGGGCTTACCGTATCCCATTTAAGATTTGGTGATGTACCCATCCAGTCAACCTACCAGATTGACAATTCTGATTTTATCGCCTGTCATAAATCCAATTATATGGAGCTTTATGATGTTCTTAAAGGAATTAAAAAAGGGGGAACCTTTCTTCTTAATTCACCCTGGTCTGTTAAAGAGATGGAAGCCTTTATTCCCGGAGATGTCAGAAAAACAATTTATGATAAAAAACTCAAGTTTTTTAATATAGATGCCGTTAAAATTGCCGGTGAAGTGGGCCTGGGAGGCCGTATCAACATGATCATGCAGACCTGCTTTTTTTATCTTGCCAATGTTCTGCCCGTTGAAAAAGCCATCAGCCTTTTAAAGGACGATATAAAAGCCAAGTTTGGTAAAAAAGGTGAAAAAATTGTTTTAATGAATATTGAAGCCGTTGATAAAACCCTTGATAACCTGGTTGAAATAAAGATTCCCAAATCATGGAAAGACGGAGTAAGACAAGATAAAGCCGTTGAAAAAGCCACACCCTTTGTGGATAATGTCATGAAAAAAATCAATGCCCAGGGCGGAGATGATCTTCCCGTAAGTGCATTTTCAGTGGATGGCGTTTTTGAGCAGGCAACCTCCCAGTATGAAAAAAGAGGGGTGGCCATTGATGTACCAGAATGGATTCCTGAAAATTGTATTCAGTGCAACCAGTGTGCTTTTGTCTG
>CALGRI010000137.1 GCA_937880875.1 uncultured Pseudomonadota bacterium
AATGAAAAAAAAGAATATAAATTTGCCCAAACACGCAAATGTCGTCATCATCGGTGGAGGTATCATCGGCTGTTCTATTGCCTACCATCTGGGCCATCTGGGCTGCAAAGACGTGGTGCTTTTAGAGCGGGATGAATTGACCTCGGGAACAACCTGGCACGCCGCAGGCCTGATGGTGACATTTGGTTCTTTGTCTGAAACAGCGTGTGAAATGCGTCTTTATGGCCGGGATCTTTATACCCGCCTGGAAGCTGAGACAGGATTGTCAACGGGTTTTAAACCCGTTGGTTTTATTGAAGCGGCAAGCAACAAAGACAGGTTGGAAGAATATCGTCGTGTGGCCGCATTTAATCGATATTGCGGGATTAATGTGAATGAAATTTCACCAAAAGAAATCAAGGATCTGTTTCCGCTGGCTCATGTGGATGATCTGCTTGCAGGCTTCTATGTTAAAGAGGACGGGCGTGTCAATCCTGTGGACGCCACCATTGCTCTTGCCAAAGGTGCTCGGAATCAGGGGGTCAATATCATTGAAGGGGTTTCTGTAACCCGTGTTATCAAAAAAAATGGCGCCGTTGCCGGTGTAAAAACCGACCAGGGAGATATTACGGCTGATGTTGTCGTCAATTGTGCCGGTATGTGGGCTCGGCAGATCGGAGAGGTTGACGGAATTAATATCCCCAATCAGGCAGCCGAGCATTATTATCTGATCACAGAAGAGATCGACAATATCCCGAAAAATATGCCCGTACTCGAAGACCCGTCTCACTATGGATATTATCGGGAAGAAGTGGGCGGTCTTATGATCGGCCTTTTTGAACCCGTATGTGCCCCGTGGAAAATCAAAAAGGTTCCTGAAACCTTTTCTTTTGGTGAGATTGAGCCGGACTGGGATCGAATGGGACCTTTTTTGGAAAAAGCCATGTCAAGAGTACCCATCACAAAGGAACTGGGTATTAAGAAATTTTTCTGCGGCCCGGAAAGTTTTACGGCTGATCTTTCGGCCATCATTGGTGAGGCACCTGAGCTGAAAAATTATTTTGTGACGGCCGGATTAAACTCTGTTGGCATTATCATGGGCCCTGGTTTAGGAAAGATGATGGCCCATTGGATCATGAATGGAAAACCCGATGTCGATATTACCGGCTTTAATATTGATCGTCTGCACACCTATCAGAACAACCCTGAGTATAGAAAACATAGAACCGTCGAATCCCTTGGTACAGTGTATAAATGCCATTACCCGTACAAATCCATGATTACGGCCAGAGGGGCTAAAAAATCTGCGATATATGACCGCCTGAAGGATCAGGGCGCTTATTTTAAAGATGTCAGCGGATGGGAAGGTGCAGACTGGTTTGCACCAAAAGGCAAAGAAGCGAAAATTGATAACCTGTCCTGGGGCAAAGATCACTGGTTTGAATATTGGGAAGCAGAACACAAGGCAGCCCGTGAGAATGTGATCATCATGGACATGTCTTTTATGTCAAAATTTTACGTGCAGGGTCGGGATGCAGGCAAAGTGTTGAACTATATTTCAGCAAACGAGGTTGACGGCAAACTTAACCAGATTACCTATACACCATGGCTGAATGAGGACGGAAAACTTGAAGCCGATCTGACGGTTGCAAAGCTTGCTTCGGAAAAATTTCTGGTTGTGGTTACCGATACCATGCACCGACACGCTGAGACCTGGTTAAAACGGAATATTCCAGTGGATGCCCATGCCTTTGTTACAGATATGACATCAGCCTATGCACAATTAAACCTTCAGGGACCCAAATCCCGAGAGCTACTGCAGTCCATCACGCCTGCAGATGTTTCAAATGAGGCCTTCCCCTATCGCCATGTGCAGGAGATTGCCATTGGATATGGACGGGCAATCTGCATTAGGATGACTTATCTGGGTGAGCTTGGATATGAACTCTATATTCCGACTGAACAGGCCGTCCATGTGTATGATACCATTGTTGAAGCCGGAAAAAAATTCAACCTGTGTCATGCCGGTCTCAAAGCGCTTGGTTCTTTGAGAATGGAAAAAGGCTACCGGGATTATGGCCATGACATGGACAATATGGATGATCCTTATGAAACCGGATTGGGCTTTACCATTAAATTAGACAAACCCTCAGGATTTATTGGCAAAGATGCCTGTATTAAGAAAAAGGCCAAAGGCAAGATGACAAGACGTCTGGCCCAGGTGATGGTGAAAGATCCGGAGCCCTTGATTTTCCACGCTGAAGTTGTCAGCAGAAATGGAAAAGCTGCGGGCTATGTCAGATCCGGCTCTTATGGTTACACTCTTGGTGGAGCCGTGGGATTATTTATGATAGAGGCGGATGTTCCCGTTGATCAGAGCTATATTGATACTGGAAAATGGGAAATTGATATTGCCGGGACAATTTATCCTGCTAAAGTTTCATTATCGCCTTTTTATGACCCGGAAAACAAAAAGATAAAGAGTTAAATATTGGTTATTTTCCTTCTTTGATTTTCTGTCCAGTCTATTCTGCTCATCATTCCCCGGATAATTCTGACATCCCTGGATGTGAGTCCTGCTGTACCAAAAAGTCGCCTGAAGGTTCTTAACACGTGTTCCGGGTTTTGTTTGTCAAGAAAATCAATATTTATAAGAGTTTTTTTCATATGCGCAAACATATGTTCTATCTCATCTCCGGCTGCTATCTTTTGGGGTTGCGGGTCAGAAAATTTCTCCCCAGGATCAGATTTTAAAGATATTTCGTATAACAATACAGCCAGGGCATGACTCAGATTCATGGACGGATAGGCATCATGGGTAGGGATGGTGATAAAATGCTGGCAAAGATCAAGATCTTTTGTCTCAAGCCCTGTGTCCTCGGGACCCAAAACCAGTGCACAACTTATTTTTGGGGATGTTTCCCGGATTTTTTCGGCTGCACTGGCCGGTGAAAAAAAATTGGTCCGGTACTTGCCAAACCGTCGGGTAGTGCCAAAGGCAATCTGTATATCGGAAAGAGCAGATTGCAGATCATCAAAGATCAAAGCATTTTCAAGGACAGTGAATGCACTTAAGGCCATTTTTTTTGCCAGAAGGGATTGATAATGTTTTGTGGGTTTTACCAGCCGAAGCTGTGAAAATCCAAAATTCATCATGGTCCTGCAAACAGAACCGATATTAATCGGTCCCTGGGGTTCTACAAGAATGATTGAAAGGTTTTCAGAACTCATTTTTATTGTCTTTCTATTATTTTTTTTGTATCCAAAGCTGGTAAGACCGGAGCTGATAAAACCGGTCTCTTGGTTTCTGCTATATCTTAAGTTAGAAGCCTGGGCTCAGGCCATAGAGTATCAAATCCAAGGGCTTTTAATATTTCGATTGCTTTGTCAACATGGCCGCCGGCTTCATTGACACCATGGGAGTCATCTCCGGGGACAACACGTATGCCCATTTTTGCCGCTCTTTTTAAAATTGAGGTCGTTATATAAGGTTCTTTTGCACCTGTTTTAAGCGCTCGCAAATTGAAATCCATCACCAGATCCAGGGCTTTTATAAGCATCAGGTTTCTTTTGATTTTTTGAACAATCTGTGGGAGCAAAAGTCTTTTTTCATAACCGCCATCATAGATTCTGATCAGGTCAAAATGTCCCACTACAAAGGGTTTAAGTTCTTTTATCATTTCATATTGCAGATCAAAATATTTTTCATACATGGTTTCATATGAGCCGCAGTCCAAAGCAATCTTTTCATATTCATCTTTGGAATAATCAAAACAATTGTCATCAATATGATGGACAGATCCGACAATATAGTCTGGTTGAAATATTGAGGTCAGCTTTTTGATATGATCAACATAGCCGGTATAGGTTTCTGTCTCCATCCCAATAAAGATTTTTATTTTTGATGCATATTTTTTTTTCAGGCGATTAATATGTTTAATATAATCTTCAAACCGTTTGTACAGGTCAGCAGTCGTAAGATTGAGTTTTTTCTCATCCGGATATAAAAAAGAGTCTGTTATGGGCGGGACATGCTCGGTAATTCCGACTTTTGTAAATCCAAGTTCGATATATCTTTGGATAATATCTTCCAGCAGATCCCTGGCATGGCTGCAATACTGGCCGCTGTGGCCGCCGTGAAGTGAGATGAGCTTTGTTGTTGTGTTCATGAAAAGGAAACTATCATCAAAAAAGGGATAAAATCAAGTATTTCATAGCCGCTGGATCATATATAAAAATGTGGGAAACCGGCTTAAGGCTTTCAGCTTATAAAAATCATAGAGAACCTGGCGGGAGGGACTGCCGAATTTTAATGGAGACAGGTAAATACATCCCTTGGGTTTGGGTCTGTTGACACTTTCCCTGATAAGGGTCATTAAAGCCTCATAATGGGAATCCGGAAGACTTTCATCCATGACAAAATTACAGGTGATTTCTATATTGGGGAAGGTATCATTTATGGCCTGTATTTTTTCAAATGCCTGGCCCACTTGTTTCTGGGTCAGAGGCTTGCCCAGAAGGTCTAAGGTTGCCTGATCATATGATTCAAGGCCAAGATTGATAAAGGTTTTATAGGGAAGGAGGTTGAGTGTTTCAAAAAGAAGTTCGTCAGCCGTTAAAAAAGAATCCACACTCCCGAACATGAACAGAAAGGTTTTTGTCATGTATGATGATTGGAATTCAAAGGCATCATAGGCATCCTGCACTGTCTTAAGAATCAGTTCAAAGGGTGCGTTTAATGCATCATGCTCTCCTAAAAACAGGGCATTGAAATTTACAATGTCCTTACTATACAATCGCTTGAGCCGGGTGATCTGGTTGTCAATATCCCGTTTGGATCGTATTGAGAATTCCTTTTTGTTTTTTACTTTACAAAACCGGCATTTATACAGGCATCCGTCAGAAATATTTAAGGGGATGATATTAT
>CALGRI010000138.1 GCA_937880875.1 uncultured Pseudomonadota bacterium
GATCATAGGATTTGCTATCTTTGCCTTTTTGTCACTCCCCGTCAAATCGTAGGACTTGTTACCGGGGAGCTATGCTCTTTTGCCAGTCTGACCAATTTTGTTTCAGACTCGCTGTTTTTGGGTCCCGGGGGGAGGTTAAACCCCCGGAACCAGGTGCAACATTGGAAAGTTGATCTCAGGGGTGAAAAGTCCCAAAGATCATGAAAACAACTATATAATAATTATTTTTTCTACACATATCAAGGATTTTCTTTGATTATCTCCATTTAATTGCCTTTTATTGATTCCTACACTTGGCAACTTTTTCGGCATTTCAAACGCTGAAATGCCCTGTTTATGGGGTTTTTGGTTTTTGCATGACTGTTTTTGCATAGTAAATTTATGGGTTTTTTCCATTATATAATAGTCCTTCACGCTTGCTCTTGGGCTTTTTTGGCTCCGCAGCTTGCTTGTCGTTGAGTTTTAATTTTGTTGCCAATGATGCCATGACCTGAGCGCATGAATCGCGCTCACTACAGAGCGGGTGTCTTTTTACCGATCCGGTTAACTCATTCGTGACACATTGTCCCGTTTTTCGAATTTCGGCACATGCCATTTTCTGGAAAGCATCAGCTTCGCAATATGCCCTTAATAATCCATATTGAGAAGGTGCAAAGTAATCTGCCGGGTAAGCCTGAACTGTCCTTAACCATACGTTCCTGGCTGCTTTACTCATACCCTTTAATGGGTTTGGTCTCATTCTTGTTATAGGGTTTAAAATTGTCAATTTAGTGCTGTGCGGTCCTCTTAGGCCCATGTTTTATATCCTCCCGGAAAAAGGGTCATTTTAAATCCATTACTAATGTTGTATCTGCAATGAACGCTCATAGCTCTTGGTGCTGAGACCATTTACCCTCCCCTGGGGTGCCTACTCTATCAACGGTCTTCAGCGTTCCCTTCAATGCCACCACTCATCAACGTCCTCAAGTATCGTCATAGTCTTTCCCGCAGTCATAGCCTGATCAGCTTGTCGGAATATTTCCCGGGTGCAAGCAAGCAAGTTCAATAACCTGTCGCTGTCTTGTAATAGAACCAGAAGACCCACCAATTTCTGAAGCTGTTCCATAGTCATATCTCCAACCTTATCGGCCTTGGTTGTCAATCTGGCCTTAGCTGCTTCGATATCTGCCTTTGTCTCGGTCTCCTGGTCTCCATCACCAAGAGCCCATGATGTTTTCCCATTCTGTTTAGCACTCATGATTTTTCACCCCTATTTTCATCAATAATAAATGAAATAAATTCCCTAATATCGCTCTGGATCTTTTCCATGTCCTTCGTGAGTATTGCGATACAACCACCTGATTTGATCCTGGCAATACCTGTTTTGATGTCTTGAATTTTGCTGTTGATTAACTCGGTAGTTTCTTCATTGTCCATTGTTCACCTCTTGATTTTGTCTGGATCATCGACACAGAATAAGATTAAAAAAATGTTTGATAAAACTCTAACCATTTTTTGCATCCATCCATCCTTTTTCAAATCGTTTGTCATGCTGTCACCTCTCGATTAAATTTTTTAGATTGTTCATATCTCTTTTCAAGCTCCTGAATATATTTCTGTAATAAAGAATAGGTCTGATACTCCGCACCTGCCCGAGAAGAACAAAACAGGAATGGGATACCATATCGAATATAGAACGCTGCAAGGGTTTGAATGGCTGCTGTTGGCTTCATATTCGATTTATATTGACCACTTGCAATGGTTGAAAGATCCGCTTCAATAACAACACAGAAAAGCTCGTATGACCTGGCCCTTGATAGTTCTTTCTCAAATCTGATCCGGTTTCCACCCATCAAACAATTTATAAGATCATCAAGGCTTTTTCTCTCAATGGCAATCTGATTTTCAAAACCTGGCAAAGAATAATCCCCGGTTGGCAATCCGGCTGCTTTTATTTCAATATTCCACCTGTCAAATGTATAAGGTGTTTGTTCCCGGGTATCAGTCAAAATAATCATAAGCCACCAAGAGCAAAAAAAAGTTATATTGAGGTATAAATATTATGTGCCTTGTTAGCACAAATATATATTTATATAGAATGTTTGCACGGTCAAGAAGCCTATGGATAGGGGTTCTTAGCTTTGCAATTGAAATAGTAAAGTTGCATGGTCGCCAAATCATGAAACCCCCGTTATTATTGCCTTTACACCGTGCAATAAATACGTTGCATGGTCGTTTGCATGGTTGCACGTTGCATGGTCGTTGCATGGTGAATAACTATTCATTAAGCATGTAAGAATATGCACCCCTGGCCCCCTTTATTGCTCTATCTCTTTTTATAAAATCATGTTCAGCGGCAATGGCAATATCTGTTGAACATGTTCTTTTGCTTCGTCCTGTCAGCTCTGAAACCGCCTGAGCCAGTTTACTATTTGATTCTGCAAAGCATCCAAGATCTTTTAGGGCCTGCTGTACTTCCATGCACCTTTCTTGAATCTTTGGGGATATGGCATCGGCTACCCTGGCAAATCTGAAGTTGTGAGCCATGACCATGGTGAATTTTTCAAATAAGGGCAGGTTGTTTGCTTTCTCGTGAGTCACTTCAATGGCTGGTACGCTGGCAATACGTTTGACCGGCTCCCCCTCATTAAAGCCAATAACCCGATCCTGGCCGATAAAAACCCGTTTCAGGGATATCATATTCCTGGCCCAGTCAAAAACCGCACTTGAACCCCTGTAATCATCGTTTCTGTTGTTATGGTGTAAAACTATAGGGGTTACACTGGTTCGCTGTGATATCTCTGTAATTCCATCAAGGGCCGCTCTCATTCTGCTGGCATCGTTTTCGTCGCCATTGTGAAAGCTGATAAGAGGATCTACAATAAATAAATCAAGGGTTCTGCCGGTTCGGTCTTCAATGGTATGGATCATATCAACACAATGCAAAATAAAGGCCGGATCTTCAAAAGTTTTCCCGGTTGTAAGAATATCTTTGTATGTTTGTGGTGAAAATAAATTTCCTAGGATCCTCAAAGCTATTGAATCATTTCCAACCATTGCCCGCACTCTTTGATTGATAGCTGCTTTTGAATTTTCCGACTGAATGAATAAAGAAACCATCTGTTTTTGGATCTGAAATTCATCAAACAATGGTTCCGGGTTGTTTCTCGCTGCCATGGTCGCAATAAACAGTGATAACATACTCTTTCCAACTCCCCCGGCTGCATGAATGATCAAACCCTCACCTTTATTTAAAAACCCATCTATCAATGGTTCCATCTGTGGGTTTCCCTCAACAATTTCAGCGAATGAAATAACATCCACTTTCTGCCCGGGTACCTGAATTTTTTCAAGTTCATCCCGTCCAAAATTGAGAAGATCTTCAACCGTTTTATTGTTTAGTGAACCATCGGATAAATTAAGGCCCAGATTTAAAATTTTGCGTTTTAATGCGCACTCTTTGATAATCCTTGCATGCCCCTCCGGATTGAGGGAAACGGGAGAATTATTCATAATTTTTAAAAACCCACTTTGCCCGCCCGCTTTTTCCAGATTGCCCCTTTTTTCAAGCTCTGCACAAATCGTTTCAAAATCAATTTTCTGACCATCGGCTTTTAAAGAAATAAAGGCTTCATAAATCAATCGGTATTCCGTTTTATAAAAATCTTCAGGTTGTAAAATGCTTTGAATTTTTTCAAAAACGTCGGCATTGATAAAAACGCTGGAAATTATTTTTTCCTCAACGTCTAAATTTTGTGGTGGGAGTTTTTTAAAGTTTGCCTGATCCATGGATTCCACCGCCCGGTTTATGCCTCAATGGTGTTTTGCCGCGTCTGGTTCTTGATATAATTTTCAAGATCCGATATCCTATACCTGACAGCCCGCCCAAATTTCACAAAAGCTGGCCCGCCGCCACGAATGGCCCACGCTTCCAATGTACTTTTTTGCAAGCTTAAGAATTCGGCTGCTTGACTTCTGTTTAAAAATTGATTTGCTGCTTGTTGTGTTGTCTCGTTTGACATAACCCACCTCTTTTTTATTGGTTAATTTTGCTACTTACTAAATATGATACAGTCAATTTAAAAACATTCAAGGGTATTGAAGGCCCCGCCCAACAAGGGGTTTCAGCGGGAACAAAGGATGGTATGATTTTTGCTTTAGGTAGGTTTACAAAGGCAGGTAGATTCTTGTGGTAAGAAGGCAGGCATGGTTCTTTTGGTTATAGATTTTTAGGTTGTGGGTTTCCAGCTTTCGGGTAACATATCGTATTTATCTTTTCCGGTTGGTATATTGAAAACACCATTCGCATTGAAATAAGGCTCCCCACCATCGGCCGGGAAAAATATTTCAAAAATTCCCAAAATGGGTTTTCCTTCCATGGTTAATTTTGTAGGCCCACAACGCAAGATTGTTCCACCCATGGCATGTTCTATCATAATATCAGCGCTCTTGTTATTTGCCATAGTACAATGATTTAAAATGGTTTTTGGTTCCATGTGTTTAGCACTATCAAAGGTTAAAATCTGATCGAAGTAAACCAAATCATAAACAGAATAGCCATATCTTGGATTAGTTTTTGGCAGTCCGGTTTCCTTCACTTTCTGGTCGACTGTCTTTTTTATAATCAAGTCATGTGTTCTTTCAGTTATCGGGTTTTTCTTCTCTCTTTTGCCCGTCGTGAAAAGATTTTCCAGGGGTTTCAAGTTGCCTGTCATCAATGCTTTTTCAATAGCCTTTTGAACCCATGGGGTTTTTATTGCAAACGGATCAATTTTGCAAAATTCCCGCAATGCGTTTTCGTCCCCGGATTCATATCTTTTTTCATGATCCCGGCTTCTGGCTTCTCTTTTTTCCGCTCGTTCAAGTATATCTTTGGAAAACATATTACGCCCCCCGCTTAGAACTGATATCAACAATTTTATTGGCTTCCAATTTTCCTTGCCTGAGCATCCATTGTGATATAGTTTCAGAATCATCAGACAACCATCTGAGATCTGACGTTTCCATGTAGTTATTAATTGTTACATCACCTGAAAGGGTGTGCCCCATCAAAAGTTTACATCTAATAAATTCGACTTTTGCTTCACCGGCTGCAAGTAAAAAAGATCTTCTTAAATCGCTGGGAATTAAATTTTCCCCGATTTTTCCTGACAGTTTACCCATGGTATTTCTGAGATCCCCAAAATATCCCTTTTCTCCGATTCCTGGGAAAACATATTCACCTTCTATGGGTCTGTCTTTAAGGATCTCGATTGCCACTGACGATAATGGAAATGTAATGGGTTTTCTGTTTTTGGGATCAGGCAATTTCCAAAAAGATTCTTCAAGACTTACATCATCCCATAGCAGGGATGCCCCCTCGGTAAATCTGGCCCCGGTCACAAGAAGGAAAAGCACTAAATCTGCCCCCGTCCGGCTGTTTGTGGTTTGTCCTGGCCATGTCCGCAACTCATTAATAAAATTCCATGCAATGCCAAATTTTTCAGCTATGATTTTTCCATTTCTGGCAGGAACGTGTCCCCATTCACCCTTTAATGTGTTCACAGGGTTTTCCGGAAAGTTTTCCTTTGTTCTTGATTTGTCCCGGGTATAATTGAAAATAGCTCTAAAAATTCTAAATGCCTGGTTCGTTTGAGCAATAGACCTTTCGCAAGATTCCACATATAAATCATGAACCATGTCTTCAGTTATGCCCACAATCTGAAGATCAGACCATTTTGAAAACGTCGTGCGGATATGCTTATCAATATCGTTTTTGGTGCTATCCTTTAACAGGTGGCCTTTCTTGGTTCTTTTGTTTTGTTTGTATTTTTCGGCGGCGTCTTTAAGGGTAATAACATGGGCTTTTTTAAGTTTCTTTTGAATAACCGGGTCGGTACCTTTTGCCAGGTCTCTTAATTTTTCTTTTGCCTCATTTCGTGCCTCCTGGGGTGTAAATACGCCATGCTTGCCAATCGTGATCCGTCTTGACAGGCCGTTAACCCTTCCTTGAACAAAATATGAAATACTTCCAGGTGTCAATCTGATACCAAAACCTTTTAATTTATCATCCCAAACAAAAACTTGCCCCTTTTTTGGCAATTCTAATTTATCAATAAGACTCTTTGTTATCTTGTTTTGGTTCTTGGTTTTTTCCATTGCTATTTCCCCCCCTTTTTGTTAGTACAGCACATGTTTAAAAATGACCTTGTAACAAAATGTAAGCACTATGTAAGCAGAAAAGATACAACGCCATCAAACTACATGGGATTAAATTAAACTTAAACGCCTTGCTTGTCAAGGATTATATTGCTTACATATACTGGATAAAACGTGGTCAAAGGGTATGAAAAGGAACTTAAAATCCCTCGGAGATAATCTCTGTACGAGTTCAATTCTCGTCCCAGGTACCACTTAATAATAAAGGGTTTTGGCCTTTTAACCAAAGCCCTTTATTAAATTACAGCCTTTTCAAAACCAAAATAAAGTTAACATCATTTTACGGGTGACCTTCAGGTTATGGATAAAATTAAAATCATTGGCGGCAACCAACTTCATGGTGAAGTGAATATCAGCGGGGCCAAAAATGCCGCACTTCCTTTAATCGCTTCAAGTATTCTGGTCAATGGTAAAATTACTTTTACCAATGTTCCAGACCTAATGGATATTACCAGCATCAGGCTTCTTTTGGAAGATTTGGGGGCAACCTGCAAGGTTTCAAAAGGCTTTCTTGAAGTTGATGGTTCTTCCATCAACAAAATTGAAGCAGAATATGATCTTGTCAGAAAAATGAGAGCTTCTATTCTTGTCCTGGGTCCCCTTGTTGCAAGATTCGGTCATGCAAAGGTGTCTTTACCAGGTGGGTGTGCGATTGGAGCGAGGCCGGTAAACTTGCATCTTGCTGGCCTTGAAGCCCTGGGTGCAAGTATCAAGATCCACCATGGTTATATTGAAGCCACTGCAAGCCGGCTTATAGGTAATGATATCTATTTTGATATGCCCACAGTTACGGGTACTGAAAATTTAATGATGGCGGCAACCCTTGCAAAAGGAACCAGTGTACTGAGAAATGCTGCAAGGGAGCCGGAGATTGTTGCCCTTGCAGATGCTTTAAATAAAATGGGTGCAAAAATAAAAGGGGCCGGAACAACCATTATTTCCATTACAGGTGTGAAATCCCTTAATCCGGTTGACATAAAAATAATACCAGACAGGATAGAAACCGGCACTTTTATGGTAGCAGCCGCTGCAACAGGAGGAGATATCCTAATTAAAGGATGTGAACCAGATCACATTGGTGGTATTATCAATAAGCTAAAAGCCACAGGAACCATTGTTAAATCATTTACAGACAGCATCAGAATTATCAATGATAAGCCCATTAAGAGTGTGGATATTAAAACCCTGCCATATCCTGGTTTCCCAACCGATATGCAGGCCCAGTTCATGACCTTGATGACCATTGCAAATGGAAATAGTATCATTCATGAATCCATTTTTGAAAATCGATTTATTCATGCTAATGAACTCCTTCGAATGGGGGCTGATATTTCAATATCAAGTGGAAATGTTGCCATGGTCAGGGGGGTAAAAAAACTACAGGCAGCACAGGTGATGGCCTCTGATTTAAGGGCCAGTGCATCCCTTGTTATTGCAGGACTGGTTGCGGAAGGGACAACTATTATTTCCCGAATATATCACATGGACAGAGGTTATGAAGCCATTGAAAAAAAATTTTCAATGCTGGGGGCAAAAATAGAACGTATTTCATAAAATTTTAAAATATTAGGTGAGATCATGTGAAAACATTTTTCAAACCCTTAAGGCCCGCATCCTTTTTTATTTTTATTTCGTTGATGGCAGGGATTTTAGCGGGTAGCATTTCTTCTGATGATAAGACCTTTATTTTACCTGTTATTTTTCTCTTGTCTGTCCTTATCTGTCTGTCCCTGTATTCGTATAAAAAATTCGCTTTCCTCTTTCTTCTTGGTTTGGTTTTTTGCTGTGGCTATCTTTCCATTCAGATCAAATTAACCTCTGATTTGCCTCCCCATCATATTTCTAATTATCTGGATACAAAAAAAATCAAAGTAACCGGCAGGGTCGTTTCATTTAAAAAACACCATAAAAAAAAATACTCCATGGTAGTTTTGGTCCAAGCCGTTGAAACAAAAGATAAAGTGGGAAAAAAGGTCACGGGCAGAATCATATTAAATATATATGGTTTATCAAAAACTATCCCGGAATTTGGGGATTATATCCTGTTTGAGTCCTCCATTAGATCCATAAGAAATTTTATGAATCCGGGTGCATTTGATTATAAAAGATTTTTAAAATTAAAGGGAATATATGGCGCAGCTTATAGTGATCCGAAAAAAATAAAGATTTTGACACGAACAGAACAAATCGGTTTTTTCTCAAAACAGATACGTAAAATAGACAACTTAAGAACAGGTTATTATGATTTTATATTGATCCATGCTAAAGACTTAAAAGCCTCCCAAATAATAGCTTCTTTGATTACCGGGAAAAAAGAAGTTATTCCTCCGGATATGAGGGATTTGTTTTCCAAGGCTGGAATCAGTCACCTTTTAGCCATTTCAGGGCTTCATCTTTCCATTGTCAGTCTCTTGTTCTTTTTTCTTTTTTATCAGGTTTTATCTTTTTTCCCCGTGCTTGCGATTTCAGGAAGAGCTAAAAAAATTGCAGGCATATTAAGCCTGGTCCCCGTGATGGGATATGCCATTTTTTCAGGATTTTCCCCCTCTACTCAGCGCGCCCTCATAATGATTATTGTTCTAATATTTTCCTTTGTTTCTGAAAAAGAAAAGGATATTGTTTCAAGCCTTTCCGTTGCAGGAATTTTAATTTTAGCTCTGGACTCAGCAGCACTTTTTTCCATATCTTTTCAATTATCATTTATGGCAGTTGTTTTTATTGCCGGTGGTGTATTTCTGTTAAAAAGACATTTTTTCATGCAAAAGAAAAATATAATTACCAAAATGGGATTAATGCTCTGTGTAACATTTTTTGCAAGCCTGGGAACCTTCCCATTGACAGCGCATTATTTTAATATGGTGTCTATTATTGCACTGGTATCAAATTTTATTTTTATTCCGGTTATAGGATTTGTTGTGCTGCCCCTGGGCCTCGTCTCTTTGGTTTGCTTTTCTTATTTCCCTTTGGTTGCACTCTTTATTATCCATTTGTGCACCCAGATTCTTCTGGTTTCGATTCTGGTGTTAAACTTTATGGTTTCCATTCCCTTTTCATGGTCAAGGATCACCTCTTTGCCCTGGAATGAAATAGCTGTGATTTATCTGGTTTGCATTTCATTTTTTTTAGGGTTAAAAGGCCACAAAAAATCACTGATATTCCTAGTCGCCTTAACTTTTTTATTTGTGATATTTAATTTTTCAACTGACCGGCTGCAAAAAACATCCAATTCAAATTTAACGATCACCATCTTGGATGTGGGGCAGGGCAACAGCGCTCTTATTCAAACCCCTGAAGGGAAAAATATTTTGGTGGATGGCGGAGGGTTTTCTGATATTTCCTCATTTGATACAGGAAGGTTTATTATTGCGCCCTTTTTATGGCAAAAAGGAATACAATCTTTGGATTATGTTATTTTAAGCCATCCTGAATCCGACCATTTAAATGGGCTGATATTCATCCTTGACAATTTTGATGTCCAGACTGTGATTAAGAATAGTGATCAGAAAGATTCAGAACCCTATGTCACTCTGATGAATATCTGTAAAAAGAAAAATATCAGGATATGGAACCCCTCAGTCCGGACAAAGCAATTGAATTCCGGGATAATAAAGCTAATCTTCTATGAATCATCCAAAGAAAAATTTGGTAATGATTTCAATAATAATTCTCTTGTTTTTAAGCTGGTATATAATAAATTTTCAATGTTATTTGCAGGGGACATTTTACATCATCGGGAAAAAAATTTAAGTATTAATACTGATATTAACCTTTATTCAGATATACTTTTGTCACCACATCACGGCAGTTCAACCTCAAGCACTAAAGTTTTTCTGGACAAAGTAGCGCCCGGGACGATCATAATATCCTGTGGCTGGCAAAACCGATATGGTTTCCCTTCTGATAAGGTTTTAAAAAGATATAAAAAAATGGGAATGCGAGTTTTTAGAACTGATAAAGATGGTGCTGTTTTTATATCCAGTGATGGTAAGAATTATACCACAAAAGCCCATATGGTGAGATAGTGCATGAACAAAAACCACTAATTTTCCCGATTATAGCGTTAGGTTCAACCAATCACTATATAGTATAGCTGAACAAAATATCAAAACAGATTTTGTACCTGTTTCCTGGTGAATGTCAGACAGACATTTTTTGAGTGTGGGAATATTGTTTTTCTCCAGACTCCATGAGAAACGGCAGTATCACCTTGTTCTTGTTGCCGCCGGAAACATCATAGGTGATACTAACAATGGGCACATTAATTTTTTCTTCAAGTTTCTGAGCCATTGCCTCTGTAATCAGCCCGGCACAACAGAATGCCGGATTGGTTTGAACCAGCAGCTTTATATCAGGATATTCATTGATGATATGGTGAATTTTTAAGATATTATCCATGGATTCTCCCGTATGTTCGTGAAGGATTCCGTACTCGGAAAGGATATTCTCATAAGAGTCTTTTACTTCAAATGCAGATTTACTCAAAATAGGTTCAAAATATTTATAATATTTTTTTTCCATGGCCTGCATGGCGACAAGAAGCGCCCCATTTGAAAACAGACTTAAATATTTTCCTTCCTTGAACCATTTTTTAAAATAAGAATTAGCGATGATTTTGGCATATTTATAGTAAGAGGTTGTAATGACCTCACCACCGTTGTCTTCAATAAAATGAACCAGATCCTGATTCATAATGTCATTATCTCTAACATAGAGATCTCCGAAAATTCCAATTTTAGGCCTTGATTCGGTTCTTGTTTCAATGTCTGAAAACATTTCCATTGCATTTTTTAATGCTTCTTCTTTTGACTCTGCCCTTTCAAAAGCATTGCACAGAATTTTCAAGGCTTTTGGAAGTACTTTATCTGTTTCGCCCTTATGGATTTCATAGGGTCTGATTTTGCACCCAATATTTCTTAGCAACCCGCCAAACATATAGGCAAAATACGCATTGGTTGATGCTCTGTAAGAAATGTCAAATAACGATAATTGGCCTTTGTAAATTCCCGATTTTTCAAATCCCTTACCATTTTTTTCAAGAATTTTTTTGATATGATAGGGATACATCTTAATATTGCAGGCAATGTCCGAAGGATTTAACCATAACACACAATTTGAAGGGTCCAGATTGTTTTTTTCTATAGTATGAATAAACCCTGCTGCCACTGCATTTAAAGGGATACATTGTCCTGTATTGGTCAGAATGCTTTTTTTCAGGGTTTCATGGGTTTCTTCCATTAAAAGGGCATGGAATCCTTCATTTCTTAAAATAGCAACAATCAGGCTGCCTGAGTATGAATCCCAGTTTGGATAAATAATGGTTTTGTTGTCTATTTTTGATAAGAAATTTGGATGAAGAAGAGAAATATCATGCTTTTTTTCCTTTGAAGTTGAATTGTTATGATTTGTAAATGCACGAACAGCTGCTTCAACCCTTGTCTCATAACCTACACTGGAATCATGCTCATCAAGTTCCAGTACAAGATAGGGCTTATTATAAGTTTCCATAATCTGTTTAAAATAGTCGATACCAAAAGAATCTGGTGCGCACTTAAACGAGCTGATATACACCGGATAAAGGTGATCACTCGTTGCAACGATATATGCAGCTTGAAGAATTTGTGCAACATATTTCCAATGGATCTCTTTTAACAAAGGATCAATTTGGGAAAAATCCCGGGTTTCAAAATCAAGCATATCCTGAAAAAAAGTTTTTACACCAAGGTTTTCAAAAAGTTGGGGAATATTATTGTTCATTGTTTTGGTTAAAACCGTGTAGGGCCTACCTAAAAGAATAACATTGATATCCGAACCTTTGGATTTGTATTGTGGATATAAAGCTTTCCAGTTTGACTGACAATTTTCTTTAAATTCCAATGCACTATCATATGCGGCTGAGATATCAAAAAAAGAAAACAAAAAGTCAGCAGATATTTTTTTCAAAGATTTATATAATTCCAGTTTGGTATGAAAATTCGTATAAAGGTATTTGGTAATGGGTGATATTATTCTTTTTTTATCAAAATCTGAGAGACAGGATATAATTGATGGTGCAAACTGAGTATAGTAGCAATGCTGCCTGCGTCTATCTTTTCCCCCTGGCTTTTCTTCAAAATAGAATGGCAGAAATATATAGTCTGCTTTGTCCATTAAATACTGGATGTGACCATGCAAAGCCACCACAGGGGCACAGAATTCAGCGTTTGCAACTATTTTCCCTAGTTTTACCGGGGCTTTTAGTTCTGAACTTGTTATTACTTTAATTCCAAGTCTGGAAAAAAAGTAAGCCCAGAACTCATAATCTTCAAAGAGGTGAAGGGCCTGGGGAATACCAATGGTAAAACTATGTTTAATTATTGTTTTTTCAGGTTTTGGGGTTGCTTGATTTCTTATTTTTAACAGATCATAATTGTTCTTTTTAGGAATCATTTTGTTTGTCTGATAATCTCTACCACACAAAAAACCATACGCAATGGTTTGGTTCCCTATGTCTGCAATGGTTAATTTGCAGTGATTTGTGCATAATTCACAAGTTTCCTGGTTTACTGGAATTTCTTGCCTCCATAAGTCAAATCCTCGAAAAGCCGTGGCCTTGATTTGTTTTTCCTTTAATAACAAGGCCACGCCAAGGGCACCTGTCAAATGACAATATTTTGAGACATGAATGGGTTTCTTTAATTTTTGCTCAAATGCCGCAACAAGTGCCTTGTTTTTGGCTGTTGCACCTTGAAAAAGAATACAATTTCCTATCTTACCGATATTGCCCACTTTGGTCAGATAATTATCTCTTACAGAATGTAAAACCGAGGCAAGAATTTCATTTTTCTGATAGCCTTGCGCAAAATAATAATTAATATCCCTTTCCATAAAAACAGTACATCTGTCACTGGCTACTGGGGAAGAGACTCCTTCTGTTCGCTCAGAATATTCAGCTAAGGGACAATCTAACTTTAAGGCCTGTTCTTCTATAAAACTTCCAGTTCCAGCAGCACATACTGTGTTCATAACAGAGGAGGTGACCATGCCGTGTTTAAGCAAGGTAAATTTAGCATCCTGTCCCCCGATTTCAATAATGGTGTCTACGTCCTTGTTTAAATTAATTGCTGCTGTTGCATGGGCTGTTATTTCATCGGGTTCAATATCCGCACCAATAATTTTACCAGAGATTCTTCGTCCTGAGCCTGTTGTGCCGCATCCTTTAATTTTGATTTTAATTCCATAGGCCTTAAAAAACTGTTCATGGGCTTTGAAAATTTTTTGAATCGCCATCACAGGCCTTGATGCCGTTTTTGTATAAAATCCGGCAATGGGTATTCCTTCATGATTGATGAGGATGCTTTTGGTGCTTGTTGAACCTACATCAAGACCTAAATATCCTTGTGTTGTCGAAATTTCGACTGGATTCTGATAAATATCAGCTTCAACATCTTCAATAATATAGGAGGAAAAGCATTTAAAATCGGGGAATTGCGAAAGCTTAAGTTCAAGTCCGGGATATGACAAAAGGGTTTCTTTTTTTGTTGAAATAAAAAAATCTTTTATGGATAAAAACTTTTTTTTATCAAATTTTTTATCCATTTTTTTTCTGCTGGCCATGTCATCCAGCAAACAGAGCGCAGCACCTGTTGCACCATAAAATATTGATTTTGAATCAATGACAAAATCATAGCCAGTGATTTTTTCAAGATGGTTTTTAACAGAGTAATTTTGTGAAACACCACCGCAAAAAATAATTTTTTTCCCGACATGTTTATATTTAAAAAGTGTGTTAGAAATATTCTTTGCAAGACCATAACATAGGCCATCACAGATTTGTTCAATGCTATATCCTTCCTGTTGTGCGTGGATCAGATCGGTTTTAGCAAAAACCGCACAACGGGTGGCGATATCAGGAATTTTTTTAGAATTTAAATGAGCTTTTATACTAAGTTCGTGGGATCCTCCCAAAAGGTTTAACCTTCTGGCCTGTTGGTCAAGAAAACTGCCTGTGCCGGCTGCACAAGATGTGTTATGTTTGGCACCAATATAATTGTGTTCTTCATCAAACCTGCTCAATGAAAATTTCTCACCGCCGATGTGTAAAATAGCATCAAATATTTTATGATAATGTTTAGCCGCCCTTATGATCGTTAACTGCTCATCATAAGACCGGCTTATCTTAATAAAAGAAGGGGTGGAGTCGGTGGCGGCAACATAGTTTATATTTTTTATATCAATATTCCCGATTAATTTTGAAAGACATTGTTTTACTTCGCCATGATGTGAACAAACGTCTGTATGAACAATATTACCTTTGTAATTTAGCACTGCGATATGAATAGACACAGATCCCACATCAATACCAAGAATGTTTGATAAAAATGCCATGATTATAGCTTTTCCTTTATATGATTCCAGAATTCAAAAACACCTTTAAACCAACCCTCTAGAAACATTTGTTCATGATCAATGGAACCTGAATTTGATTGTTTTGCAAGTTCGGCAGATTGATAAATTTTATCAAAATAATCCCTCATTTTGGGATCAGAGATTAATTCATACGTGGCATCAAATTTCAATACGTATAAAAGGTCTTCATAGTGTGCTGTTTTTGCCCAGCGAAGCCCTTCTTCTTTGCCCAGTTTATAATATTGTTTTTCCCAAATTAATTTTTCCTGTTTTAATCGTTTAATAATTTCAGACATATTATAGTCTTTTGAAAAACGTTTTTGAAATTCTTCTTTTTTCTGAATAGCATCTGTCAAGGCCTCTTGAAACATTTTTGAAAGGTTGAAAGAAGTCCTC
>CALGRI010000139.1 GCA_937880875.1 uncultured Pseudomonadota bacterium
CTTTTTTCGTCATCAACAACAAGTATATGTTTCAGACTCATTTAATATCCATATTATAATTGATATTATTTTTATATTGATATTTAAGGCAAATCTTATCCAATGGCCTTGGATTTTTCATAACAGACAAGGCCGCATCTTAAGCATCTGTTTGCTTCTGCCAGGGCTTGTTCTTCTGAAAAACCCGTTGAGAATTTATCAATAGAATTCTTTTCAGCAGAATTCTTTTCAGCCTGGCCCAATTCCATGATATTTCTGGGGAAGGTTGCAACATTGTTCAAAAATGAAACATCCTGAAGCATTGTTTTTTCTGTAATAAATTTGGAAGGCTCCTGAAACTGGATTCCATACATCAGGTTATGAATCGCTGCCGCAGCTTTTCTACCACCATTGATAGCGGCTACAGCAGAAGAGTACTCACTAATGGCATCTTGACTTGAAAGCAACCCCAACTCTTTGCTTGAATCAGGTTTTTTCTGCAGTTCATGGCCTTCCCAAGCCAATGGCCCGTTATTTTCAATCCGCTCTTCTTCCCCATCCTGAACTTCTTTTTTTACAGGAATAAACACAAGTTCCGGGAATCTTCCTGAACCTATGATCAAGGTATCTGTATTAATAACCTGCTTCATTCCAGTATCAAGATCTGCATATTCAATTGCTTTTAACTGACCTTCTTCACCCATTACCTTTGTGATTCCGGAATGATAAATAAAAGTGACACCAACCTTTGATAATTCATCAAAAGCTTCCGGGTTAAAGGAAGTCTCACCCTTTTGTTTTCTTGAAATGACTATTATTTTCTTTGACCCATTTTCTTTTAAAATATTCACAGCTTCAGGCACTCTGATACCGCCGCCCGCAATCACTACATTTTCTCCTGCCGCAATATTGATATTATTATCTGATTGGCTTCTTAAAAGATCTATTAAAAGGTATGCCCCGGGGAAAACTGTTTCAGTCTGATCAATATCTCCTCTTGCAAGCCTGGAATCCCATCCGCCCGTGGCTGTAAAGACTGCTTGAAAATCCTGTTTTAAGAGCCCGTCAATGGTAAAATCTAAACCTGCCCTGGCATTGGTCTGGATAGTCACACCCATTTGTCTTACACCTTCAACGTCCCAGTCAAGCACATCCATGGACAAGCGCTCCCTGGCAATGGCCTTACGAAGGATACCGCCCAAAGAAGCGGTGGCTTCAAAAACACTTGGGTCATGCCCGAGTCTTGCACTGAAAAATGCAGTTGAAAGCCCTTCTACACCGCCACCGATAACAGCAATCCTTTTCCCGGTTGCCGGTGCTTTATAGGGCAATATCCGCTTGTCCTGATTCATTTCATAATCACAGACAAACCGCTTTAAATCATTTATTGCAACGGATTCATCCTGTAAAAGTCTTCGGCATTGAAATTCACATGGAGCCGGGCAAATTCTTGAAATAATAGTTGGAAAGGGATTTCTTTCTTTTATTACCTGGAGAGACCCTTCATAATCTCCTTCTTTGATCAGCCGGATATACTCCTTAATGTCAATACCCGTGGGGCAGGCCCTCTGGCATGGTGTAATACACTCTTCCTTTGTATATTCCCGCATAATTCTCCGGGTCATAGATGTAAGCCGGATAATATTTTTAGGGCATACCCTTTCGCAAGCACCGCATCCTGTACATTTTTTTTGATCAACCTTTGGCAACCCATCACTGCCTATGGACAATGCACCAAACATACAAGCTTTCACACAGGTTCCAAGTCCCAGGCATCCAATTCTGCAGACCTTCATCCCCCCGAACAATAATGCTGCCGCCCTGCAATCCGTCACGCCAAGGTATTTATATTCCATGTCTGCATCATCTTTGCTATAAAAGCATCCTGGCCCTGCAAACTCAGGTTCTTTATCAGAAACAGATACACCCATAATCTGGGCAATTGCCATGGCAACATCGGCCCCGGCAGCTACACAGGAATTCACGTCCTGAACTCCATTTACAATCGCTTGTGCATTGGCGTTACATCCCGGATACCCGCACCCGCCGCAATTGGCTCCGGGCAGCGCATCATCAATGGCCACGACTTTTGGGTCTTCATATACATAAAACGCCTTTGAAGCAATAACCAGAACAGTACCAATTGCAATACCCAGTCCGCCCATCATCAAAATAGATTGAAACATGTATATATCCTTAATGCTTGTATTTTTATTGGCTCATTTTAATATTTAATTAATCCAGTACTGTATAACAACTTGGAAAATAAAAAGTCAATAATATCAATAAAATTTATTTTATTTGCAACATTGACAATAATCCTTTGAAAGTGTACAAAATTACTCGTTATCAGGGCAAATGAGTGAAATAATTATAAAATCATATCAGGGAAGATAATAATGGAACCTAATATTATAACAATCAACAAACACAAGCTGACCTTTGAGCCTGGTGAGACAATTCTTGATGTTGCACGGCGCAATAAAATTGATATCCCCACCCTGTGCCATTTAAAAACCACGATTCCAACCACGACATGCAAAATATGCCTGGTTGAAATAAAGGGGGAATCAGATCTGGTTGAATCCTGTGCAACAAAAGCCAGACAGGATATGATCATTCTTACAGAATCTTCAAAGGTTACCCTGGCACGTCAGAATAATATCAGCAAACTTCTGGCTTCAGGCAATCATAATTGTGCCATAAGAAATTTTGATACAGATGACTGGACATCATTTCAACTGGATGTTCTTAAAAGCGACGGCAAAGAGGAGCTTTGTCCGGTTTGGGGCGATTGCGAGCTCCAGGATCTTGCTTACCGATATCAGGTCAAAACCCTTGGCATGCCGTTAAATGGATGCAAATATGAAACTGAGCTTGCCAATCCTTTTATTATCAGGGATTTTTCAAGATGTATCCTTTGTGGAAGATGTGTAAAAGCATGCAGGGAAATACAGGTGAACAATGCCATTGAGTTCGGATACAGCGGTAAAGATCTTAAAATTGTAGCAAAAAATGATGCCGCATTAAAAGATTCTGACTGTGTCTTCTGCGGTGAATGCATACAGGTCTGCCCTGTGGGTGCTCTGATACCGGATAAAGCTTTCCGGGATGACAGGTTTACAGATACTAAAAAGGTTAGAACCACCTGTGCCTTCTGCGGGGTGGGATGCCAGGTTGATCTCTTTGTCCAGGACAATAAAATTGTTAAGATTGATGGCGCTGATATTGATCTTCCGCCAAACAATGCAAGCCTTTGTGTCAAAGGCAGATTTGGATATGAATTTGTTGCCTCAAAGGAACGTCTGACCAAACCTTTAATTAAAAAGGATGGAAAACAGGTTGAGGTATCATGGGATGAGGCTCTCGATCTTGTGGCTCAAAAACTTTCTTCCATTAAAGAACAATTCGGCCCGGATAGTTTAGGCGTCCTGACCTCTGCCAGGATCACCAATGAAGACAACTATATTGCCCAGAAATTTACCCGGGCCGTTCTGAAAACAAACAATATAGACCATTGTGCCCGCCTGTGACATAGCTCCACCGTAGCCGGTCTGGCTGCAGCATTTGGAAGCGGTGCAATGACCAATACAATCGCAGATATTGAAACATCTGACCTGATACTGGTAACAGGGTCCAATACAACGGAGAATCATCCGGTTCTCTCAGGTTTTGTTAAACGTGCCGTCTTAAAGGACAAAAAACTTTATGTCATTGATCCTCGAAGGGTTAAGCTTGCTGACCATGCCAATAAATGGTTGCGGCCTTCTCCCGGCACAGACATTGCCTGGATCAACGGCATGATGCACGTTATCATTAAAGAAGAACTTCAAGACAAAGATTTTATTGAAAACAGAACGGAAAATTTTGAAGCCCTCAAAGAAACCGTTGAAAAATATACCCCTGAATATGTGGAAAATATCACAGGCATCAAGGCAGATGATATTGTTGAAGTTGCAAGAGAGTTTGCCAAAGCTTCTTGTGCATCGATTCTATACTGCATGGGAATCACCCAGCATACCTGTGGTACAAATAATGTAAAATCCCTTGCCAATCTTTCCATGCTCTGCGGTCACTTAGGGAAGCCAGGTGGCGGAGTAAACCCCTTGCGCGGTCAGAACAATGTTCAGGGCGCCTGTGATATGGGAGGACTGCCAAATGTGTTTACAGCATATCAGCCGGTCAGCAATGACGATGTTAGAAGCAATTATGAAAAGGCATGGAACACCACAGGCTTGTCAGCAACTCCGGGATTACCCGTCACAGAGATGATTCAAAAAGCCTATGAAGGAGAATTTAAATCACTCTTTGTTATTGGCGAAAATCCCCTGGTCTCTGACCCGGATCTCAACCATGTAAGAAAGGCCCTTGCTAACCTGGATTTTTTTGTTGTTCAGGATATCTTCCAGACAGAAACCACAAGAATTGCTGATGTGGTTTTGCCGGCTTTCTGCTTTGCTGAAAAGGATGGAACATTCAGCAATACAGAACGGCGGGTCCAACGGGTCAGAAAAGCTGTGGAAGCTCCGGGAGAAGCAAAACAGGACTGGGAAATCATTTGTGAAATCTCCAAAAGAATGGGATATGAGATGTCCTATGAAAACAGTGAAGCCATCTTCAAGGAGATCGCAGCTGTCACACCCTCCTACAAGGGAATTACCTGGGAAAGAATCGATAAAAAGGGTATTCACTGGCCCTGCCCCAACGAAACCCATGAAGGAACGCCCATTCTTCATACCACTCAATTTACCAGAGGCAAGGGGTTTTTCCATGCCATTGAGCATACTCCTCCGGCTGAACTGCCGAATGAAGAATATCCTTATATCCTCACAACCGGAAGGGTATTATATCACTATCATACCGGGACCATGACCATGAAGACAAACGGCCTCAACATGTTATCACCTGAATGCTTTGTGGAAATTTCTTCCGGGGATGCTCAGAAGCTTGGGCTTGATACAGGATCCATGGTGGATGTATCTTCACGCAGGGGTAAAATCAGTGCAAAACTCAAAGTATCATCAAAAGCTGTGGATGGAACCATTTTTATTCCTTTCCATTTTGCCAACGCTGCCGCCAATGAGCTGACAAATGCAAAACTGGACCCAATCGCCAAAATACCTGAGTTTAAGGTCTGCGCCATAAAGATTGAACCGGCTGCAGCATAAAAATCCAATACAATATTAAGCAGGCAAAGGGCTAACACCCTTTGCCTGCTTCAGCAAATGTTCGGCAGTGTGCATTTTGGGATCATAATTTTTCGACATATTTTTCCTTTTATTCATGGAAGCGATTCAAGCAGCGACTCTGTCTGCAAAAAATCTTCAGGTGGGTCTGCTTCAAATTGCATTTTTTTACCAGAATAAGGATGTCTGAAAGCAAGTTGCCAGGAATGAAGCATCTGCCGGGGAGCTATGCTCTTTTTTTTACGGTATCTTCTGGGCTGATAGATAGGGTCTCCAACCAATGGGTGATCAATGGCATAAAAATGAACCCTGATTTGATGGGTCCTTCCTGTTTTTAAGAGCGCTTCAACAAGGCAGGCTGACTTAAATTGCTTTTTGATTTTCCAGCATGTTCTGGCTGGTTTCCCATCTTTATGGTTTATGGACATTATTTTTCTTTTAACTGGATGCCGGCCAATGGGAAGGTTTATTTCTCCTTGATCCTCCGGCAAATTTCCAGTAACAAGGACAAGATATTTTTTCTCAACCCGCCGATGTTTGAATTCTTTTTGCAGAAAATCTAAAGCTGTCTTTGTTTTAGCAACGACCATTAATCCACTGGTATCTTTATCCAGCCTGTGAACAATACCGGATCGGAAAAGGTCTTGTCCCGTCCCTTTTATTTTGGGTTCATGAAATAAAAGTGCGTTCACAAGGGTTCCGGACATATTACCCGGACCAGGATGGACAACCATTCCAGGTATTTTATTGATCACAATAATATGATCATCTTCAAATTCAATATCCAGATGAATGTTTTCAGGTAACACAGGAATGTCGAGGTCAGGATCAGGGATAATTCCGGTTATAATGTCATTTGGTTTTAGCTTAAATCCGGGTTTCTTTTTTTCATTATTAACGAGAATCGCGCCAATGTTTATGAGTCTTGCTGCAAGACTCCTTGAACAGGCTTTGCTGAAAGTTGCGATTACCGTATCAAGGCGGGTATCCTTTTGATCTTCAGGTATTTTAATATTTATTTTCATAAACAAAAACCGGCGAACTATTCCATTGCCCGCCGGTTTTCAAATTTGTTTAATTCTAAAAAAGGATTAGTTGAAAAGATTCTCAATTTCCTGCATCATGGATTTTTCGTCAATATCCTTGGCCGTCGACAATTCTTGAACCAATAAATTCTGAGCAGTATCAAGAAGCTTGCGCTCACCAAATGAAAGATCCTTTTCAAGCTTTAACTGGAAAAGATCCCTGAAAACCTCAGCAACATCATAGATGGACCCGGTTTTAATTTTGTCCATATATTCCCGGTATCTTCTATTCCATGTCTGGTTATCAGCACCCTGTGCTTTTTCCTGCATAACCTTGTAGACTTCAGGCACCTCTGTTTCAGGAATGACTTCCCTCAAGCCCACTGATTCCACGTTTGAAGTTGGAATCATAATCACCATACCATTTTCCACGATCTTCATCATGTAAAAATTCATGGTGTCACCATTTATCTCCTTGCTCTCTATTGATTCAATGCAGCCAACCCCGTGTGCAGGGTAAACTGCCAGATCACCCTTGAAAAATTCTTTTTTAGTTGATACTACTTCTTTAACCTTGGTTTTCTTGAATTTTTCACCCATTAGATCTCCCGTCTTTTATTATGAAAACAATTAACCCATTCAAGCAGAGAACCATATTTTTACAATATTGTCAATGAAATAAATTTATACACAAATCATGAAAGCTTAAGTATAGAGAATATCTTCCGCAAATAATGGTCGTTTTCGATCTGTATTTTTGCCGGCACAAATGTATTTTATACTGGCATGACGGCCGGGGCAGTCTATTGTTTGGTATTAAAAAAATTCATGGCAGGAATAACGCCTTTTTCAAGGATATAAAGGCAGGCATCGGAAGCCGTGTCAATACAATGATCCAATATTTTTATTTCATCAGGGGAAAAACTACCCAGGACATGCCCGGTCACATCCCCGCCTGATCCGGGATGGCCAACCCCCACTCGAATTCGAGTACAATCTTTTTTGCCAAAAGCATCAACAATGGATCGCACCCCGTTATGCCCACCATGCCCACGGCTTTTAACAATTTTTATCTTTCCAAATGCAAGGTCCATATCATCATGAACAATAATGATATCTTCTATATCAATCTTATAATATGAGGCAAATTTATGGATAGGAAGCCCACTTTTGTTCATATAGGTTAAAGGCTTCACAAGAAAGACTTCCTGGCCTTTAATCTGGGCTTTTACATACTCAGAATCAAAACGGGTTTTATCAATGGAAAGGTGGGATTTTGAAGCCAGTGCTTCAACGACTAAAAAGCCGATATTATGACGGGTAAGGGCATAATTTTTACCTGGATTGCCCAGACCCGCTATAATTTTAAATTTTAAATCCGACATCTACAATGGGGTTACTCTTCAGAAGTTTCTTCAGCAGCAGGAGCAG
>CALGRI010000140.1 GCA_937880875.1 uncultured Pseudomonadota bacterium
GACATGACAAAGATTGACTGCCTTGTTTGCCATGATACTACAGGCAAGTATAAAAAAGCCCCGCCAGCAGCGGGTATGCCGGTAAAAAATCTGGACCTGATCTCCATTGCCCAGAATGTAGGCCGTCCCAGCCGGGATACCTGCGGTATGAACTGTCATTTTATGGGAGGCGGCGGTGATGCTGTAAAACATGGAGATATGAGTTCTCACTTAAGCAGTCCAGATAAAAACCACGATGTTCACATGGGTGTTGCAGGCGGCGGGCTGGATTTCAAATGTCAGGACTGTCACAAGACCCGCAACCATATGATTTCAGGCCGCAGCATATCAGTCCCGGCAGCCGAAGGTGATCTGTCCTGTGAATACTGCCATACTGACAAACCCCATATTGGAAGTGAGCTTATCGACCACCATTTAAACAAGCATACACAGCATATCGCCTGCCAGACCTGTCACATACCGATCTATTCAAAGAAAAACCCGACTAAGGTCTATTGGGACTGGTCTGATGCAGGAAAAGATATCAAACCCTCCAAAGATAAATATGGAAAACCCACCTTTGACAAAAAGAAAGGAAGTTTCCAGTGGAAGGAAGCTGTAAAGCCGGAATATATGTGGTATGACGGAACTGTAAAAAGATATCTTCTGGGTGATAAAATTAATGGAAACGGTGTGACAGAATTAACAAAACCCATGGGAGCCTTTAACGACCCTTCATCCAAAATATACCCCTTTAAGGTTCATCGCGGAAAACAGATCTCTGATGCGGTTCACAAACGTCTGCTTGCGCCCAAACTCTGGAAAGGATATTGGGACCACTGGGACTGGGACAAGGCCTCTTTTGATGGTATGAAGGCAGCCAACATGGAATACAGTGGGAAACATGAATTTGTGGAAACTTCAATGTACTGGGGCCTTACCCATGAAGTGGTTCCAAAAGAACAGGCATTGTCCTGTGCCGAATGTCATGCATCCCTTACCAAGGCACCCTATTGCGGTTCCTGTCACCAGGAAAGGCCTGACGTGGATTTTGAAGCCCTGGTTCATAAGGGGGTTGATTTTAAAGCCCTGGCTGAACAGGGACGGGATGTAAAAGCCTTGATTGGCAAAACAAATTATATTGATTACAAAGCCTTAGGATATGATGGCGACCCCATTGAGACCGGGGGAAGGTTTGATAAACTGGGGCTTGGTATTGGTAAAATTAATAAAAAGCAATAAAAAAAATTAAAAAGGAGAAAATCATGTTTAAGCAAATCGGTTCAATCACACTCATACTGGTCTTTCTGTTTGTTACATTGGGCATAGCCCTGGCAGAGGAAAAAGGAAACTCAAGAAAGGGAAAATATCTTTTCCGTAAAAGCTGCCGCACCTGCCATACAGAAGGCGCTGCTGCCAAAGATTTAAGTCCTGTAAGCAAAACCCAGGCTGAATGGGAAAAGGTTTTTACAGCTCTTGATACCCTGCAATGCAAAGAAGAGTGGGCAAAATTAGAAGCAACTGACAGCGATGATATTTATGCGTATCTTCATGGCCATGCATTTGATTCGCCGTCACCTGCTAAATGTAAATAAAAGGTACCCATTTATAAATCAGGTATAAATCTGGAGAATATAATGCCAGCAAGAATAAACAATTTAATTTCCCGGCGTAAATTTTTACAATTATCCGGAGCGCTTGCAGCAGCCACGGCTATTAACAATCCCTGCCGGGTTTTGTATGCTCTCACCAGGGATTCAGGTAAAAAAAATGTAAGAGATATCAGGGAAGCTTTTTCAGCCTGTGACATGTGCTTTAACAAGTGTGGCCTGATTGCACAGGTTGAAAATGGTGTTATCAAAAAACTTGACCCCAATCCAAAATCCTTAAAATCAAAAGGGATGTTATGTGCCAGGGGCAATGCGGGTGTTAAGCAGCTCTATGACCCGGATCGATTGAAATACCCTCTTTTGAGGAAAGGTGCAAGGGGTGAAGGCAAATGGCAGCGGTTGACTTGGGACCAGGCTTTGGACCACGCAGCTGAACAATTTGACAAAATCGGCAAACAATATACCCGATGCGGATTTCTATTTATGGCCGGTACAGACATGCAATCTACTTTTGTACATCAGTTTGCAGAGGTTTATGGATCATATAATATTATCTCCCATGAATCAAATTGTCTGTTAAGCCGGAACAGGGCTTTTTTGGATACCTATGGTGTCATGCCCACACCGGATGTGCTCAATTGCAAGTACATAATCCTTCCCGGTGCAAATAGGTTTGAAGCTCTTGTTACCCCTGACAGTATGGATTTAATGACTGCCAAAGGAAATGGCTGTAAGCTGGTGACCCTTGATCCTCGATTCACAAAGACAGCTGCCCTTTCCCATGAATGGTACCCCATCAAACCCGGTACTGATATGGCATTTTTTCTTGCCATTGCCCATGTCATTATCAAAGAAGAATTGTATGATAACAAATTCATAAAGGAAAAAACCTTTGGGTTTGAAGAATTAAAGGACCATGTCAGGCAGTACACGCCTGCCTGGGCTGCAAAAGAGACAGACATACCCGCAGATGATATTATAAGAATTGCAAGGGAAATGGCTGCTGCTGCACCTGCTGCCATGGTATATCCCGGCCGCAGGAGTTCAGATTATGAAGACTCCACCCAGATAAGGCGATCCTACGCTATTGTAAATGCACTCCTGGGTAACTGGGACAAAAAGGGCGGGCTTATTGTTCCTGCAAAACTTAAAGTCGGCTCCATTCACATGGAGGCCCCCTTTTATGAAGATAATCCTGATAACAGGGTTGATGCGGGAATGGCCCAGATGATGTTTGATGAGGAAGGATCTTTCAAACATACCAGGGATGCGGTAATTGAGGGAAAACCATATCCCATTAAGGGATGGATGACCTATAAAACCAATCCCATGCAGACAGGGGCAAATCGCAATAAAACAATTGAGATGATTAACCACCTGGATTTCATGATGTCGGTCGATATTGTCATGAGTGATACTGCATATATGGCAGATCTGGTTCTGCCGGCTCCCAGCTATCTTGAAAGACAGGATCCTTTATCTGTATTTGTTGCCTCATCCACCTGCAGTGGTGTGATTATCCGAGACCCTGTTATTCCTGCCATGTTTGAATCAAAACCTGTTTTCTGGATTGTCAAGGAGCTGGCAAAACGTCTGGATCTTGGCGAACATTTTGAATTTACAATGGATGACTTTCGAAAAGCTCAGCTCAAGGATATACCTGAAGTGGCCAAAGCACTTGAAAAAGACGGGGTATATAACCTGGCTGGCCCGAATTATGGTATTTACGAGGGTAAACCCTTTAAAACACAGTCAAAAAAGATAGAACTCTACAGTGCCAGGTATAAAGATAATGGCATTGAACCCATGCCAGTGTATAAAAAACCTGCCATGGTTCCTGAGAATCATTTCCGCATTGTGGTTGGCAGGAATGCATATGTTACACAAAGCGGCAGTACCAACAACGCTCTTTTATGGGAGCTTCAAAAGGAAAATAGCCTTTGGATACATCCAAAACCTGCCTCCATACTTGGTATCAAGGATGGGGAAAACCTGGAGGTCAAAAGCAGTGTAGGCAAGGTGAATATCAAAGCAAGAATTACAAGGGAAACAAGACCTGATACTGTTTACATGGATACAGGCTATGGAGTTTTATCAAAGGGATTGACCAAAATATTTGGCAAGGGTGCCTGCATTTCAGAAATCCTGGAAGATCGCGCAGATATTATTTCCGGGAATATGGCAATGCATGAAACCTTTGTAAAGGTCAGGAAAGCATGATGTTTAATCATTTATTTATTCAATATAAGGGATATTAACATGGCAGAGCGCAAAAAATACGTTATCATCGTTGATGCGTCCAAGTGTATTGACTGCAAGGCCTGCATGATTGCGTGCAAAGTAGAAAACAATGTTCAGGAAGGGTTCTGGCGGAACTGGATCGGCACACTTGGTGGTGAGAACGGCAGTCTCAGGACAGAGTTTCAGCCTGGCCAGTGTATGCAGTGTGATGATCCTTCATGTGTGGCTGCCTGTCCAGTCCAGGCAACCTATAAACAGGATAACGGCCTTGTTGTGATCGATCCTGAAAAATGCATTGGCTGCGGTAATTGCGTGACAGGATGTCCTTACAATGCACGTTACAGAAATCCTTTAAAACGCATTGCAGATAAATGTGATTTTTGTGAAGACCGATTAAACAGAGGTAAGGAGCCTGCCTGCGTGGTTACCTGTCCTACAAAAACCAGGATATTTGGTGACATGAATGATCCCCAAAGCCAGGTTGCCCAATTGTTGAAAACCCAGAAACTGGTAAAGATTGCAGCACCCCATATCAATACCCGGCCAAATATTTATTATTATGAAGGCACAAAGCTTTTGGACTGGGCAGTTGCACCCATGCTACCCGGCAATATCAACAGGGCTCCAGAATTCTGGAAGTCAACATCAAGTTAAAAGATGTGAAAAAAAGGTGGTAACACCTTTTTGATATGGTGATTATATCAAAAGGGGTAATGTAAATAAGTTTCAATACTTTAACAAAGGACGTGAAAAAATGGTGAAAAACAGGAGGTTATTGTGGATGTCTCTTGCTTTTGGTATGTTTCTGCTGATAGGTCTGGGATGCAACACTGCCCAGAAAACAGCAGCAGCACCCAAAGCAGACACCAGTTGGATGTTCCATGATATTGTGGATCTTAAATTTGTCCAGCAGTATGCAAAAATGCCCCAACCGGCAAATGTAATGCTTATTGACTCAAGCCCGAAAAAGGGGAAATTTGACAAAGGTTCTATTCCCACGGCAATCAGTCTTCCAGACAGCGATTTTGACAAAATGACAGATAAGCTGCCAAAAGATAAAAATACCCTTCTTATCTTTTTTTGTCAGGGCTCCACTTGAAAGATGAGTCATCACTCTGCCTGGAAGGCAGAAAAACTCGGTTATACAAATGTAAAACTTTTTGGCGGCGGCTTTCCTGAATGGAAAGAAGCTGGAAATTATTATGTGGTTGAAACATCCTACGTAAAAGCTGTGATTGACTCTTTAGAGCCTGTCGTGATTGTGGACTCAAGACCTGCAAAGCCGGCCTATGTTAAAAGTCATCTTCCCGGTGCCATAAGCATCCCGGACGACAAGTTTGATACCCTTAAAGGCATCCTGCCAACAGACAAAAATATCCCCCTGATTTTTTATTGCGGCGGATATACATGAAAGATGAGTCATTTATCCGCCTGTAAGGCGGGTCAGATTGGTTATAAAAATGTAGTGGTATATGCTGCTGGAATTACAGCATGGGAAAAAACCTTCGGCAAAGGCGCCGCAGCAGCTCCTGCTGCTGTAAAAGCAAGCAGTGAAGGCGGACCCATCGAGATTGCCGCTTTTGAGAAAATCATTGCCCAGGAGCCAGACACTATTCAGCTCATTGATGTAAGGGACAAGGATGAATATGCAGCAGGCCATTTTAAATCTGCTGTAAATATCCCAACCAATCAACTTGAAAAAAATGTAAAAACACTTTCAGATGAAAAACCCATTGTTTTTGTATGCAATACAGGTGCAAAAAGTGGTGAAGCATATTATATGCTTCAGGATTTAAGGTCAGATCTGAAAAAGGTTTATTATCTTGATGCAGAATGCAAATACAAGAAAGATGGCAGCTTTACGATAACAAAACCAAAATAAACATAGAATATTTATCAGGTTATAGGGCCGCCTCTTTCTTAATTGAAAGGGGCGGCTTTTTTCATTCCCTGCCTGCAATAATCTCAAGAAGAAGAACAAGAATCCCACTTGCCAGAAAATAAAACCTGCAGTCTTCATTTCCAGATTTAAGACGTTGATTAAAAATCGTCACCCAGGGCAGCATGGTTTCTCCGGCAAAGGATGAAGCCTCATTGGAAATAAACCCATCTGCTTCCTGTAAAAGAAAAAATAGATACTCCAGTTCAATGGCAAGGTGGTCAGGCGGTTCATGAACCCGAGTTTCCAGAGAAAGACCTTTGGATAAAAACCGGTTTTTCATTTTTACGGCTGATATTCCCATCATGGGAGCATTTTCAAATTCATAACATGACTGGTACAAGGGTGATTTAATACCCTCTTTGCTGTTGACAAAAAGCCGTACATAACACTGATTTAAATGATCAAAAAAAGATTGGTGAGACTGAAATCCATTTATAATCAAATTGATATCATCAAGTATGGCAGAGGGGTTTTCCTCTGATTTTCTTTTTTTGAATTTTCCAAGAATAATTTTAAAAGGTTGAAAAAAATCACCTTCTATCATGTCACGGCATGAGTCTGGATCAGGCCCCCAGAACATACGACACATAATTTGTATTCCTTTAAGAACATCTGCATTAAATTTTTTATTTTCAGAATTTTTTATATCCATAAATAAAATCCTATATTTTCTTTTTCAACTGGTTAGCTGCTGTTAACAAAGGATCCCAGACCGGCCCAAAAGGCGGTGCATAGGCCAGATCTGTCTGGGAAAAATTCTCCACAGTCATCTTGTTATGTAATGCCACTGCAATGGCATTGATTCTATGGGCCACCCCTTCTTTTCCCACCATCTGAGTCCCAAGCAGGCGACCTGTTTTTTTGTCTGCTACCATATTGATGTGAATGGGAGTCGAACCGGGCTGTCCATGAGCCCTGGATCTTGTTTTAACAGTGTTTTCCACAGGATCAAATCCAGCATCTTTTGCCTCTTTAAAATTCAAACCTGATCTGGCAACCTCAAGGGAAAAAACTTTAAAAACAGATGTCCCGGCAATTCCCTGAAGACGGGTTTTGCTTCCTGTAACATTATCAGCAACTGCCCACCCTGCCCGGTTGGCGATTAATGCCAGAGGAATCCAGCATTTGTTATCTGTCACGATATGATAGGTATCAGCACAGTCTCCTGCTGCATAAATATCTTGATCCGAGGTTTTTAAATACCTGTCCACAGCTATGGAACCGGAAATTCCCAATTCAAGACCGGCCTGTTTTGCCATTTTGCTGCAGGGTTTTACCCCCATTGCCACAAGTACCATATCTGCCTCTAAATTCAGGTCTTCACACACAACCTGGACACCATCACCCAAAGGTTCAATTTTCTGGATAGGATGCCCAGCATAGATATCAACACCCCTATCAATTAACTCCTGGTAAATGACATCTGCAAGCTCCCTGGCAAGCCAGGGCAGAAAAACCGGTCCCGGCTTGACCATACTCACCTTTACATCTCTTTTTTCAAAGGCTTCACACATTTCAAGAGCAATATAACCCATACCAATAATAACAGCTTTTTTGATCTGTTTCTGCTGAATATAAGATTTTATCTGTTTGCCCTGTTCAAGGCTTTTTAAAACCATCACCTGGGGCAGGTCAAACCCCGGCAGGTCGGGAATCACAGGAGAAGCACCCGTGGCAATAAACAGCTTATCATAATCAAAACTGAACTGCCCTCCCCCAACTATTACTCCAGATACCTTTTTTGCTGCACGGTCTATGGTTGTGGCTCTATGGCCGGTCAGAAGATTTATATTGTTTTTTTCAATAAAAACTTCAGCCTTTCTTACAACAAGCGATTCCATATCCCTTTCAGG
>CALGRI010000141.1 GCA_937880875.1 uncultured Pseudomonadota bacterium
TTACGGACGTTGATGGGCCTGACCCCTTTGAGGAAATCAAGGCCTTTATTTCCGCCTGCTGTTGTAAGGGCGCCGATGATGAAGAGATTTTCCTCGGTCACAGGAAGTCCTTCATCCTCAAGGATCTTTCTGGCCTTGGGAATACCCGGTTCAAGGACATCCAGGGGGTCGCCGTCAAAGACCGGCATTCCCATCTGCTTTTCAGCAATCCGGACAATATCAGGATCAGGCGGCACCGGTGTTCTGCCAAAATATCCCAGCACCATTTTACCATAACCATCTGTTATCTTTTCCCAGGGCCCCTGGGTCACATTGGCATAGGCCTGCTGGAAATAAAACTGGGAAACCGGGGTGACGGATGTGCCAAAGCCTCCCCTGGCAATGCATTCAGACATGGCTTTGATCACCTTGGGGTAAAGATAGAGGGTGCCGGTATCGCGCATCATCATGGTATTGGCAGTCAAGGCGCCTCCGGGCATGGGGGAAAGAATCACTTCGGATGAAATCTTCTGTGCCTCGGGTGGAAAAAAGTAGTCCTTAAGACATTCCTCCTGTACATGGTTTGCCTCCAGAACCTTATTGACATCAATATCCAGGTAGTAGTCGGTCCCTTTCAGCGCATGCCACATGGAAATCATATCCGGCTGGCATGTACCGCCGGACAGAGGAGAGCGGGCCAGGCAGACGCCGTCACAACCGGCTTCCACTGCAGCCTTGTACTGGACAACGCCGATACCTGCAGTTTCATGGGTGTGCATCCAGATGGTCTCTTTGTCTCCCAGAAGTTTTCTGGCCGCCTTGACAGTGTCATAAACTTTTTTGGGATTGGACGTTCCTGAGGCATCTTTGAAACAGATGGAATCATAGGGGACTCCTGAATCGAGGATATCCTTCAAGGTTTTGAGATAGAATTCCGGATCATGGGCGCCGCTGCAGCCAGGCGGCAGTGCCATCATGGTAATGACCACCTGATGATGAAGCCCTGCGTTCTTGATGCATTGCCCCGAAAAGACCAGATTGCGGACATCGTTCAAGGCATCGAAATTACGGATGTGGGTCATGCCGTGTTTCTTGAACATTCTGGCATGGAGATCAATCATATCCCTGGGCTGGGCTGAAAGGGCTACCACATTGATGCCCCTGGCAAGGGTCTGAAGATGGGCATCAGGGCCGGCAGCCTTTCTAAAACGGTCCATCATGGAAAAGGCGGATTCACCACAGTACATAAAAAGACTCTGGAAACGAGCGCCGCCCCCGGCTTCCAAATGATGAATCCCGGCTTCCACAGCAGCTTCTACAGCAGGAAGAAAATCATCTGTCAGTGCACGTGCACCAAAAACCGATTGGAATCCGTCCCGCAACGATGTGTCCATAAAACTTATTTTTTTCATTGATATCATTCCTGGTATTGACTATGGATATTGTATCCGCTCTTATCAATTTATGGATATAGTGAACAGCCTATGGAGATCTGTAACGCCCTATGCGCGATCTATGGGCGGTAATTGCAGCACTGATAATAGCAGTAAGTCTCTGGTTATCGTCAGGGGGCTTTCCCGCTCTGGCACTGGAAGGCCTGTGGGAGGTGGCCGGTGACGCTTCTTTTTCCGAATATGGTTTAAGCAGCTTTGCTGAAAGATGGATGACTATAAGCAGCAGGGCAAGAAAAGAAAAAACCACCATCATACCCAGCATTGTTAATTTTAATCCTTGAACAATCATATAACTCTTTTCTCCAAAAAATTAACCTGTCATACGTCAATATAATCTCGGCTAATTAGATATCGGAAATGTACCATAAAGTAAAGTAGGCAAATTGATTATTTTATTGCCAGAATTTTCTGAATGAGCGATTCCAGCATCCCCTTGAAGTTGTCAGATCTGAACGTCCGGATTTTTCAGCAGGATTTTTATGATGCATGGTCTGGACCACGGCCTGACAAAATTGAATTCAGTAAATTTGTTTGACAAGCCGTCTATGAACAGATAAAAAGATTTTAATGAAACTAAGAATGTATTGTTAAAAAATGTCCTGAAGAAGGTGGTCCGTATGGAAATATATGCTAAAGATATAATGGCAACCGAGTTTGACACGATAGAGTCTGATGCACCTGTTGTGAAAGCAATTCAAATGATTTTAAATGGTAAGATTAGAAAAAACGGTGATAAAACTATCAGTCTATTGGTTCTTGATAACGTTAAAATGTTTGTGGGAATTATAACCATGACTGATATTCTTTATCATCTTCGACCTGATTATTTAAATTATGGTATAAATGGTGAGGATGTAGCCTGGACTGAGCAATTTGATCTGGCATTGAAGCACATTAAAGAAAAAAAAGTACGCGAGATTATGAGTACCAATATTGTTGGTTCTTCTGCTGATGAACACTTGATGGTGATTTTGGACCGGATGGTTAAAAATAAATATCGAAGGTTACCGGTGCTGAGTAATGGAAGACCGATCGGGGTAGTCTATCTTGCAGATATTTATTACAACTTTTTTTCTTAACCTTAACCAAAAATAGTTGAAATTTGAGGTAAAAGATCCGCCTCCGAACCAATAAAAAAAGGACCTTGAAAACCTCTAAGATCCTTTATTGGTGGTGGTCGGGACGACAAGATTTGAACTTGTGACCACTTGTCCCCCAGACAAGTGCGCTACCAGACTGCGCTACGCCCCGAGCTTTTTTAAACAAGGCGACTTTTAACACTCTTTGAAAAAAGTGTCAAGAAATTTCGAAAAATCAATGGCAAGGAAAAAATAGAAACCCTTTTATTATTCACAGGAACGTGGTCTTTATCCGTGACAAAATGCTGTGATCATCTGTTATAATAATTTTAATTTTTTTCATATTAACTGTCTTTTCCAAGGCAAATAGGTGCCATCAAAAAGATTTTTGTTCCTTTCCCAGGAGTTGAATCCACTAAACATTTTCCTTCAAAATTGTCCATCCGCTCTAAAAGGCTGTTTAATCCAAATCCAAAAGAATTTGATCTTTTTATTACATCCACATCAAAACCTGCACCATGATCCTCAACCCTTACCATTATATTTTCTTTGC
>CALGRI010000142.1 GCA_937880875.1 uncultured Pseudomonadota bacterium
TATTTAAAAAAATCTTAATACCTATATATCACCATTAAAATCATTATTTTATGGGAAGTTTATACCCCATCTGCTTAAATGCTTCCTTAGCCGTCACAAAGTAATCTTCAATATCACAATGGGAGATTAGCCCCAGATTGCACAGCCTGAATGTTTTAAGGCCGAACATTTTGCCCGGGTAAATTGTAAACCCGCGCTCAAAGCAATAATCGTGGAGGGTGGCAAAATCAAATTTACCATCATCCGGGGCTTTGATTGTAACAACAAGCTTGCCCTGGATCTGCTTATCGATAACAGAGTCAAGTCCGATCTGCTCTAAACCCTTGTGGATTGCCTCCCAGCATTTTTGAAGGCGGTTCCAACGGTTTTGCTCTCCTTCTTCAAAATATTCCTTAAGGGCCTGGGCAAGGGCATAGATTGTCTGAACAGGAGGGGTAAAGTGCATTTCCCCAACCCTGTTAAAAAAATCATATTGCATGAAAAGATTACAATAATAAGATCTTGTGGGATAATCCTTTGATTTTTCAATGGCCTTGATATTTCCCACAGTCCAGGAAGCGCCCGTCATAGCTGCCAGGCCTTTTTGCGCTGAGGACATCAGAAAATCAATATTTTCTTCTTCAATATCAATGGGTCTTAATCCATAGGTGGAAATAGTATCCACAATAAAAATACAATCATTGTCATGGGCAATTTGGCCGATTTCCCTGACGGGATTTAAAACTCCGGTTCCCGTCTCGTGGTGGACAGCCGCAACCACGGCTATGTCTTTGTCCTCTTCAATGGCCTTTTTTACTGCATCAAGATCCGGCAATCCCGTTGTAGAGGATTGAAGATCAACACAATCAATATGGTAATATTTGGCAATTTTAACCATTCTTGCCGCATAGGCCCCGTTGTTGACAACCATAATCTTTTTGCCTTCAGGAACCAGAGAGTTGACCAGGACATCCTGAACAATGGTTCCTGATCCCGTAAAAATCACTGAAGTGTATTTTTCAGGATCTCCGTGGACGACTTTGACCAGATCCTTACGAACACGGGTCATAATATCTACGAACTCCTGTTCTCTCGGGCAAATGTCTGGTATGACCTGGGCATACTTCACTGCATCACTGGTTGTAGCAGGCCCTGGATTGAGAAGGACATTTCTTTTAACTGGTTTGACAACCTCCATCTTATCTTCTCCCTCTTAAAAACGATAAAATTATTATAATTTTCCTACCTTTTTCATTCCGGATTTCTTGCTGGGATCTGCAACTTCTTCAATAATGGAAAAGCCACTGCCCCTGACTCCCTTCATTTTCTCAAACCGCTGTTTCCATTCTTCAGGAGTCTTGCAGATAGCGGACTCAGAAACTTTTTCTCTGTCTTTAAGTGGTGGGACAGGCCGGTCGGAAGGACCATCATAATCCTCTTTGGGCGATAATTGCTGCCCCATTCTTGACAAATCACCTCTTTCCACCTCTTCAATATAATGAGCCCCGGCACCAAATGAACGCGTAATCGCAAGAATTGCCCAGGTTGCTTCAGGGGTAAACCCAAGATCCTGCATCACCGCTCCGGTTGCCCCGAGCATATCAATATCTACGGGTTCGGAACTTACGGCCTGGGCAGCCTTTACCACTTCTTTCATGAATTGAATATTTATTCCGGCCACACCCAGTTTTTCTGCCCGGGCGATCATGCGTTTTGCCGCCGGATCTTTTAGCATAAGACTTGAAACACCCAATGCTTCGTCAATACCGTCTTTTTGAACAAGAAGTCTGGCAGCTTCACTCAAGGTAAGGTTTTCGAGGTCAGCCTTTTTTATATAATCCTCAGCCCTGTTCCCAAAGCTTGAATAGGCACCATAGGCATGTCCAAACGCCATGATTGATGCCCCACAGGCCTGGGTCAGAAAAGTCTTGGATTTAGCGACAATTCTGGAAATAGCGGCGGGTCCGGATAGCCCGTCCTCCAGCATCATAATCATGATATAATTAAGCATTTTTTCTTCTTCAATGGTGGGTATCCGGGCCTGGTAATCTACGAACAGAACTTCAATAACCCCATAACCTTCTTCCATCAGCTCGGTTGTGTCATACCCCCTGGCCACAATCCTATGGACATTTTTATAGGCAACTTCAGAAACCCATTGAAACGGGGCACGTTTGCCATCTTGTGGCATGGTGCCGTATTCCCTGGCATGATAATCAAATGGATTTTTCTCACTGTCCAGATTACCGATCCCACGTTCTCTTTTCAGCTTGTTTAGCGCATCGGTTTTTTCCTGATCTAGATAACCCATTGTTTATATTCTCCTTCTTCTTTCTGTTTTTTTGCATATTCCTGTCTTTCTTCCTGTTTCGGCACGATTCTGTCTTCCGGCCCCACATACTTAATCATGGACAAATCAATCATCTGAACCATGGGTTCATTTCTGGAAGCACCCCATGCACGACCTTTTTTCATATTGTATAAAGCATGGGCAGCACAACTGAATCCGCGCACAACACTGCCGATACACCAACCAGCATTGGGAGAAAACCCGATTTCCATCAATGCCGTATTCCCGGAGCCTACGACATTAACACCAACATAGGAACGTCCGTCAGCCTTGCGTCTTGCGTGAAAATATTTTTCCAGGGCCCTTTGAAATTCAAGATAAACACCTTCAAGCCCCAGTTCTTCCTGTCTAAGATGAATCGGTTCTGCCCTGGGATCACTGTCAATATGCTGGGGCTGCCCCATGCCCATGACCGGCGTACCACTATCCATGTACTCATCCACCAGAATTTTGGCCATTTCATCCACAGTTTTTCCCTCTTTTTGGCCTCTTTCCAGGTATTTGTTCAGCATGTACCCATGGGCTGCGCCCGGGCCATGAACACCGCCAAAAGTAGAAATAGCTGCTGCAACGCAAACGGGAAGATTTGGCCTGCCTGCACTTACGCCAATTGCACCAACTGCCGAAGGAGACATGGAGTGTTCAAGAAATACACCCATTTCATACTTAAGCATTTTCTCTTCCTTTTCCGTGGGAATACGGCTCTGGAAGAGCACAAACATGGCATCATAAAACGAATAGCCTTCTTCGGCCATATCACTTAAATTATAGCCTCTCATCACTGTTTTTTCTTCAGTTTTGTAGGAAAGTGCCGTTTTCCTACGTAAGGTTGGCTCTCTGTCCATTCTTGTTTCTCCATTAATTTCGTTGGTCATTAATATCTTTCTCTAAAATTTGTTTTCTGCATACGTTTGGTCAAGCAAAACGGGATAAAGCACCAAGGGTGATTTCTCCCGATCCCTTTGCTTTACACGGTTATGGTTATATTGATATTGATAACTATAAGTCAAACTAATAATTATAATATAATACATGAGTATTTGTTATATATGGCCCAATTACGCCAATCTCCACAACTTTTAAGAATAATATTTTGTTCACGATTTTTTAGTCAAATGGAGTTATACCATTAAATTTTCTTGACAAAAACATGTCTTCTATTTATAGAATATATATTCTTAATTTGAAATAAAGATGGAGAGTTTATGGGGAAATTAACCAGAATAGAACGGGATGACTTAAGGAAACGCAAAGAAATACTTGAGACAGCTCTTGCCATATTTGCCTCCAATGGATTTCACAGCACGACCATGGCCCTTATCAGCAAGGCATCTCAATATCCCCTTGGCACCATCTATAAATATTTTCCCGGGAAAAAAGAAATGTACCACGACCTTGTCATCAACAGGGTACACGATTTGGGGCAAATATTATTTGAGATCAGTCAAAATCAGGAAATGACTGTGTGCGATAAACTCAAAGCCTCTTTGTTTGCCCAGGCTGATTTTTACAAAGCCAACAGGGATGTGGTCCGAATTTATATTTCAGAGAGAAACAATATTGATGCCGTGAATATGCCCAAACTTAACGAGAAGGTTAATAAGCTCCACGAGAAAATGGTGAGATTGTTCAAGGATATGTTTGAGCAGGGTCTTGCTCAGACTGAATTCAAATCTTATCCCTCACAGGACATGGCCACCCTATTCAGTGATATTGCTCACTCTGCTGCATGGGCATCCCTGTTCCGGGATGAAGATGAAATTGAAATGAAAGAACGGCTTTCCGTGATTTTTGACATGTTCACTAATGGAATTTTAAAATAATATCTATATATATGGAGAAATAAAAAATGGCGCAATCAATCGCAGACAGGCGTGATCAGGAATTTGTACTACATGAGATGCTTGATGTTTCAGATCTGGCAAATCATCAATTGTTCAAAGAATTTAATAAAAAAACCATGGATATGATTGTATCCGAAGCCAGGAACCTGGCGGTTAAAGAACTTTTACCAATAAACAAGGATGGAGATGAACAAGGCTGCACCCTTGAAAATGGAAATGTCCGGGTGCCTGAATCCTTTCACAAGGTATTTAAACTTTTCTGTGAAGGGGAATGGATAGCCATGTGTGATGACCCGGAATTCGGTGGCCAGGGCATGCCCCAGGTGCTGGCAACAACGGCCGGTGAATTGTTCACCGGTGCCAATTGTTCCCTCCTGATGTACCCGGGGCTTACCCACGGGGCCGGCAAACTGGTGGAAGAATTTGGCACCAAAGAACAAAAGCAATTATATCTGACTAACCTATACACGGGTAAGTGGGCCGGTACTATGTGCCTGACAGAATCTGAAGCCGGCTCTGATGTGGGCAATTTATCCACCACGGCCAAACGCAACGCAGATGGAACTTTTACCATCACGGGCAATAAGATTTTTATCTCGGGCGGGGATCATGACCTGACCGAGAATATCATCCATCCCGTACTGGCCAGAATTGAAGGTGCGCCTGCCGGTACCAGGGGAATTTCATTATTCCTGGTTCCCAAATATCGGGTGAACAAGGATGGCAGCCTTGGCAAAGCCAATGATGTTGTCTGTACAGGTCTTGAGAAAAAAATGGGCATCCACGGCAATTCCACGGCCTCTTTGTCTTTTGGTTCCAAAGGTAATTGTACAGGAGAGCTTCTCGGAGAAGAAAACAAGGGTATGAAGGCAATGTTTGTCATGATGAATGAAGCCCGGCTTGGTGTGGGAATGCAAGGATTCGGATTTGCAACGGCTTCCTATATCAATGCAGTTAACTATGCCAGGGAACGAATTCAGGGCACGGATCTCATGAAAATATTTGACAAGGACCCCAAACCCGTTGCCATTATCAATCATCCAGATGTCAAACGCCAGCTCATGTCCATGAAAGCCTATGTCGATGGAATGCGGTCATTGCTCTATTATACAGCTCTTTGTTTTGATAAAGTCAAAATTGCTGAAACCAAAGAAGAAAAAGATAAATATGATGGCTTGATTGAACTTTTAACCCCCATTGTCAAGGCATATTGCACTGACCGGTCCTTTGAGGTCTGCGTTCAGGGTGTCCAGGTATTTGGTGGGTATGGGTTTATCAGGGAATATCCCCAGGAACAACTGCTTAGAGACTGCAAAATTACCAGCATTTATGAAGGCACCAACGGGATACAGGCAATGGATTTTCTTGGCAGAAAACTAGGGTTGAAAAAAGGTAAACCCTTTATGGATCTTCTAAGTGAAATGAATAAAACCATTGAAGCAGCCAAAAAAATTGAAGGACTTGATGCTTTGGCCGGCAAGGTGGAACTGGCCGTAAACAAGCTGGGTGTATTAGCTATGCACATGGGCATGACGGCCATGTCTGAAAAAGTATTGGATGCTTTTGCAACTGCCCACCCTTTCCTGGATATCACAGGGGATGTCTGCCTGGCATGGCTGGAGCTTTGGCGTGCAGTGGTGGCAGCCCCCAAAATTGAAAAAGCAAAGAAAAAAGATAAGGTTTTTTATCAAGGCCAGGTAAAAACGGCCCAATATTTTATTACCTGGGTACTACCATCTACCCTGGGCAAAATGGAAGCGCTTCTGGGTAATATCCCGGCGATTATGGAAATGCCGGATGCAGCGTTTGCCTTGTAAACAGCACTGCAAGAGATTCAAAGTTAAGAAAATTAACGGCCGTTGAGTCAAAACA
>CALGRI010000143.1 GCA_937880875.1 uncultured Pseudomonadota bacterium
TTGTCACGGTTCTGGAGGAAAATCAATATATACCTTTGGTCGCTCAAGATGGTGTTGAAGGTTTGGAAATGATCGAAAAAGAGTTGCCCGATTTAGTGATCCTTGATGTATTGATGCCCAGGGGGAGTGGAATTCGATTGTATCGTAAATTGAAAACCGATGATAATCTGAAAAAAATACCCATTATCATGTTTACAGGGATTGCTCTTAAATCTTTTATGAAATCTCAAAAAGTACTTGATGAGTTTAAGGGAGGAGAAGTTCCCAAGCCTGATATCTATTTGGAAAAGCCGGTTGAACCCGAAGAGTTAGTTGCGGCAATCAAGAAAAAACTTGGTTAATGAAAAGATATTAATATTGAGATCGGAGAAATTATGGAAATCAGAAAATTACTTTTTGTAACAAAGTTTGGTGAACTTTGTTATGGAGCTCTCAACTCTTTATTATCGCTCAGAAATGCGGCATTGGAACATGTTGTATTTTTAAATGTGATTGAAAGAGACAAAGTTGCCATGAAAAGAGGGAGCGGATACCTTAAGGAAGAAGAGGTCAAGTTAAAAGAAACGGCAAATATCAGGTTTATTGACTGGGCGGAAAATTTATTTGAAATGGGTATGGAAGTTGGTGCATATATAGAGGTCTCAAGTCTTATTCCTGAAATTCTAAAAGTAGTTGAAAAAGAAGCCCCTGACCTGATCGTGATTGGCCGCTCTCATAAAGGTGCGTTGGAGCAGCTCTATGCCGGCTCTGATATCATTGAATTGATGCGGCGGACAGAAGTGCCGATTCTGGTTTTCAAGCATATGAGGGAAGATAATATTGTGCCTGAAAAATTGTTTGAGAGGCCGTTATTTGCTACTAATTGGTCGGATACGGGTGAAAAATCTATTGAATATATCAAAGGTTTGAAAAATGTCATTGGCGAAATCCATATCATGCATGTGGTAAAAGACAGTGCCTTAAAAAGCCCGGATGCCCATGAAGTTCAGAAAGTAAGAAAAACTGAAAGAAAACGACTGGATGATCTTTGTGATGAGCTTGAAGAATCTGGTATTAATGCCAGACCCCATGTATATGTCGGTGACCCGCAAAAAGAAATTGAAAAGGCAGCAAAAGAATACCAGGCAAGTATGATTATCCTGGGGTCCAGTGAAAAAGCAGCTATTTTGGAGCGGTGGGTTGGATCTATTTCAAAAAACATTGCTGATAAATCCATTTTCCCCTGTCTTCTTATTCCCGGGAAAAGAAATATTTAACGCTTGTCTTTTTTAGGTCTGACCTTAGGTTATATACACGATGTAAACAAAATCCAGCTATATTATAGCCGGATTTTGTTTTTTGGTTATTGACTCAAAGTCATACTTTTGTTATATGCAGGCGTATTAAAAATATAAGGTCCTAATTATGAAAATTTTATTTATAGATGATGAGCAGACATTTTTAAAATATCTTGCCAAACGCCTTGTTCTTGATGGTTTCACAGTAAAAACAACTTTTTCAGGCGAAGAAGGGGTGGAAGCCGCTTCAAAAGAAGATTTCGATGTGGCCGTGGTGGATTTGCAGATGCCTGGAATTGATGGGATTGAAGTCCAGAAAAGGTTAAAGGAACTGCAGCCCACCTTGCCCTGTATTGTTCTAACGGGGCATGGGAGTGTTGAAAATGCATTGGAAAGCGGTAAATATAATGCATTTAAATTTTTATCAAAGCCCGTGGACATGGATACGCTTATTGAGACTATAAACGCGGCTTATGACCACAGAACCAAAATGGAACAATCATCCTCAGGATCTGACGGATCTCAAATTATGGAAAAAAAAGGAGGCGCCATATCTAAATTGTACGGAAAATTTCGTAAACTATATGGCGTTGACAAGTAATTTTTTTAATTTTTGATTCTTAATGATAGCCGGGGAGGGTAGTTCATTGACAGGTTCCAATAATAGTGTTCCCAAAGAAACAGGTAACAAAAAATCCACATCTTTTATAAGATTTTTTTCTTTTCTTATTACATTTATTTTAATGTTTTTGTCCTGGATTGTGCTGTCAGGAAAATTTGATC
>CALGRI010000144.1 GCA_937880875.1 uncultured Pseudomonadota bacterium
TTAATATTCAGAATAACACCATTACAATCAGATTTATGAAGAATATCTTTTGAACAAATTTTTAAAACAACAGGATACCCTGTCTTTTCTGAAATTTTTACAGCCATCTCCTCGGTATCGACTATTTTAGTGGTATTGACAGGAATTCCATAAGACCCGAGCAGATCTTTTGCCTCTATTTCTGTAAGGCTTTGGGCTCCCAAGGCAATGGCTTTTTTGATGATATTTTCTGCCCTGGAGCGATCAATTATCAATTTTGTGTCTGTCCGGACAGGAATTTCCAATGAAGCTTCAACATTGCGACCATATTGATAGAGATTTTTAAAGGCTCTGACAGCTCGTTCTGCAGAATCAAATGTAACAATGCCGGCTTCATTGAACACCTGTCTGGCCGCTACAACATTATCACCTCCTATCCAGGCCGTAAAAACCGGGCAGGGCAGAGTTTTCAAACAGGCTGTCAAGGACTTTGCCAGGTTCAATGTATCAATGGTCCCGGCCGGAGAACACATCAGCAGCAGAGCGTCTGTTTCCAGGGCACTTGCACATATTTTTACCACTTCAATATATATTTGTGGGGCTGTGTCCCCGACGATGTCTATTGGATTTCCCCGACTCCAGTTTTCAGGAAGAATTTTGTCCAATTTTCCAAGGGTCGCAAGGCTGAGCTGAACAGGTTCCATTCCATGGGATGCCAGGGCATCTGCTGCCATAACACCGGGCCCGCCGGCATTGGTTATAATGGTAAGACCGGGTCCGGAAGGACGGCCAAGTTTTGCTAAAAATTCAGAACAATCCAATAATTCTTCAAATTCATTGACACGTAAAACTCCGGCCCGGCGAAATGCCACGTCATAGACGGCATCAACTCCTGCCATGGCTCCGGTATGGGAAGCCGCAGCCCTGGCACCGGCTTTGGATCTGCCTGATTTCAGGACAATAATGGGTTTTACCCTGGAAACCGATCTTGCCGCACTCATAAAATTTCTAATATTGGTCATATTCTCCATATACATGACAATGCTTTTAACAGAGCTTATGGAACCCAGATAATCGATCATATCCGCAAAATCAACATCCATCATTGAACCCAGGCTGACAAAATGGCTGAAACCAATCTTCTCACGCTGGGCAAGGTCTAAAACGGATGTACACACAGCACCACTCTGGGAAAGAAAAGCGATGTTTCCCGGCAAAGGAAACAAATGGGCAAAACTTGCGTTCAATGCCTTTGATGTGTTGACAATCCCCAGACAATTGGGGCCAACAATACGCAGATTGTATTTTTGCGCAGTTTCAAGAATTTCGGCTTCAATTGCCTGGCCTTTTTTCCCAATCTCCTTGCCGCCGGCAGATATGATAACAACGCCAGCCAGTCCGGCTTTGCCACAAGACTCAACTATCCCGGGAACAGAACCTATTGGTATTGCAATCACGGCCATGTCTATACTTGATCCGATATCCTGAATGCTCCCAAATGAAGGAATCCCCATGATATGTTTATGCTTTTTATTTACTGGAAAAATATCCCCTTTAAAACCCGCTTTTATAAGATTTTTCATGATTGAAAACCCTACAGAACCTTCTTTTTCACTGGCGCCAACCACTGCTATAGATTTCGGGCTGAATAATCTGTGTAAATTAAGTGTGCTCATATATTATTATTTCCCCTTTTGAA
>CALGRI010000145.1 GCA_937880875.1 uncultured Pseudomonadota bacterium
TAACTTTTTAATTACCTATAATTATTATAAATTTTTTAATAAAAAATAGTTAAGAATTGGTTTATTCCTTGATAAGAATCTATCAGTTTTATATCATTATTTTAAGGTGTTCAAAACTGCCGAGTTTTAAACAATTTATTAAAATGATCCAATCCAACCTCTAAGGTTCTGTAATCCTTTTACATTCCAGTCATCTGCAGTTCTTTGTTCAAGATATTTTAAAAAAAGAGTGTCAATAACTTTAAAAATATTCAAACAAAAGAACGTTTTTTCCAATACCAGCCCTTCTATTTCATCTTCTTTATGTGACAGATCTGTTTTTGGGGTTTTAAGACCTGTAATATTAAAACTCTCCCCTTTTATGGTAAATCGATACTCATCTTTATTTATCTTACATATCAGGTTAATCTGGGTAACATAAGCACCTTTTTTTAAAGCAGTGGTTCCTTCTTCAAGACCGGCCTGATCACCTTTTATGGTAATTTTTTCCTTTGATTTATCCCCTAATTTATTTTCAAGGACAATTGAATTACCAACTTCAAGCGTTAGAACATCCTTTGAACTTAAAAGAGATGATATATTCTGATCAGTTTCAATTAAAAACCAGATCCAGGTTAAATAATCATTTCCAAGAAATTTATATTTATTATAAGCTGTTGCAATATCAAGCATGGGGTTTCCTCGAATATTTTAAAGGGACAAGTGTTTGAATCCTGTCTTTTTGCGGGTTTGAGAATTTTGACTTGGTTTCAACAATGGTATAGGGAAACAGCCTGATGGGTTTTAAATTAAAAGTTTTTAAAAATATGGTTTCAAAAAATTCATTGGCTGCTTTTTGTGTGGTATAAAGGTATAGATTTTTTTCTTCATAATTCCACAAAACATCATACACATTGGGGATGGCTGGAATTTTATGCATTAAAATATCTATAACCAGTTCTTTTATTTCCGATTTTTCCTGTTTAGAAATAAAATCTCTTCCTGATTTATCCTTTTTTTTTTCAATTTCAATGGCTATATATTTTTGAATCAGTTTGGCTGGGATTGATTTTTTATCAATTCTCAGGGAAAAAAGAAAATAAGTTCCAAACGAAAAGGAAAATTTATCAAAATCCGGATTATAAGGACTTTCTACAGGTGTCCACCCGGCTGAAATTTCATCAAAATCGCTTTCTATTTTTGGAATGGAGTGTTTTATTAAACCATTTCGCACTTCTTCTACTATAGAACCCGCAATTTTTCCATCAATATGATACCGGCTGATAGAATGTGTTGAAGAGATTAATCCCATACCTTTATCCTTGTTACAAATAATTAGTTTTATTATAAAAAATATATTGTTTACACCGAGTCTTTCTATCACAGTTTAATGAAAATTAACAGAACTCTTCTTTAAGCTTTGAATCAATCTGATCATTCTTTGCCTCTTTGTTCAATACGCTGTCTACAGGCAATTTTTTATTCTTGCCATTTTTTTATTCTTCCCATATAGAAACAAGTCAGATAAATTTCTCATTTTTAAGAAAGGAGACAAATATGCCAGGCCTACTTCCAAATGTTGACCCTGATGGGCTTCTTGAATACTCCGTGGTTTTCACAGACCGCGCGCTTAACCATATGTCTCAGTCATTCCAAGGAGTGATGAACGATATTTCCAGCACGTTTAAGAAAGTGTATAACGCAAAAGCAGTTGTTGTTGTTCCAGGTGGTGGAACTTATGCCATGGAAGCTGTGGCACGGCAATTTGCTACGGAAAAAAAATGTCTTGTTATTCGAAACGGTTGGTTTAGTTACCGCTGGACCCAGATTTTTGATATGGGTAATATCCCTTCCGAATCCATTGTATTAAAGGCTCGTCCAGTCGATGACAGCAAGCATGCTGCTTTTGAGCCTGCACCAATCAAAGAAGTGGTAGCAACGATCAAGGCAGAAAAACCAGAAATCGTCTTTGCCCCCCATGTTGAAACTTCATCAGGCATTATGCTGCCTGATGATTACCTTCAGGCTGTGGCAGATGCCGTACATTCAATTGGCGGCCTATTTGTTTTAGACTGCGTTGCCTCGGGTACAATTTGGGTGGATATGGAAGTTAATGGTATTGATATCCTTATAACTGCTCCGCAAAAAGGCTGGAGCGGCTCTCCCTGTAGTGGTTTAGTGATGCTAAGTCCTGATGCGCGAGAAAGAATAGAATCTACTGTCAGTACCAGCTATGCATGCGATTTGCTCAAGTGGTTTAAAATCATGGAGGCATATGAAAACGGGGGACATGCTTATCACGCAACAATGCCCACAGATGCCCTCAGAGGTTTCCGAAATGTTATGAAAGAAACAGAAAGCTACGGGTTTAAACTGGCCCGGGCACAGCAACAAGAGCTTGGTGACAAAGTCAAGGCATTGCTCAAAAGCAAAGGCATCAAAATTGTGGCGGCAGAGGGATTCCAGGCCCCGGGTGTTATTGTTTGCTACACAGAAGATGTTGGCATACAAACTGGTAAAAAATTTTTAGATATAGGAATACAGACAGCTGCCGGGGTTCCATTATTATGTGATGAGCCAAAAGATTTCCAAACATTTCGAATTGGGTTATTCGGCCTGGACAAATTGCAAAATATCGATCGTACGGTCAAAAAGCTTGATGAGGCTCTAGGCCAGGTCCTCTAGGTTAACTGCTGGTGGATTTCAGCACAAACCATATTTTGCTATAAATAATCTACCGCAACAGGAAATCATAAATTTCCTGTTGCGGTTTTTTTATCAATTT
>CALGRI010000146.1 GCA_937880875.1 uncultured Pseudomonadota bacterium
GGTTTACAATCGTTATGACCCAAAGAGAAATCAATATCAGGGTTTCCACCATTCCCACAGTTTATGGCGAAAATTTGGTTTTAAGGCTTTTAGATACCAGTTCCGGCATACATTCACTGGAAAAACTTGGGTTTTCTAAAAATGATATCGCCTCTTTAAAAAAAATGATCACCATGCCCTACGGCATGGTTTTATGTACAGGCCCAACAGGAAGTGGTAAAAGTACGACCCTTTTTGCCATGTTAAAGGAAATCAACAGTCCTGATACAAATATTATCACACTTGAAGATCCAGTTGAATATAGGATGGAACGTATCCGGCAGGTACAGCTGAACCACAAGGCCGGCATGACGTTTCCAAGCGGGCTACGTTCCATCTTAAGACAGGACCCTGATGTTATTATGGTTGGAGAGATCAGGGATTCCGAGACTGCAAAGGTTGCTGTTCAGGCGGCTTTAACAGGGCATATGGTTTTAAGTACTGTCCATACCAATGATGCCGCCGGCGCCATAACAAGATTAATCGATATGGGGATCGAATCTTTTATCGTATCATCAGTCCTGCTGGTGACCATTGCCCAGCGACTTGTCAGACGCGTCTGTCCCTATTGCCAGGAACCCTATAGGCCCACCAGTGACGAACTCCAATTCTGGGGCTTTGAAAAGGCTGAAACAATAGAATTTGTCAGAGGTAAAGGCTGTAACCAATGCATGGATACCGGCTATAAAGGCCGGATTGGGTTTTATGAAATACTCTATATGGATGATACGATAAGACAGATGATTCTTGAGGGTATATCAGCAAATGAAATCGCAAAAATCGCAACCGCCAGTGGTCAATTAACCACTCTTAAAATGGATGCAGTTCAAAAAATTATGGATGGCGACACAACAGTAAAAGAAGCTGTATCCGCCATTATGGTTAAATAATATGCCCCTTTTTTCCTACAAAGCAATCAATGACCTCGGCAATGAGGTAACAGGTGAAATAGAGGCAGAATCAGAAGAACATGCCATGGAAATGATTTCGCTAAAAGGTCAGATTCCTGAATCCTTAAAAAAGAAAACTGCAACTTCCGGTAAGCTTGGAATATCTAAGAAGTTTGATCAATTGTTTTCGCCCGTCAAGACAAAAGAGATGATTCTTTATACCATGCAGCTTAAAACATTGCTCCGAGCAGGCGTATCCATTATACGGATTTTTCAGATTTTAGAAGAACAAACAGAAAACCCGAAACTTCGTGCCGTAAGTGTTGAAATAATGAAAAATATACGTGAGGGGTCTTCTCTTTTCGATGCATTTTCCAAACATGATACTGTTTTTTCAACTCTCTATTGCACCTTAATCAAAGCAGGTGAGTTGTCCGGCGCACTTCCCGGTATTCTGGAGAGACTTATTTTTATCATGGAACATGAGGAAAAGGTCAGGTCTGATATAAAGTCTGCCATCAGATACCCTCTCATTGTCGTTCTTTTTTTATCGATTGCTTTTGTTGTACTCTTAACCTTTGTTGTACCAAAATTTGTCACACTCTTTCAAGGGGCTGGGATAGAACTGCCTTTACCAACAAAGATCTGTATGTTTTTATATCTTTCTCTTAAGAATTACTGGCCTTACATCTTGTTGGTTATAGCTACAGTCTCGATAGGATTTTCCCAGTTCATTAGAACACAAAAGGGTAAATACATAAAAGATTCCTTTTTAATGCAACTTCCATTGTTTGGTCAACTCCTTGTAAAATCAGCCATGTCACGGTTTGCAAGTATTTTTTCAATTCTTCAGTCCAGTGGAATTTCCGTGCTTGAATCATTAAAGATTCTTGCTGATACCCTGGACAATAAAGCCATTGCAAAAGAATTTGATAAAATTAATGATCTTGTAGTGGAAGGCCGCGGGATTGCAGTGCCCCTTGGGAAGGCTCGGTATTTCCCACCCATGGTTGTGAATATGGTTGCAATCGGTGAGGAATCTGGTACCCTTGATGATGTCCTATTAGAGATTGCCAAACATTATGATGTAGAGGTCGAGTATGCTACAAAAACTTTTTCAGATGCATTGGGTCCTGCCCTTGTTATCGGCCTGGCAGCAGTTGTCGGATTTTTCGCTTTTTCAATTTTTTTACCCATGTGGGACTTAACAAAGCTGGTGAAATAGTATATAGAATAAAAAATATTTTTAAAAAAATTAATTTTGGAGGTACTGTTTTGGAAAAAAGAAAAAATTTATTGCTGAACAACCAAGGCGGGTTCACGCTCATTGAAATCATTGCAGTACTGGTAATCCTAGGTATTCTTGCAGCCGTTGCAGTCCCCAAATACATGGACCTGCAGGATCAGGCCAGAATCAAAGCCGCAGATGCCGCAATCGCTGAAACAAAGTCAAGACTCTCCATCGCTTATGGCAAATATCTACTTGAAAATGGAACACCTCCTGCAAGTATTGCAATCCTCTGTAACTCTGTAGCAACTACCATTTTACCTGCCAGTGGAGCAGGAGATGTCCCAGTGGGGGCTGATTTTACGGTAACTATGACAGCTGCAGGAACAATTAGCGTAACGGTAGTTAACGGGGTTACACTGGGATCTGCAGTTACCGGCACATGGGTTCTTCCCTAAAAATTATTGTTTAATCAAGCGGGAATATGTCTAATATTGGCTTGAACTGTAAATAGAGCATTCTGCACTTAAATGATCTCTTAAGTGCAGAATGTTCATGAAGAAAAATATTGTTTGGGCGGACTTATACTGCCTACACCAGCCGGCG
>CALGRI010000147.1 GCA_937880875.1 uncultured Pseudomonadota bacterium
TTTTATATTTATTCAATTTCTTTTCCAAGGCATTTATTTCTGTGTCCATGTCGGAAAGGATTTGGGCGATATGGGATTGGGTTTCTTTTGGTGGAATCTTAATCATAATATCAGAAAGGTCTTTGCCGTTTATTGAAGGTAATGCGGTGGTATTAGCATAAGAACCAAGATTAATAGTATGTAGTAGATAATAGAAATATTTATAATCATAATAATCTGACTGAACATTAAACCCCATCATGTTGTTATCAATACAACTTTTTATTGTAAGTATTTTTTTTCTCTCTAAAAAAATTGCTGCACCAATTTTAGCAAAAATAATTGTAGATGAAGGGAAACTATTTGCCCCAATGCGTTTCATCGTTTGCTCAGAAATCCAATTGTTTGCATTAAACATACAAATCTCATTACCACGATTATTCATGTCAGACACTTTATAGAAAGGGATTTGCTCATCTTTTCGACCTTGAACTTTGATTGGAAAGCCACTTCCCCCTTTAAACAAACCGATCTCCCCTAACCTCTTCACTTCCCACCCCTCTTTCGGTTTCAGCAACTCCTGCATGGCCCCTTGCTTGATGGCCCGCTTTTTGGCAATGAGTTTTTCTAATTGGCTAATGAGTGCATCAGCATCATTTAAGACGGTGGCTATGACGATTTGCTCGGCTTTGGTGGGGGGAAGGGGGATTGGCAATTCTTTATATTCATTTCCATTTATACCCGGTTGTCCCGTTCGCATTGAATTGGCTGCAATCCAATTCCAGTAAAATTTGGTCTGGGTAAAATATTTTAAATATTCTGGTAAAAGAAGTTGAGAATTAGCTCTTACTCTAATTAAAAAACCAGCAAAAACAAGTTTTCCATCTTTAAGATCATACAAATAAGTTTTTCCAACGCTTGCTCCAGTTCTTGCGAAAACCAAATCACCTTCTTGTAAAAAAAATGAGGGGGAGTCAACATTATTTACTGATACAATATTTTTTTTGGAATATTTACCATCTTCTGTTATATCCGTTATCCTCAAATAAACAGGCAGTTCTCCATTGTACCTTACTGCGGCGGCGTTTATTCCGTAATCGGGGTTTTGAGCAAGACACCGCCCTATTGTTTTCACCACCCAATCACCCGGAATAATCCCAACTTCCGTTTGCTTAAATCCTTCTTGTATTACCATCGCTTCTACCATACAAAATTCATCTGTTTTAAATGGTTTTCGACTCTGGCGGTCAGCTCATCCACTTCACTGCTAATTTTCGGCAAAGGGGTTTCATAGCGTTCAGCCAATTCTTTAATACGCTGGGTCAGGCGGTGACTGATATTGTCCATTTCAATGCGGATGAGCTGCTCCATGCTGTGCATCCATTTTTTTCCCACCACAATGGTTTTTATTTCATCAATGCTCAGTTTGGGGTATTGGGCAATTACTTTTCTTTCCAGATCTGCTTTGGCGATTTTTATTTTATCCTGTGCTTTTTTTTCATCCTCCATCAGGTTTTTATACTGCTGGAGCATATCATATTCTTCTGCATTGTCGGCATTTCTTTTGCCTGAGTCTTTAATGGCTTTGCCCAGATTGGCTTTGCTGATTTTGCCTTTGTCATCCATGGCATTGGCAAGCAGACCATCTTCGCCCCCATGTTCTTCCCGCAGTTCATCCATGCCGGCGGTCATGGATTCAGCCTGGGCCTGTAGCTCATCAATGGCTTTTTGTTCCGGACTGAAATATTCTTGAATCATCAGGGCAGGCGGTATGAGGCGGCCTTCCAGTCCTTCAATCCCTGCCACCATTTTCACCGCTTCTTTGCTCCTGTTTTTTATTTTCTTTTCCATGCGGGTTACACTGTTACCGGCCAGCCAGCCATCAGCTGCCAGTTCATAAAAATCATCCTGCATGGTTTTAGCCCAATAGTCCATCAGATGCTGGTACATGGCATATGGGTCGGTGAGCGGTTTGTTGGCGTAGTGTTGCAGCAGGTTTTCAGAAATAATGTGTATAGCCTGTTTGGGCTTTAATCCTTTGTCCAGACCTTTGGTAAAGGCTGTGGTTTGACTTGCCCATTGGGTGAACACGGCATACATCTGTTTTCCAAAACTGGTAAACTCAGAATGTTGAAAAATAAAGGATTTGGTTTCCTGAGTTTCAATCTTGAGGTAAACATATTCCGGGCGCTTGTCAACGACTTTGAACAGCTCTTTTTTCAATGAAGGATAAACTGTCCAGTATTTCTCCATTGCTTGAATATCCCTTTTGGGGATGCCGCCGAGCAGATGGGCTTCAATGTCCTGTATGTCTTCTTCTTCCTGGCTGTCAATGTACCGGGGAATATTCAGATTGTAATCGTTTTTAGGATCGGCAATTTCCACGAGCGAAATAATTCGTGAATACTTTGGGGTTTCAATACGATGGTTAAAGGTATCCACTATCTTGTGGATGTCCTGCTCCCGAAGGCGGTTTTTGTTGCCATCCTTTATAAATCCTTTGCTCGCATCAATCATGAAGATCTCTTTGCGCTCTTGAGCATTTTCTTTATCAATCACAATTAAACTTGCGGCAATGCCGGTTCCATAAAATAAGTTGGGCGGCAAACCGATAATACCTTTGATATACCCCTTTTGAATTATCTTTTTGCGGAGGGTGGCTTCGGCATTGCCCCGGAACAAAACACCCAGAGGCAGAACAATACAGGCCTTACCCGTTGATTTCAAAGATTTAATCAGGTGTAGCAGAAAAGCAAAATCGCCATTTTTTTTGGGCGGAACAGCATCGTACCCTTCAAAGCGCTTATAAAGATCATTGGCAGGATCTAACCCGTTCATCCAGGCTTTATGGCTGAACGGCGGATTGGCAACTGCATAATCAAATTGTTTGAGTTCGCCAGTGATGTCATTGGTAAACTGTGGTGAAGCCAGGGTATTGCCCTGGACAATTTCAGCATCAGGATTGCGGTGCAGCCACATGTTCATCACTGCCAGGGCTCGGGTGGCATTGTCGTTTTCCTGTCCGTAGATAGTGATGCCGTGGGGTGATTCGTCTGCCGCTTTCAACAGCAGGGAGCCTGAACCGCAGGTGGGGTCATAAATTGTTTCTGACTGGGTTTTGGATTTGTGGATGCTAATCACTTTTGCCATGATGCGGGAAACTTCGGCCGGTGTATAAAATTGACCTTTGCTTTTTCCGCTTTCCGTGGCAAAGTGTCGCATCAGGTATTCATAGGCATCCCCCAGCAAATCATCCCCCTCTGCCCGGTTGCCGCTAAAATCCAGTTCTGGTTTCTCGAAAATAGAAATCAGGTTTGTCAGTTTATCAGCCTTGTCTTTTCCCTTGCCCAGTTTTTCATCATCATTAAAATCGGCCACGGTAACCACACCCGTCAGCCCATTGGCCTTTGCAAATTCCCCTATTATTTTATTAATTCTGTCGCCAACATCTGGTTTACCTTTATGTTTTACCATGTCATAGAAGCTTGCATCTGGCGGTATTTCAATCAGCGGGTCTTTTTTGTCGGATACGTATTTCATGAACAGCATCACCAATACATAATCCTTGTATTGGCTGGCATCCATACTGCCTCTGAGTTCATCACAACTGGCCCATAGTGAGCTGTATAATTCAGATTTCTTTATTGCCATTTATTTCCCTTTTTCTATCTGTTCTTTCATATCTATCCTATCTTGTATTCATCTGGCAATGGTAAAAATTGTGAATTGTGAATGGTAAATGGTGAATTGGGGAGGGGGCTATTTTTTGTTATCTTTTGATTTTATGATAATTGCTGCAAGCAGTTTTTTCAGTTCGGTTATATCTGGAAGGATTGACTTGTATTGATTTTCGTTTAAGTATGTTGCCTGAAATAAAAGCTCAATCCAATAATCGGTTTCATTGGCTTCTTTTTGGGCAATTGCCATTTTGTGAATAAAGTCGGCTTTGCTTTCAGCCTGTTCGGCTTCACGAATCAATGCACCGATAGCTGTGCCGCTTTTGAGTAATTGCTTACTCAAAACATATTCTTTCTTTTCAGCCTGCAAATATTGAAACAATTTTACAACCCTCAAAGCAAAAGCAAAACTCTTATTTTTTACAATATTCTCTCCCATTCACCATTCACCATTTACCATTCACCATTCAATAATAAACATCTGCATACTCCACCCATCCGCCGGTTTTAATAAGGGCCTTGTCAAATTCTGAAATTTGAAAGTCTATTATTTTTGTTTGATCTTTTGATTGAA
>CALGRI010000148.1 GCA_937880875.1 uncultured Pseudomonadota bacterium
TGGGTGAGTTTTCATTCAAACACTATCTATAATCGTTTTGCATCCCTATTGTTTTTATACTGGTTATCATGAAAATACAATCTAACTTTTTCGAAAAAAAATAAGATAATATTTGATTTTTCGAAATTTAATGTTAGAAATGAAAAAACTCATTAATGAAATTATTAAAGGAGACTACGATAAAATGCTTAAAACCGGTAATGATATTGACATTATTAATGAACTTGGAAAAGTGGATTCCGAAGAAAGCGCTAAAGCCATATTTAAGCAATATATGGATGATGAGCAATTAACCCGGCTTTTAAAAATCAAGCATCCTGAAGTCTTAAAAAGAATTGCTGCTTCAATTGTCCTTTGCAATCCTTCTGCCGTTTTTGTCAATGCAGGATCATCCGAAGACAGGCAGTTTATCAGAACTCTTGCCCTTGCCAAAAAAGAGGAAAGCGCTCTTGCCATGGAAGGGCATACCATTCATTATGATCTAGCCCAGGAACAGGGCAGAATCATTGACAGAACCTATTATATCGCCAATCCGGAAGATCATGTCAGTTCTCTTGCCAACAGGATGGACAGACCCACTGCCCTTGAGCAGGTCCGATCCAATATGACGGATATCATGAAGGGTATGACCATGATCATTGGATTTTACATGAGAGGACCTGTGGGCTCTCCTGTATCAAATCCGGCTTTGGAAATCACAAGTTCCACTTATGTTTCCCATAGTGCAGAACTTCTCTATAGAAATGCCTATGCTGATTTTGACAGAGAAGTTGCAGCCCTTGGTCATTTTTTTACAAATGTTCACAGCGAAGGACTGAACAGGCCCCAGGATCTGCCCGATGCAAGGGTTTTCATGGATCGTAAATTCAAGACAACATATAGCTGGAAATGCACTTATGCGGGCAATACCCTGCTGCTCAAAAAGGGAAATCACAGGTTTGCCGTGGATAAGGCTGTTTATGAAAATTTTGGCAATGAATTGTCTGAACATATGTTTATAACCGGGCTCCATGGGCCCAATGGACGGGTAACCTGGATTGCAGGCGCTGCCCCCAGTGGGTGCGGAAAAACCACCACGGCCATGGCAGGAAATGTATTTATCGGTGATGATCTTGCCCAGATGTGGATCGCAGATGACGGCAGTATCCGATCCATCAATCCGGAATGCGGTATTTTCGGCATTGTTGAAGATGTTAACCTTGAAGGCGACCCTCTGCTCATGAAAGTATTAAGACAACCCGGACACGAAGTGATCTGGTCCAATGTTCTCATTGATGAAAACAAGGTGCCCCACTGGTTAGGCAATAACGAAGACCATCCAGATAAAGGATTTAATTTCCAGGGGGACTGGTATGAAGGTAAAACAGATGAGAATGGCAAACCCATTCCTTTGTCCCATCCCAATTCCCGCTGCACATTAAAGTCTGAATCCCTTGATAATTATTCCCAGCAAGCAGAAAACCCCGAAGGTGCCCTGACCAGAGTTATTACATACAGTGGAAGAGATGCCGATACCATGCCGCCGGTCTGGGTAGCCAAAAATTCTGACGCAGGCGTTGTCATCGGGGCCTGTATTGTTTCCGCCGCCACAGCGACAGAAGTGGGTGCAACCGGTGTTAAAAGAGCACCCTGGGCTAATGCACCCTTTATTCCAGGCGCATTGGGAGATTATATGGATGCCCAGTTCAAATTTTTTGGAAGCGACAAAATAAAAGAAGAATATAAACCTGTTATGGCGGGTCTTAATTACTTTTTAACGGACAAGGCCAGGGGTGGTGAGTCTTCTAAACTTTTAGGAGAAAAAAGAGATGTAAAAGTATGGCTTTCCTGGCTTGAACGATATGCCCACAATGAAATAGACTATATTGCAACCCCTATTGGAAATCTTCCCAGATATGATGATTTAAAATTATTGTTTAAACAGATTATTGATAAGGAATACACAAAAGAGCTGTATATAAAACAATTTTCCTTATACCTGGATAATATTATCAAACGGATTGAGCTTCAACAGGATGCCTATTCTAAAGAACCCGGAATTCCCCAAACCCTGTTTGATATTCTGGACAAACAAAAAAAGGCGCTTCTGGCGTTAAAGGATACCCATGGAAGTATTCTATCACCGGAGGTATTAAGCAACTAGGTTAACTGCAATAAAAAAGGTTCAAGCTTTCGGGCCAGATTTTTAATATCTTCATGAATTGTGAAATAATTTTCCATCTCACCTTTTTCATCAATCCCTCTGTAGCAGAGGGTACTTTTGTATTGGATACCTGCCGCAGCTAATGGTATTATGATGACAAGAAAACCAAAATAATTTCTGTGTTATTGTAGCCGGGGGGGGTATTCCAGTGGTGGAAAATCAGAACGGGGGCAGGCATTATGATTGAATTTACACTAAACGGGGCAAACATATCTTTCATGGGCAGTAATGACCTTTCTCTTTTGACATGGCTCAGGGAAGACCAGGGAATTTATTCACCCAAAAATGGATGCTCCGGACAAGGGGCATGCGGTGCCTGCCTGATTGAAATAGACGGCAAAGCTGCTCTGTCCTGCAGGACGTCCATGAAAAAAATAGCCGGGTCCAAAATAGTCACTATAGAAGGGTTTGACAAAGAACTGAAAGATACCCTGGCCAAGGCCTTTGTAAAAAAAGGCGCTGTCCAATGCGGATTTTGTACCCCAGGGTTTCTTTCAAGAACCAAAATTCTTTTGGAACAGAACATCACTCCCAGCCGGGATGAGATAAAAAAAGCCCTGGCGACCAATTTGTGCCGGTGTACAGGCTATGCCAAAATAATTGATGCCGTGGTACTGGCAGCCCAATCCTTAAGGGACAAAAAAGAAATCAAATTGATTGAAAACGGTGGGGTGGGCAAAAACAGGTCCAAGCATGACGCATACCTGACAGCCCTTGGTCAACGCGAATTCATTGATGACTTGCGATTTCCCGATATGGCGTTTGGGGCGTTGAGATTCAGTGATCACCCCAGGGCCAAGGTGCTGGTCATAAAAATTGATAAAGCCAAAAAATTGTACGGAGTTATCAGAATATTTACGGCAAAAGACATCCCGGGAGAACGAATGACCGGCATTCTTCATCAGGACTGGCCCGTAATGGTTTCTGAAGGCGAGACCACACGATACATTGGAGATGTTCTTGCCGGTGTGGTTGCCAAAGATGAAGCAACGGCCAGAAAAGCCTGTGGATTGATCGATATTGAGTATGAGGTATTGGAACCTGTAACTGATCCTGTTGAAGCGCTTAAAGATGAGATAAAAATTCATAAAAATGGCAACCTGCTGTCTGTTACAAAGTTCTCAAGAGGGGGAGACATTGATGAGGCCTTTAATTTGTCCGATCATGTTGTTTCTGCCCAATACCGGACCCAACTTACGGAACATGCTTTTTTAGAGACTGAAACCGCCATTGCAAAACCCCATGGGAATAACGGCATACAGGTATTTACACAAAGTCAGGGGATTTATGAAGACAGGCTGGCCATTTCAAAAATTCTGGGATTGCCAAAGGAACAGGTAATAGCAACCCTTGTACCCTGCGGCGGGGCCTTTGGCGGTAAAGAAGATCTGACGGTTCAGGGGCATGCTGCTGTTTTCAGTTACCATCTCAAAAAGACTGTAAAGGTAAGCTTGTCCAGGGAAGAATCCATCCGTATGCATCCTAAACGGCACCCCTTTGTAATGGATTACAAACTGGGATGTGACAAAAATGGTATGCTCACGGCCCTTTCTGCGGAAATTATCGGTGATACCGGTGCCTATGCATCTTTAGGCGGGGAAGTGTTGAATAGAGCGGCGGGTCATGCCTCGGGCGGATACCATGTGCCTGTGGTTAAGGTCATATCCAGGGCGGTTTACACCAATAATCTGCCTGCAGGTGCCATGAGGGGGTTTGGGGTCAACCAGGTCACCTATGCCATGGAGTGTATGGTGGATGAACTATGTGAAAAAGCAGGGCATAATCCCTGGCAGTTCAGGTTTGACAATGCCCTTAAAAAAGGGTCCATGACTGCCACAGGCCAGGTCCTGGGTGATGGCGTAGGTTTGCAGGAGACTCTTCTTGCTGTAAAGGATGAATATGATAATGCCAAATATGCGGGGCTTGCCCTGGCCATAAAAAATATTGGCTATGGTAATGGTCTGATTGACGAAAGCGAAGCCCAAATAGAGGTGGTGTCCGATAAAAAAATCATTATCCATCATGGGTGGACTGAGATGGGACAGGGCGTTGATACTATTTCCAAACAGATCTTGTGCGACGTAGTGGGCCTCAAGGATATTGAAATTGATGTGGTGTCCAGTACAGATTCTGAAGTTGTGGGCGGCATGACAACTGCCAGCAGGGGCACCTTCCTTCTGGGCAATTCTTTGATTATGGCCGCTGAAAAACTCAAAACCGAACTTAAGACAAAAGACCTGTCAAACCTCATCGGGAAAAAATTCAAGGGACGCTGGTTTTGTGACTGGACCACACATCCTGGCAAAGATGTGGAAAATCCTTTGACCCATTTTGCCTATGGATATGCAGCCCAGGTGGTTATCCTGGATGATAAGGGCAGAGTAGACAAAGTCATTGCAGCCCATGATGCCGGCACAGTGATCAACCCCACCCTGTTTGAGGGTCAGATTCAAGGGGCGGTCATGATGGGACTTGGGTATGCATTTACTGAAAAACTGGAATTGAATCATGGGTATCTTAAGTCTTCAAAAATGATAAAACTAGGGGTTCCAAAAATCAAGTCAATGCCTGAGATCATTGTCAAAGCCGTTGAAGTAAAAGACCCCAGAGGACCTTTTGGGGCAAAGGGTGTGGGTGAAATAGGGCTGGTTCCAACTGCACCTGCAGCCATCAACGCCCTGTACCAATTTGATAAAAAAAGGCGGTATGAACTTCCCATTGGACAAAGGATAAGATAATGACACTTTATATTAAAAATGCAAGATTTATTGACTGGCAGAATCTTACGTTTACAAAAACACATATAGAAGTGAGCGAGGGCAAAGACGGGGGTATAAAACTTTTGGATGCCCTGCCCTTTTTGGCCACAGATTCGTCAAAGATAGTGGATGCCAAGGGAAACTTTGTTACCAGATCTTTTGGATGCGGCCATCATCACATTTATTCAACCCTGGCAAGGGGTATGCCTGCCCCGGCCAAGAACCCTGAAAATTTTCTTGATATTTTAAATTATATCTGGTGGCACCTGGATAAAAATCTTGACCTGGAAATGATTAAAGCAAGTGCACTTACGTCTGCTCTTTATTGTGCCAAAAACGGGGTCACATTTGTTATCGACCATCATGCCTCTCCTTTTAATATTGAAGGATCACTTTTTACCATTAAGGAAGCCTTTGACTCCATTGGTCTTTCCCATCTGCTCTGCTATGAAATTTCCGACCGGGATGGCGAAAAAATCAGGGATAAGGGGTTGGAGGAAACAAAAAATTATCTTAAAGCAGGGAACCAGGGGCATGTGGGGCTTCACGCCTCCTTCACCGTGGGAGACACCTGTCTTGAAAAAGCCGTCACCCTTGCCAGGGATTATAATACGGGTATCCATATCCACGTGGCCGAGGACCTGTCAGATCAGGATCATTGTCTGCAAAACCACAATAAGCGTGTGGTGCAGCGGCTTTATGATGCCGGCAGTCTTGATTTGAAAGGGTCAATTTTTGCACATTGTATACACCTTGATAAAAATGAAAAAACTATTCTGAGAGAATCAAAGGTCTGGGTGGCACAGAATGTTGAAAGCAATCTGAACAATAATGTCGGACTTGCTAATGTTGCAAATTATGGAGGCCGGATCATGCTGGGTACGGATGGTATGCATTCGGATATGCTCAGAAGTGCAAAGGCAACTTTCTATCAGGGGCTGGGAACCGAAGGCATCAGTTTTCCCGGTATCTATGAACGATTCAGGAATATCCACAGGTTTATCAAGGAAAATGATTTTCAAGGAGACAATGAAAACAACCTTGTGATCCTTGACTACAATGCACCCACAATAATGAATCAGGATAATTTTTTAGGCCACTTTGTTTATGGCATTGACTCATCCCATGTGGAAAGTGTTATCTCTTCAGGCCGTTTGATTGTGGAAGACAAAAAGCTTGTGACGGCCAATGAAGAAGATATTTTAAATTTTGCCAGAGAAATGGGAAACAAACTCTGGGAAAAATTAAAATAAAAAATATGGAGGCGTTATGAGTGACAGATTTACCTGCCTTTCTTTGGAACAGCTTTTAAGCTGGATTAAAAGAGATGAAAAGACAAGCAAAATTTTTGGAATTCCCAGGTCGCTTTTTTTTAATCCGTCCGATGATGACGTTTTTAGAATCAATCGATATGGACGAGTTTTAGAAACACCCGTCGGGGTTGCAGCAGGGCCGCACACACAATTGTCACAGAATATTGTTTCATCCTGGTTGACCGGCGCCAGATATATTGAATTAAAGACAATCCAGGTGCTGGACCAACTTGAGGTAACAAAACCCTGCATCAATATGGAGGATGAGGGTTATAATTGCGAATGGTCCCAGGAACTCAGACTTGAACAATCCTTGAATGAATATATCAACGCTTTCATTGCCATATATATTTTAAAGAAAAGGCTTAACCCCAAACCGCTTCAACCGGCCCAGGAAAATGATCCCGGATTTATCTTTAACATGAGTGTGGGCTATAATTTGGAAGGTATTTTAAGTCCAACTGTTCAAAAGTTTTTAGATTCCATGGCAAATGCAAGAACAATCATTGATGAAAAGTTGAAAATTGCCCAAAGTATTTTTCCCGAAGCTGCTGATCTTGATATTCCTTCAACCATATCTGATAACGTTACCATTTCTACAATGCACGGCTGCCCTCCTGATGAAGTCGAAAAGATCGGTCGTTATTTTGTTGAAGAAAAAAAACTCAACACCACCATAAAATTAAATCCCACCCTTTTGGGACCAATGGAATTAAGGGATATTTTAAACAATAGGCTGGGGTTTGATACCATTGTTCCAGATATTGCCTTTGACCACGACCTAAAATATGATGCCGGGGTTAAGCTGATCAACAGCCTTTTACAAAAAGCCCGGGCCTCAAATGTTGAATTTAATATCAAACTGACAAATACCCTTGAGACCATAAACACCAGAGCATTGCTTCCTGAAAAAGAACCCATGCTTTATATGAGTGGCAGAGCTCTCCATGCCATCAGCATAAATCTTGCTTCAAAACTGCAGAATGAATTCAACGGAAATCTGGATATTTCCTTTTCAGCAGGTGCAGATTGCTTTAATGTGGCAGATATTCTTTCCTGCGGACTCACGCCTGTGACCATATGCTCGGACCTTTTGAAACCTGGAGGGTATGGAAGGATTGCCCAGTATTTATCCTCTATCAAAAATGCATTTGCCCAAAGCCATGCATCATCAATTTCAGAGTATATAAAGAAGGCTGCACAGGACCATTTTACTGGCATTGGTGATGAAAAAAACGCTGCTTTGGTCAATCTCAAGGCTTATGCAGAAATAGTAAAAAATAATAAACATTACCAGAAAAAAACTTTTCCCTGGTCAACCATAAAAACCGGCCGGAAACTTGATCCTTTTGACTGTATCAATGCGCCCTGCAAAGGCACCTGCCCTGCGGGTCAGGATGTACCCTCCTATATGTATTATACGGCAAAAGGCATGTTTAAAGAGGCATTTCGCGTCATTCTTCAAACAAATCCTTTCCCCAATGTCCAGGGCATGGTCTGTGATCATCCCTGTACCCAAAAATGTACTAGGATCAATTATGACTCTCCCCTTCAAATCAGAGAAATCAAACGCTTTGTTGCACAAAACAGTCCTGAAATCCCCGACCTGAAACCTCTGGAAGATAACCATTTGACTGCTGCGGTAATCGGCGGAGGCCCATCTGGGTTCAGCACCGCCTATTTCCTGCGGATGAACGGATTTAGCGTGGATATTTTTGAGGCAAAGGATTTTGCCGGTGGAATGGCGGCAGATGCTATCCCCAGCTTCAGGCTTGACGACCTGAGCATCCAAAAGGATATTGACAGGATTATTTCCCTGGGAGTCAAGGTGCAATATGGAAAATCCATTGACAAAGAGGCATTTACGGCAATCAAAGAAAAATATGATTATGTATATATTGGTGTGGGAGCCACAAAAGCGTATCAGCTTGACGTTCCCGGCGCCGATGCCAAAGGGGTATATGACCAGCTTGAATTTTTAGGAGGGTTAAGACAAGGGAAAGGCAATAAAATAGGAAAGAATATTGTGGTTATTGGTGGCGGTAATTCTGCCATGGATGCCTCCAGGACTGCAAAAAGGCTGGCAGGGAAAGGCGGAACAGTCACTATTCTATACCGGCGAAGCATAAGGCAAATGCCCGCAGACCTGGAAGAAATCGATGCCGTAATGGCAGAAGGCATAGAGATTCAAGAGTTGGTGGCCCCTCAAAGTGTTATGTCAAAAAACAGCCGGGTGTCAGGGATAAGATGCCATAGAATGAAACTGGTACAACCCGATTCAAGCGGAAGACCCAGGCCCG
>CALGRI010000149.1 GCA_937880875.1 uncultured Pseudomonadota bacterium
AATAAAATTGATGAAGGATTTAAACAAGCGTTTCAAGGGTTGGATTTTTATTTATTGCGCGCTTATTCTTATGGGTTGCACAGGTCCTGAAAAGGGAACAGAGTCTTTGTTTTTAATTAAAACCGCATCAATGATCATTACCAGTTCAGATTTTATAGAAGAACTTGATCTTAAAAGGACTGCATATCCATATAATATTGAAGAAAATCCAATGGGATATAATGAAATGGTGATGGATCTTGTTCAAACTCTTTCCAAAGAGATCCTTCTTCTCAGCGCGGCGGCTGATAAGGGCGTGAATGTGACGGATCAGGAGGTCGAGGCTGCCGAGGATGAATTCAAAAAAGATTATCCCGAAGACAGCTTTGAACAGATTTTATTAAAAAATGCCATATCTTATCCATTGTGGAAAAAACGATTTAAGAAAAATATGATACTGGAAAAATTTATTGATCAGGAACTAAGACAAAAGATTGAAATCACGGCACAGGATATTGTGGGGTTTTATAAAAAACATATAATTGCCGATATCCAGAAAAAAGATGAGAATACCCCGGGTTTAAAGAAGATTGAGAATGAAAAAGAACTGGTATCCCATCTTCGGTTGCAGAAGGCTCAAGACCATTACGATGAGTGGATACAACAGCTTTACAAGGATCACCCGGTGCAAATCAATATGGAAAAACTAAAAACATTTTTAATTGATATAGAAAAGAGCGAGGTAAAAGAAAATGAAAAAGAAAATTAATGGGGTTATTTTTTCTTTGATTATACTCTGTTTTGGCTTTTGCGGATCGATATCAGCTGAAGTTATCGACAGGATTGTTGCCATTGTGAATAATGATATTGTCACCTGGGTTCAATTAAGTAAAGAAACGGAGCCATATATAAAAAATATGGAGTCTTCCGGGTATTCAGAAGAAAAGAAAAAAGAGTCGTTAAAACAAATTAATAATAAGATACTCATGGCATTGATTGATAGATCATTAACCCAGCAGGAAGCCCAAAAGTATCAAATCAATGTATCAGATGCCGAGGTCGATAATGCCCTGGAAAATGTAAAAAAAGCCAGGTCACTTAGCCAGGAAGAATTTGAGACTGCTTTAAATAAAGAGGGGCTCACTTTAAAAGAATACCGCGAAAATGTCCAAAAACAGATATTACAATCCAGGTTGATTAACCATGCGGTAAAATCAAAAGTGATTATCACGGAATCTGATATAAAAAATTATTATGACGTTAATGCTGAAAAATATTCAGGCAAAAAAAAGTATCACTTAAGAAATATCCTTATGGACAATGAGGAGGGGATCAAAGAAATCAGAAAGAAACTGGATGCAAAAAAGGATTTTTCAGCCCTTGCAAAAAAACATTCACTCTCACCTAATGCATCCGAAGGAGGGGATCTTGGACTGTTTGATATCAGTAATTTTTCTGAAAATATTAAAGAAATTATATCCGGGTTAAATATTGGGGATTATTCAAACGTCATTTCAACCTCCCAGGGGTTCCAAATTTTTTATGTAGAAGATATTGTTCTGGATGGTAATAAAACCTTACAACAGGCCCACGATGAAATTCATGAAATTTTATACAATGAACAGGTGGAGAAAAAATTTAAAACCTGGCTTGAATCATTAAAGAAAAATGCGTACATAAAAATCATGCTTTAAATTGGCTTTTGCTTCTTTAAACAAAGGAAAGACCATGCACAATGAAAAGATAAAACTTTTGACTGCCAGTTTAAAAAGACTGCTGCGACGTGGGGCGACCAGGCAATTGGTTAATATCATTAAAAAAACCCATATGGCAGATCTTTCCCTTGCCTTTAAAGAATTGTCTGTTGATAACCGGAAAAAGCTGTTCGGGCTTATGGATGACCCGGAAGAAATCGGTGTTTTCTTTTCAACCCTTGACGAGACTCTTTTTCTGGAGTTTATAAAAAACATAGAATTTACTAAGCTTGTGGATATATTTGATCAAATGCCCTCTGATGATGCGGCCTCCCTTTTGAACCTTCTGGATGAAGAGCTTTCAGATCAAATCCTTTCAAAAATGACGAAAGAGGGATCCGCTAATATTGAGCAGCTGATGAGCTATGATGAAGATACAGCCGGAAGCATCATGGTGACAGATTTTATCGCATTGGAAGAGGATGTGGTGGCAAAACAGGTTATTGAAGCATTACAGAACAAGTATCTGGATGTTGAAATGCCTTTTTATATCTATGTTGTTGATACATATGGAAAACTTGTCGGGGTCAGTTCATTACGGCAGCTGGTGGTTGTCCATCCGGAAAAACCTTTAAAAGAATTTATGGCACAGGATCTTGTCACTGTAAAACCCTATACAGACAGGGAGGAAGTGGCAAGGCTGGTGTCAAGGTATGATTTTCTGGCAGTTCCTGTTGTGGATGATGATAACAGGATCGTGGGAATTGTAACTGTTGATGATGTTATTGATATCCTCCATGAAGCTGCAACGGAAGATATGTTAAAAATGGCTGGAGTGGGTGAAGAATATATTGAAACCCAGACTATATGGAGAGGCACCCGGATTCGTCTGCCCTGGTTGTTTGCAAGTTTTTTAGGGGGTGTGGCTGCTTTTTTTATCATCGGCGGATTTGAGGAAGACCTTGCAAAATTTACAACCCTGGCTGCATTTATTCCTGTTATTATGGGAATGGGGGGAAATATAGGTATCCAGAGTTCAACCATTGTTGTCCGGGGTATTGCCACAGGAAGAATTAACCTTCAGGATTTTTCCAAAGTAGTTTCAAAAGAATTGGCTGTAGGAGTTATCCTGGGTGTCATATACGGTATTTTCATTGGCATTATCGCAAAATTCGTTTTTGCTGCAGAACCGTTTTCCGTGCCATTGGCATTTGCTGTGGGGCTTGCCATCATAACATCCATGTCTATTGCAGCCCTTGTAGGTTCCATGGTCCCGCTTATTCTTGAGAGAATCAATATTGATCCTGCCGTTGCAACAGGACCCTTTGTCACAACTTCCATTGATATTGTGAGTGTGTATTTTTATTTCATGATAGCAAAGCAGCTTTTGGATCTATAGGGCGGTTTTTTATGCCTGGATTTGTTACCGATGCCATATTGCTCAGAAAAATTGAATATGGTGACCATGATTTCATAATCAGTTTTTTAACAGAATCCAAAGGGAAAATATCCGTGATTGCCAAAAATGCGAAAAAGAGCATTAAACGGTTTTCCGGTGCTCTGGATCTTTTTTCTGTCAATCATATCCAATGCACATTTCCCAAAAAAAAGAAAGATGGCCTGACTATATTGTCCCAGGCAGATCTTGAAAACGGATTTGCAAATATTCGGTATGATGTATTTAAAACAGCCTATGCAAGTTATTGGGCAGAAGTTATGCATTTCTGGCTGGAGGAAAATAAACAACAGGCAGAATTATATAATCTGTTGTTATTTTCCCTTGATGCATTAAATAAGGGAGTTCTGTCCAAAGAAGTGCTCAGCCTTTTTTTCCAGATCCGGTTTATGACTCTCTCCGGGTTTTTCCCTAATATTGAAAATTGTGATACTTGTAAAACACCTCTTGATAATATAGAACAAAAAAAAGTCTGGTTTGACTTTGCCGAAGGTCGAATCATTTGTCAAAATTGCATTAAAAAAAGATCAAATTATGGCCTGACGGTTTCAAAGGGGACCTTAAAGCAGATTAACTGGATAAGCACCAGCGATATCAGCAGGGCCGACAGAATAAAATTTTCAGGCATTGCCATAAAAGAAGGGGAAATGCTTGTGGAGGCCTTTATCCCCTTTTATATCGGAAGGGATTTTAAAAGTCTGCAATTTCTTAACAGGTTGAGACAGGAAAAATGAATTTTAAAAAAATACTTGAAAAAAACCATATCCAGGCATCTGTCCCCTGCAGGGTGGATCTCGGCGGCACCCTGGATATCAGTACAATTTATCTGCCCCTGCATCACCTGTCACCATCAAGCTTTAACATAGCCCTTGATTTAAGGACAAAGGTCAGTCTTTTGCCCTGGGAAGAAGGATATGTCAAGGTCTCATCCAAGGGGTTTGAAAGCGCTGTTTTTAAAAATGACGAGGCACCATTTAATCATCCTATGGGGCTGATGTTTGCCCTGGCAAACTATTTTGATGCCCATGGTGTTCACATAAACATTGAATCTTCCTCACCACCCAGAAGTGCTTTAGGAGGGTCTTCTTCTGCGGCTGTGGCCATTATATCGGCATTTTATAAGGCGCTTGGTAAGGAAATAAATCCTGAACAAATCGCCTGGCTTGCCCATTATATTGAGTCCAGTGTGGCCGGGGTTCCATGCGGTTTGCAGGATCAGCTTGCAGCAGCTTTTGGCGGAGTAAATCAATGGATCTGGAAAATGGGGGACAGGTATCCTGAATTTGAACGTATACCTGTTTTTGAAAATGAAGCCGACTTAAAGGCCTTTAACTCCAATATTCTTATTGCTTATTGCGGTATTCCCCATGTATCAAAAGATATTAATAAGCAATGGATTGAATCCTTTGTCCGGGGTGAAACAAGATTAGTATTTAAAAAAATTGCAGATTTAACAAAAAAATTTTCAAACGCTGTAAAGACCAGGAATTTCAAGCAGGCAGCCGATCTTATGAACCAGGAGACAAAATTAAGACTTGAAATGACCCCGGATGTCCTTGACAAGGCAGGCAAAAAAATGTTTGAAAAGGCTATAAGTTGTGACTGCGGTGCCAGATTCACCGGTGCTGGCGGCGGTGGTTGTCTCTGGGCAATCGGCGAAGCCAGGGATATTAGAACTTTAAAATCTTTCTGGCAGGAAATACTGGAATCTATTGAAACTGCAAAAATTCTTGATACAAAAATTGAGAATAAAGGCATTATAATATGTTAACCATAATTTTTTATTGAAAAAGTGGAGCAAAATGAATTTTCAAGATGTAATTTTAAATTTAAATAATTTCTGGGCTAAAAAAGGTTGTGTCCTCATACAATCCTATGACATGGAAGTGGGTGCGGGAACATTTCATCCGGCCACACTTTTAAAAGCGCTTGGGCCTGAACCATGGAAGGTGGCCTATGTGCAACCATCAAGACGGCCCACAGACGGCCGCTATGGGGAAAACCCGAACCGGCTTCAGCATTATTACCAATACCAGGTTTTGTTAAAACCGTCTCCACCGGATGTTCAGCAATTATACCTTGACTCCATGAAAGCTCTGGGGGTTGATCCCCTTGAACATGATATCCGGTTTGTTGAAGATGACTGGGAATCTCCAACCCTGGGTGCTTCAGGGCTTGGATGGGAAGTCTGGCTGGATGGCATGGAGGTCACCCAGTTTACCTATTTTCAGGTAACCGGAAGTGTAGAGGTAAACCCCGTACCTGTTGAACTGACATATGGTCTGGAGCGGATCTGCATGTATCTTCAGGGTGTGGATAATGTATTTGATCTCAAATGGAACGATGAGGTCACTTACAGGGATGTCTATCACATGCAGGAAGTGGAGCAGTCTACCTATAATTTTGAAATTGCCGATGTGGATATGTTGTTTGACCTGTTTAAAAAATATGAGACAGAAGCCCATAGAATCATAAAAAAAGGACTTGTTATTCCCACCTATGAATATTGTTTGAAATGCTCCCATACCTTTAATCTTCTGGATGCCCGGGGTGCCATCAGCGTGACCCAGAGAACAGGTTATATAAAACGGATAAGGGATATTGCAAGGCAGGCTTCCAAAGCATATATTGAACAAAGAGAAGAAATGGGGCATCCATTATTGAAAAATGGAGGGATAAATTAAAATGAATACTCTTTTAATTGAAATTGGCAGTGAAGAAATCCCGGCCGGTTATATTATTCCTGCCCTGGATGCTTTTAAAGAAAATATTCTGTCTGCTCTGGACAATTTCAGAATTGATCATGGCAATGCCAGGACTTATGGAACACCCAGACGTCTTGCATTGATGGTGGAAGATGTGGCTGATTGCCAGAATGAAAAAACTTCAACCATTACAGGCCCCCCTGAAAGGGTGGGATTTGATGAGAACGGAAAACCTACCATTGCCGCAGAAAAATTTGCAGATAAAGCCGGTATTTCACTTGATCAGATCAAAGTTCAAGACACACCAAAGGGTCGTTATTTGACGGCAATTATCGGAGAAAAATGTGAGACTTGTGTTTCCATTCTGGAAAGCATTCTTGCAAAACAGATTTTATCCCTTCCTTTTCCCAAAAGCATGAGATGGGGAGATCTTCCCATTAGTTTTGCCAGGCCCATTATTTCACTGGTTGGTCTTTTGGGGGAGAAAAAGCTTGATTTTAAAGTAGGCCATATTAAATCTTCTTCTTATGTTTTCGGGCATCCTTTTATGCAACCGGGCAAATATAATATTAAATCGGCAGATAACTATATTAAGGTGATTGAAGCGGCCGGTGTTATCCCGGATATTGAGAAAAGAAAGGCTGTCCTGACAAAAGCCATACAAGCCT
>CALGRI010000150.1 GCA_937880875.1 uncultured Pseudomonadota bacterium
AAATGGAAAAGGGGCAGCATTTAAAGCATATCGAAATATCAAATTTCCAAAACCTACCTTACAAACAATCTTATCGGCAATTGAAATACAAAACAAAACAGAACAATGGAAAACTATTGAGTTTATTCCTCATCCATCCACATGGTTAAATCAAAGAAGATGGGAAGATGAGGACTGTATCAAAAAAGAAGAATCAATTGAAGAATACGCAAAAAGAAAGGGGTATGCCTGATGTATGTAATAACGCTTGTGGACTTTGGGCCCATGATAGTTGATTTTTACGATTACATGGGAAGGGATAAAAAACCAGGTAATGACAGGATAGCTCTTTGGTTTAATAAGATTAAAAAATATCAAGCGTCAGACGTTAGAGATGCTTTTGAATGGATGAAGTCAGAACTTGACAGTCTGCCGCACAACATACCAAAGGCGATCAACAGGGGTATATTTGAGACAAACAGAAGCAAGCCGCAACAAACCATTGGATTTAAAAAATATGGCGATTGTGAAGATTGCAACAGCACTGGAATTTTTAAACTCAGGATGTGTACTCCGTTGGGATCATGGTATGAACCAATTATATTTTGCAGCCGGTGTGATAATTATAAGAATTGGACCAATGCACCCGGCGATAGAATGAATAAATCTGAAATAGAAGCAATGAACGTGAGATTTAAGCCATATAACAAGGTTTTGACTATATCAGGCGATGCCGGGGAAAAGGGCGGTATAAACGATATTAAAAAAATGGCTGTTAGATTTGGAGAAAATAAGCGGTTAAATACAGGAGAAAAATATAAAGATCGTAATATTGATTATGATCAAATGAGTGATATCCCATGAAAAAAAACCGCAGGAAAAAAGACCGGCGTATTCTGGTATTAACAGGCCAGCAAATGTATGCCAAGGATCGCAGGAAAGGTGAAAGGAGGGCTACATGGGAAAAGAAATAGAAATTTGTGCAGAAATTAAACGAGAAACACCAGCAGCTTTTCTTGTCAGTGATGGTGATAGCGATCAATGGATACCAAAATCACAAGTTAAAATGGATCAGGACGGCGGCCCTGGTGACACTGTTGTTTTCACGATGCCTGAATGGTTAGCTATTGAGAAGGGGTTTGTATAATGATATTTATTCCCTTCAATACTCCGTCTTCAAAAAACTCAAAACAGCTTGGCAAAACCAGACCAAGATACATCTGCCCTGCCTGCAAGCAAGGTGTCGGACAAAGGCCGCTCGTTTTACTCTCAAAACCTGTCAAAAATTATCTTAAAAAACTTGGTATCAGGAAATATGGCAAAAATGGCGTTGATGAATATATGACCAGGGAAAATCTATTCAGGCAGTCCGTTGGTGATTATTTCAAAGATTGCCCGGTGCCTGTGATTGTCAAATTTCACTTTGTCCGGGATTCAAAAAGGAAGTTTGACTTCCATAATGCGGTTCAGATCATTGCTGATCTGCTGGTCGCTCATAGGTTCATTGAAGATGATGATATGAATTGTTTTCTGCCGGTGCCGATGATGATTGAGGGGAAATGGTATTCCGTTGATAAGAATCTGCCTGGGGTGTTTGTTCAATTACATGGGGAGGAATGATGAAAAAATACCTATCATTTGGTGGCGGTGTAAATAGTGTTGCAATGATGCTGATGTTGCTTGACCAGAAGGATGATTTTGAGGCTATTTTCGTTGATCATGGATCTGATTGGCCGGAAACTTATGAATATTTTGAAATGTTCCAGGGGTGGCTTAAAAAACATAGCCATAAGCCGGTTACTGTTTTAAAGCCAAACCTTTTTAGAAAAAAAGACGGTAAAACTTTTGACAGCCTTTATGACTATGCCTTTTTTTATAAAATAATTGCATCAAGACGTTTCAGGTGGTGTACAGCAGAGTTCAAAGTAAAACCCATACATAAATATGTTGATAACCCTTGTTTTATGTATATCGGTATAGACTTTGGCGAATTACAGAGGGTGAAGATATCGACACAAGGCGGAATAGAAAATAGATATCCATTAATTGAGAATGAAATTGATAGAAATGGCTGTGAAAAAATAATTTTAGATCATGGATTACCAGTACCTATGAAATCCGGTTGTTATATATGTCCATTTCAACCAAATGGCATGTGGATTGAATTAAGAAAGGTTCATCCTGAATTATTTTGCAAAGCTCAACAACTTGAAAAAAATGCTGCTAAATACAGAATAGAAAGAGGAAAGAAACCAATATCAATACGCAGCAAATCGTTAAAAAGTATTATTGATGAAAACCAAATGAATCTATTTGAGCAAGACGATTACCCACCTTGTCAGTGTGGGTTATAATTCAACTAATTAACATACTAAATTTAATTTTTAAAAGGGGGGTTAAATGAAACTAACACAAATAGCAGGCCCGTACCCAGATGAAAGCGAAAACCCATACAATGACCAGATAGGCGGCAACCACTACAAAGAAGATTATCCATTTTGTGAACCGCTTGAATTTTTCAGTAAAAACA
>CALGRI010000151.1 GCA_937880875.1 uncultured Pseudomonadota bacterium
TGGATTTGATTATATCTTTGAAACCCTGAACCTTGCCCATGCCGTTGTCTGGCTTGCAACCATAGCTGTCCTTGTCGGAGCAATTATGGCGCTTTCCCAGAAAAATCTGAAAAAAATGCTCACCTATATCATTGTGTGTGAGATCGGATATATGGTTGGAGGAGCCTGGCTGGGTAACCAGCTTGGCATGACGGGTGCCATTTTGCACATTTTAAATGATGCACTGATGACCTTTGCCCTTTTCCTGGCTGTTGGGAATATGGCCTATAGACTTAAAAGACTCGATTTGATTGATCTGAAGGGCCTGTTTGGTAAAATGCCCTGGACCATGGCAGGATTTGTTCTGGCAGCCTTTAGTATCATCGGTGTACCGCCAACCTGCGGATTTTTCAGCAAATGGTATCTGATTCTGGGGGCATTTGAGGCGGGAGCTTACCATTTTGCAGCCGCCCTTGTTATCTCAAGCCTGATCTGTGCTGTTTTGTTTTTTAAGGTCTTTGAAATCTGCTTTTTTGAATCTGGGCCGGAAGGTCATGGACAAAGTAGTTCCCATTCCCCTGTGACAATTGAGGAAGCACCAGTATCCATGCTGATTGTATCCGGACTTGTCAGCCTTTCCCTGATTGTTGTGGGGCTGTATTCAGGGACAATTGTAAACACGATCATCCTTCCTTTCCTAAAGTGAAGATGAATATGATTATTAGAATAAAGGTAAACCAATAAATGGAAACCATTATCTCGATTAAACCGCTTCTGGCAGTTTTGATCTCTCTTTTTGTCATTCCCGTGCTGGTTTCTTCTTCTGGTAAACCCAATGTAAGGGAATCATGGATCTTTGTTGCAGGAATCATCAAGCTTGTTCTTATTCTTTCAATGCTTCCTGTCATTCTTGGGGGAAAGCAGATTGCTCTGACCCTGTTTGAAATTGCTCCCGGTGCAGCCATTGCCTTCAGGGTGGATGGACTTGGGATGCTGTTTGCCATTGTGGCTGCAAGTCTTTATATTGTGACATCTGTTTATTCCATTGGATATATGAGGGGCTTAAATGAACATGGACAGACCCGGTTTGTCTCCTTTTTCGCCTTGGCTATTTCCGCAACTATTGGTGCGGCTTTTTCTGCTAATTTGCTGACCCTGTACCTTTTTTATGAGATTTTATCCCTGGCTACATATCCTTTGGTTGCCCATCATCAGGATGAAAAATCAAAGATTTCCGGGCGAAGATACTTAACCTTTATTTTAGGCACATCAATTGCTCTTGTACTGCCTGCCATGATCTATTGCTATCATGTAACAGGAACCCTGGAATTTTCTACAGCCGGTATTTTTGCAGACCAATTGTCAAAGCCTGCCGCCACTGTATTGCTCTTAATGTTTGTATTCGGGTTTGCCAAAGCTGGAATTATGCCATTTCATAGCTGGCTTCCGGCTGCAATGGTTGCACCGACCCCGGTCAGCGCGCTTTTGCATGCTGTGGCTGTTGTAAAGGTTGGGGTGTTTTCCATTGTCAGGGTGATGACAGGTATTTTCGGTGTTGACCTGCTGGCAGATTTTAATCTGGGAGTTGTGGTGATGAGTATTGCGTCTGTCACCATTCTTGTAGGGTCCTGTATTGCGCTTTCCCAGGATGAATTAAAACGCAGGCTTGCCTATTCCACCATCAGCCAATTATCCTATATTATTTTTGGTGTCGCACTTTTGTCTCCCCAGGGGCTTTTGGGCGGAGTCATACACATAGCCATGCATGCCTTTGGAAAGATTACCCTGTTTTTCTGTGCCGGTGCGATTTTTGTGGCAACAGGAAAGAAATATATCAGCCAGATGAGCGGTCTGGGTAAAAAAATGCCCTTTACATTTGCGGCTTTTTTTGTTGGTGCATTAGGCGTGATAGGCTTGCCGCCAACTGGCGGATTTTATAGTAAATGGAATTTGATTTTAGGAACACTTGAAGCCGAGCAGACCATCTTCATGCTTGTCCTGCTGGTGTCGTCATTTCTTAATGCATTCTATTTTCTGCCCATCGTATACAAAGGGTTTTTTGGAAAAAGTGAAGAAGAGGATGACAAGGTTCCCGTGAAAATCCAGGAAGCAAATCTTTGTCTCGTCATCCCTTTGATTATTACAGCAATCATTTCAATTGTTTTATTCTTTTACCCAACAATTTTTGTCAACCTGATCAAAGTAGGTTTGGGCATTTGATTGAAAATGTTTAAAGGTTGAAATATGACTATTAAAGATAAAAATAAAAAAGAAGATTGGGAAATGCTTGGGCATGAACCTGTACCAGGATATAAAACCGCTTTTTATTTTGCTATTGTGGTTTCTGTGATCTATTTGATATTTGCCTTTTCATCTGGCGGCGGTGCTGGCCACTAAATAGTTTTAATCTGGCTGGTTTTGTCTGGCGGGAAAAGATTAATTTTACACAAGGATGCAATAATGAAAAAAGAACTTTCAATCTTTGATAATCCAAAAAACGTTAAAAAACTATTGATTATTTTTTATTGTTC
>CALGRI010000152.1 GCA_937880875.1 uncultured Pseudomonadota bacterium
TGTATTATTCCTTGACTTTCACTTGAAATTTCTAATAAACTCGACGACAGGTGCAGCAATCATAATCAAAGTGATGAATCCTGTAAGATTCATCTCTAAGACACGAAAATGAGATAATCACTTTTTAATCACTTTAGTGGATATAAATTTTATTTTTGATTACTTGGTAAGCGTTTCATTTTTAAAAACTTAATACGTTTTGGAGGAATTAAATTATGGCCGAAAAAAAAGAAAATCTATCAGCTAAAAGAGTGCATCCCGGTGTTGGGGAAATGAAAAAAAGCCTCATGGAAGGCAAATGTTCCCGCCGTGAATTTTTACGAACAACCACCTTACTAGGCATATCTGTTACGACTGCCTACAGCCTTGCAAATGCAATACTGGGCAAAGATATTTTGCCTGATCTGATTTCAACCGCCTATGCCGGCCAGAAAAAAGGCGGCGTTTTAAGATTTGGTATGATGGTACAGGAAATGGCTGATCCAGCCACATATTCATGGACCGAAAAATCCGTTATTGCCCGGCATGTTATCGAGTATCTGGTAGAAACCGGCCCGGATAATATCACAAGGCCTAATCTGGCTACAAGCTGGGAACCCTCGGATGACTTGAAAACATGGATCTTCCACCTTCGTAAAGGGGTTAAGTGGTCAAATGGTGATGACTTTGGTGCCGATGATGTTGTGTTCAATTTTACCCGATGGCTTGATCCAAAAACCGGATCATCCAACCTGGGGCTATTTAACGCCATGCTCGAAGAAACCGGTGAGAAAGATGCCAAAGGCAATCCCATCAAGCGCATGATCAAAAACGCTGTGGAAAAAGTAGACGCTCATACTGTAAGGATCAACCTGAAATCAGCGGTTCTGTCAATGCCTGAAAATCTTTACAATTATCCCACTGGTATTGTTCACCGCAACTTTGAAAAAGAGGGTGGGGATTTTACTAAAAATCCTGTCGGTACCGGACCCTACGAGCTTTCTGAATTTAAAGTTGGCGAAATAGCCGTATTGAAAAAACGCAATGCCCCTTATTGGGGCGGAGAAGTTTTTCTTGATGAAATTCGGTTTATTGACCTGGGTTCAGATCCTGGTGCATATCTTGCCGCTATCGCATCAAAACAGGTGGATGCGCTCTATGAACTTGATCTGACAACGCTCCAAGCTGCCAAAAATATTCCGGGAATCAACGTTCTGGCAATTCCATCCACCCAGACAGGGGTTATTCGTATGAAGGTAACTGAAAAACCCTTTGACGATATCCGTGTGCGCAAGGCCGTGCAAAAATGCTGCGACGCCCAAAGACAACTAGACATTGCCCACCATGGCCTGGGAATTATTGCAGAACACCATCATGTTGCATCCATCCATCCCGAGTATTTTAAACTGCCGCCGTTTAAACAGGACATTGCCGGTGCTAAAAAACTCTTAAAAGAAGCAGGATACCCCGATGGCATTGAATTAACCTGCAACGTGGGAAATACCAATGGTGTCTGGGAACAGAATTCCGTTGCCGTACTTAAAGAAGATTGTGCCAAAGCCGGAATCAACATTAAAATAAATCTGATGCCCACTGCTCAATATTGGGATGTCTGGACAAAGGCGCCCATGAGTCTAACCTCCTGGACCCACCGTCCATTGGCCGTCATGGTATTGGGCCTGGCCTATCGTGCCGGAGTGCCCTGGAATGAATCCAGTTACAATAATCCAGCATTTGATGCAGCCCTGGACGAAGCAGAAGCAACATTTGATGTTGAAAGCCGTCGTGTCAAAATGGAGAAAGTTGAAAAAATCCTCCAGGATGACGCCATCATGGTACAACCTTTTTTCCGATCTGTTTTCACCGCAGTTTCTGATAGTGTGGTTGGACTTGAAACGCATCCGACCAAATACTATCGCTTTCACAAGGTTTCCATGGCTTAATTGAAAACAATGTAATGTCTGGTAAGGGGGGCGCGCTTCCCCCCTTACCAGACACAAAAGTCCTGCTCTAAAATTAAGGAGTCAAAATGGTATTGCTGCTTTTAAAGCGAATCGGGTTCATGATTTTTACCATGATTGTCGTATCAATAATTCTTTTCATGCTTCTGGAGACAGGCCTAACCGGTGACCCTGCCACCCGTGTTCTGGGTAATTTTGCCTCTGATGCACAAAAAGAATCGTGGAGGGACCAGCAGGGGTACAACCAGCCGGTTATCGTGCGCTACGCAAAATGGCTGGGCAATTTTGCCACGGGCAACCTTGGAACCTCCATCCGCTACAAAGGTCCGGTAAAAGATGTGCTTTTACCGCGGCTATGGAGTACCGCCATTTTAGGCTTCTGGACCTTTGCCATCATGATCCCTTTGTCATTAATATTGGGTGTCTTATCCGGAATGAAGGAGGGTTCCCTTCTGGATCGGAGCATATCGGTTTTTGGCATCTTAACCACATCTGTACCGGAATTTGCCAGCGCTGTATTTTTTTCAGCCCTTTTTGTGTTTGGTTTAAAGTGGCTGCCGGGAACAAGCAGCATGTCAGGAGGGTTTGAGTTCAAACAACTGGTCCTGCCTGCCATGGTATTGGTTGTTTACGATTTTGGATATGTTGCCCGTATGACCCGGGCATCCATGGCAGAAGTTATGACATCTCAATACATAAGATCAGCTGTATTAAAAGGTCTTCCCTACAGACAGGTTATTATCAGACATGCGTTGCGAAATGCATTAATAGCACCTTTCACCGTCATTATGTTACAAATCAACTGGCTGTTGTCCGGCGTTATTGTTGTTGAATTTTTCTTTGCCTATAAAGGGTTTGGGGCACTGCTCCTGGAAGCTTCCCTGAATAATGATATTGCACTTTTAGAAGCCTGTGCAATGGTGGCGGTCGTTGTGGCGGTAGCTTCCCAAACCATAGCTGATATCGGCTATACCTTTCTTAACCCGCGCATACGTTTCACCTAAGGAGACTTACGAATGACGACTCAATCGACGACTGAAATGCCCTCTGTTGGTTATGGTGCAACGATTTGGCGTATCATAAAATCTTTTGGTCTCCTGCGGGAAAGCTGGGTGGGAATGATTGGGGCTTTTCTGGTTATGTTCTGGGTGCTCGTGGCTATCTTTGCCCCATTAATAGCACAATTTGATCCCAACGCAAATATTCTGCCCTTTGCAAAACCAGGGACTCTGGCGCCTTCCGGCCATACCTTCTGGCTGGGCACTGACCATATGGGTCGCGACCTTTTGTCCCGTATTGTCTGGGGGGCCCGCACAGTGCTGACCTTTGCACCCCTTGCAACCTTGAGTGCCTACACAGTGGGTATTTTGATGGGGCTTCAGGCCGGATACCGCGGTGGCCTGGTGGATGACATCCTGTCCCGTATTTCAGATATTATTTTATCATTCCCCGTGCTGGTTCTCTACATCATCGTTATTGCAACCATTGGTGCATCCGGATTCAACATTGTTGTTGCGATTACCTTTGCTTCTTCTCCCGGCATCATGCGTATTGTGCGAGGACTCACACTGGACCTTCGCAATCGTGACTATGTGGCTGCCGCCCAGACCCGGGGTGAATCTGACTGGAGAATCATGTTGTTTGAGATTTTACCCAATGCCCGGGGCCCGCTTATTGTGGATGCCTGCCTGCGTCTGGGTTACGTCATTATTACCATTGGTGTCCTTGGTTTCTTAGGCCTTGGGTTGCCACCGCCAGACCCAGACTGGGGCGGGATGGTCAATGAAACACGTCAGATGGCAATGGTTTTTCCCTATATGACGATTTTCCCCTGTATTGCAATCTCTTCATTAATTCTAGGGTTTAATCTATTAGCGGATGGTTTGCGTGAAATATCACTACGTGATTAAAGGGTAAAAAATAATGAATGACATCCAAGAACCGATACTGATTTGTAAAGACTTGTGTATTTCATATTATACAAGGGCCGGAGAGATACCTGCTGTAGTTGATTTTTCTCTGACGGTTAAGCCCGGGGAGACCATCGGTATTGTCGGGGAGTCCGGCTGTGGCAAATCCACGGTTGCCATGGCAATCATGCAGTACATGGGTGCTAACGGGGGTATCAAAAGCGGATCCATAACGTTCAAAGGCCGTGATTTAACCACTTTGAACG
>CALGRI010000153.1 GCA_937880875.1 uncultured Pseudomonadota bacterium
AGAATAATACCACCTGAATCCTCAACCTCTTGTTCTGTAAAAAAACCTGCACACCCGTCCCGCATGGAAATCAGCAATTGGCCGTTAATATACCCCTTATAATGGAAAAAAAACAGGTATACATCGCCCTGCTTTAAAAAACGATCAATTTCAATGTGATACTCAATGGTTTCAAAAGGTTGGGGCAATGTTCTGTGAAAAGTAACCCTTGCATCCAGAAGCCTGTACTTTCTTTTACCTTTGATCCTGTGGTCAATGCCCAGCCAGGCGCATAAAAAAAGATCTGCCTGCCCTGCTTCAATAGAAATGGAAACAGGTGCCTTTCCGCCGTCCAGATACCAGGCATCCTCTTTAACATCATGCTGAGTAATGATTTTACCCGATGTCAGGGACAGCATCTCGCCCTGAATATCCATGATCCTGTCCACAAGCATTAAGGGTTCATCCGGAAGTCTCACCCGGACAGGATAGGTGTCAATAATCTCAAATTCTTTGCCAAGCACATTGCCGGCCTTCCCTCTGGCATATTCAAGGCATTGTTCCCTGTCCAGAAAAAGAGGGCCGCCAGGAGCCCCAGACTTTAATTCGGGGACCATAGCAGGGTCTGCCCCTCCCCTATCTGATGTTGTCTGCCCATCAAAGTTTTGTACCACGTTGCCTGCAAGCCGGGTCAGGGCTTTAAACTGCTTTTCAAGAACCTGCATGTTTTTTTTTGAAAATTCAAGAAATTTTTCATGGGCATTGGATGTGGCAAGACTGCCTTTGGCAATCAGACCCGGATCAAAGATAGGGCATGTAATTTCATTAACAGCAAGACGGTCATGGATTTTCAGGAGTGTTTCTTCTGAAATCTGTCGTGGATTTGTTTTTAGAATAAAATCTTTTTTTGACCGGGCTTTAGGAATAGATGATTTATCTTTCTTTTCAAAAAAAGAGAGGTCCAGATTGCTTTTGCCATCCTCTTTGTTTTCCTCAAGGATCAAATGGGAACAAGCACCATCCATGGTGATGGATGCAACACAGGCTTTTCTGACGGATTGTGGGTCCTTTTTGTTCCAATGAACAGGTGTATCAGTGAAGCAAAACCGTTCTTTATCAAGTTTTTCAAGCCCCAACTCTTTTGTTTTATTTAAAGGCATCTGTTTATAATTGAGACAAAGCGCTGTCTTGATAATAGAAAACAAGGCAGATGCACCTTGTGTGTTTCCCAGGACACAAGATGTTGCTGTGACATGGCAGGGGAAAATACCTGGATCTTTTAAAAAAAATGTATTTAACACCTTGATCTGTGTTGCATCTTCTTCCTTTACCCCTGTAAGACTGGTTTCATAAAGACCGATTTCACTTAACAATGTTTTTGAATCTTTAAGGGCATTTGTAAGGGACTGGCCGTACAGGGTTTGTAACATAGTTGAATCATACCCTGTTTCACCGGGGATAGCACCACTGCTTGAACCTGCCACACCAGTGACAACACCATAAATCTGGTCATTGTCTTCAAGGGCCTGATCCAGCCGTTTTAAAACAATGGCGCAAGCCCCTTCTGAAGGTAGGATTGCATCGGTATGAGGCTTGGCTATATCATTAAGGGCAAACTGCCGGATATCCCCTGCAAGATCAACACTGCCACAGATAAAAACATCTGTTTCGCCACGGCTTAAAGAGTGGACAGCGGTTTCAATGGCCTTGATACCGGAAGCAGCTCCTGCAGACAGGGTAAAACAAGGGCCCCCCAGTTTAAATTCCCTTGCCACACGAGATGCCACAATACCGCCAAGGGCACCCAGAGTCCGGTTAAAGGTTAAAGGCGGAGATAGCACATCTTTCAGTTTCTCATCAAGATGATTGATTTTCCATCGAAGATGAAAATCTGTTGCTCCATAATCAAATTCAATCCCGATTGCACAACCGATATGATACCTCAAAGGTTCATCTGCTAAAGGCCTTGGATTGATCTTTGCGTCTTCCAATGCCCCTTTAACAGCTTTAAGAAGAAAAATATGCTGGGGCAGAATATCTTCCATTTGATTGGGAGGAATATGGAACTCACCAAGGGCAAAGGACAGATCATCCAGGTAAAATCCGGGTTTTCCGTTACAATCCTGGGATTTTTTTCTTCTCCATCTTAATCCCGGGTGTTCAGGCTTTAACCATGCTTTGTCAAATACAAGCTCCTTAAACCGGGACAAGGAGGAACAGTCCTTTGCAATGGTTTCCATACCCACGATGGCGCAGGGAACTTTTTTTAACAGCTCTTTTGTATCTATAAACCCTTGTTCCAGATTTTTTACGATTACACGACTTGAGCTGGATTTAAATTCTTCAACCAGAATATGGGCATTAATTCCACCAAAACCAAAAGCGCTGATACCAGCCTTTCTTGTTGAATTAATAGATTCAGGGTCCCAGTCCTCAACCCTGGTTTGAACCTTGATATGAGTTTCATTTAGAATGCTTTTGGAGGAAGGTGCTGAATAATTTAATGACGGCGGCAAAAAGCCCTCGTTCATTGAAAGAATAGTTTTTATAAATCCTGCTGCCCCTGCTGCCGTTAAAAGATGCCCAATCATTGATTTGACAGATCCAATGGAAAGACTTTTATCCGGGCAGTCAAATTTTTCAAGCAAAGCCTGTATGCTGGATAGTTCCACCTGATCCCCCACAGGGGTACCTGATCCATGGCATTCCATGTACTGGATGTCGGCAGGAGACCAGGATGCCTGTTCATAGGCCTGAATCATGGCTCTAACCTGGCCTTCGGAGGCAGGCCCCACAAGAGTTCCTTCAATATCATTGGATACCCCTGCCCCGGTTATGACGGCATGGATTTTATCACCACAGGCAATAGCATCTTCAAGTCTTTTCAACACAACAATGCCGGTTCCTTCTCCCACAACAAGTCCATCGGCATTTTTATCAAAGGGAGAACATCTGCCCGTGGGAGACAAGGCCTGAAGCTGTGTAAATCCGATCTGGGTATAAAGTGAATCCGGTCGTGAAACCCCGCCGGCCACCATGATGTCTGCCTTTTTTAAATGAAGATGTTCACAGGCAAGTTTGATGGAATATAAAGATGAGGCACAGGCAGCATCAAGGGTAAAGCATCCGCCCTGCAAACCCATGGCCCTTGCAAAAATGGAGGCAGGAAGTGATACTACCCCGCTACTTGAAAAATCTTTTGGAACAAGTCCTTTATAATCTTTATTGCCATTACAAATAATCTGCCAGGAAACTTGAGAAGACGTTTCAGTGGGAAGGGCAATGGCAGCTAAGATCACACCGGTTCGTTTTTTATCTTCATTTGTTTGGGAACATTGTAAAAGAGCATCTCTTCCTGCATGGAGAACAAGTTGATGCAATGGATCAAGATTTGATAAAAGGTCTTTATCCACAAGAAAACCCGTTGGATCAAAATGAAAATTTTCAATAAGGCCGGCTTTATTTGAGACAGCTTTATCAGGAAGGATCTGATGGGAGATAAAATCATTGACAGGCCCTATCCATCGATGATCCGGAACTGTGATAATTGATTCTCTTTTATGGATAATATTGTCAAGAAATTGCCTGGAATTAAGGGCCTGGGGAAATACTCCGGCCATACCGACAATAGCTATTTTACATAGCTTCTTTATTGCACGAGTTTTCATAGGGCTGTAATAAGGTAGAACCCGGACAATTTCAAGCAAGCTGTGTAAAATTTGTGTAAAATGTCTATTTCAGGAGTAAATAAGGAAAAAACCCTGTACAACAGATTTAAGCAAAAGCCAGGAAGTTATTACAGCAAAGAAAATGGCTAATGCTTTATCAAGCGTATTTTCCATTCTTTTTTCATTATATCCCAATATCCAGCCAAAAAAGATACCGCCAAGCAATCCACCTCCATGACCCCAATTATTAATATTGGGCATGAGAAAACCAATAATGGCAAGAGTGACAACCCAGCCAAATGTCTGTTTGTACACAAGTTGACCCCATTGCCCGCCCCTTGATTTACCGAAAAAAAGAGCTGCCCCGATCAGTCCGCAAAGGCCTGATGAAGCACCTATGGTCAAATATACATTTCCAAAATAGGATAACAAGAATCCTGCAATCCCTGACAGCGTATAAATGGAAAACATTCGAGACGGGCCAAATTCCTTCATCACTAAAGGAGCAAGAGTTTTTAAGGCCATCATATTGAACAGAATATGGAGAAGCCCTCCATGAAGCCAGTTTGCCGTAATAAGAGACCACCATGCTTCAAATTTAACAATGGGAAGCCTGCCAGATGCGCCAAGAAAATTTAATACATCCATGGATGGGGTAAAGGCATAAAACGGATTAAAGGACAGGATCATATTTCTGCCGCTGTAGATCAGGCTGATTAAAAACATGATAACATTGGTATAAATCATTGCATTCATGACAAAGGAAGGTGTGAGAAATGCAGAGCATTTTTTATAATATGTCATCATTGTCCGGCGTTATAGGGTTTATCCCTGTTAAAGTCAATATGGGGTTAAAGTCAATATGGGCATTCCCCAAAATTATTACTTGAAAATAACCAGTAATATAGTAAAATCAATTTTTAAAATTTAATTTTACTATAGGATGTTTATATGAGTCTGCTTTCTATTTTCAGTCTGGCCATTGCCATGTTTATCCTTGCAGCAACTCCGGGTCCCGGAGTATTTGCCACAATTTCACGATCCCTTGCTTCAGGATTTGTCCCGTCCCTGGCTGTGATTGCCGGAATTGTTATGGGTGATATTATTTTTCTTTTGTTTGCCATCATGGGGATGTCGGTCATTGCCCAGGCCATGGGTAATTTTTTTGTAGTAATCAAAATCATTGGCGCGGCTTACCTGATTTTTCTCGGAATTAAAATATGGAGATCCAAACCTGTTCTGGTACAAGAAGTAAAAAAAGGGAAAAACAAAAACTATGGGAACTTTTTAAGTGGCCTTTTTATTACCTTAGCAAACCCAAAAGTCATCCTGTTTTACTGCGGTTTTCTCCCCACTTTCATGGATCTGTCTTCCCTTGGCCCGATTGATATCTGTATTGTTGCCATCACTATTTCTATTGTTTTATCAAGTGTTATGATTTTTTATGCCTTTCTTGCCAATCAGGCAAGAGTATTTTTTTCCAGCCCGCATTCTGTTAAACGCCTGAACAGGACTGCGGGCGGGGTCATGATTGCTACTGGTGTTGCCATAGCGGCAAAATCATAATTTTATCTTTCTAAAGGAAAAACCTATGACGTTATTCAATCCAAAAACAGAAAACTTTGATCATCTTGATTTGAAATCAAAAGAAATAATGAAAAAAACCATTGATTTTTTTGAGAGCCGGGGGAAAAAAAGATTGAAATCAGATTATCATGAAAAGGTCTGGTATGAAGATTTTATTAAATTTTTAAAAGAAAATCAGGTCTTTGCAACATTGCTTACACCCTCAAAGTATGCCATAAAAAATCCAGATGCCAGGTGGGATACCAGGAGAATCTGTGATTTTAACGAAATTCTGGGATTTTACAACCTGTCCCACTGGTATACATGGCAGGTCTCTATTTTAGGACTTGGACCCATCTGGATGAGTCCCAATGAAGCCATTAAAAATAAAACCGCCCAATTATTAAAACACGGCCATATTTTTGCCTTTGGTCTGTCAGAAAAAACCCATGGCGCAGACCTTTATTCCTCTGATATGTCTTTAACCCCTCTGGCCAAAGGACAATATGTGGCTGATGGCGGAAAATATTATATTGGCAATGCCAATATAGCTGGTATTGTTTCAACTTTTGGAAAAAATAGTGAAACTGATGAGTATGTCTTTTTTGCAGTGAATCCTGAACATGAAAACTATGATCTTGTCCAGAATGTGGTGGACTGGGAAGGATATGTGGCTGAATACGCTTTAAACGGCTATCCTGTTACAGAAGAAGACATTCTTTCAACAGGACAGGATGCCTGGGATTCGGCATTGAACACCATTAATGTGGGAAAATTCAACCTTGGCTGGGCATCCATTGGAATCTGTACCCATGCCTTTTATGAAGGCCTGAACCATGCAGCAAACAGAAATCTTTATGGTAAATGGGTCACGGATTTTCCCCACATCAAACAGATGTTTGTTGATGCATATACAAGGCTTGTTGCAATGAAGCTGTTTTCTCAGCGTGCTTCAGACTACTTTAGAAGTGCTTCCAAGGATGATCGAAGATACCTTTTATATAATCCCATGGTTAAAATGAAGGTCCCCAGCCAGGGAGAGACTATCATCAACCTGATATGGGATGTGATCGCTGCCAGGGGATTTGAAAAAGATGTTTATTTTGAAATGGCAGCAACGGATATCAGAGCCCTTCCCAAACTGGAAGGAACTGTCCATGTAAACATGGCGCTCATTATTAAATTCATGGCCAACTTTTTTTTCAACCCTGGTGATTTCCCTGAGATCGGTAAAAGAGACGATGCTGCCTGTGATGAATTTTTATTTAACCAGGGACTCACAAAAGGCCTGGGCAAAATCCAGTTTCATGATTTTAATATTGCATACAACAGCCTTGACCTGCCAAATATTAATATTTTCAAAGACCAGGTAAAAGTGTTACAGGAAATGCTCTTAAAGGCAACCCCTGATAAAAGCCAGGCCAGGAACATGGACTTTCTTTTATATCTTGGTGAAATGTTCACCCTTGTGGCTTATGGGCAGCTCATCATTGAGAAATTCAATATGGATCAATTTGAAGAAGATCTATTGGAACAGATCTTTGACTTTATGATCAGGGACTTTTCAGAGTACGCTTTAAAACTTTATTCAAAAACAGATACAAATGATATCCAGATGGAGTACTGCCGGAAAATGATTAAAAAGCCGGTAAAGGATATAGAAAGATTCTCAAGAATCTGGGAACATCATGTTATTTCATTAAAGGATTCCTATGAAATGAATCCTTAATCAATTAGTTTAATATTAATCGCTTGTTGAATAATTTTAAAATGATCTCTTTGCCTTGTTCAACTCATGTTTTACAAAAGTTAAGTGCTGCCGTATTTTTTATATTATCTATATCTACTTCTTATATAAAGAATTTGCTATTTGTGCAAAAAATAAAAAATACACCTTCT
>CALGRI010000154.1 GCA_937880875.1 uncultured Pseudomonadota bacterium
CAAAACCACCGAGAGTGATCAAAGGGTTGGGAATCTCAACAACAGAAATATCGTTATCAATATATGTGAATGAAAGTCCCCCAAAACTGAAATTAAATATTTGCCCGAGTTTCCCTGAAGGAGGATGGTTGACTGAAGCATAGGCACCATCTTTCATTGAATATCTTTGATGTTTACGCCTGTCTTTTAATTTTGTAATAGTCATTAGAGAATACCTAAAATCCTTCCTGCTTCCCAACTGTCGCTTCAACTGCACTTAGGTATTCCGATAATAAGTCAAGCAACATTATGTAATTGATCCTCTATATCACGTCTGATCACAACATAGTGTTTATAATCATTGGCCCATTCAATGTAATCTTCAGAGTCTTCCAATTGCCCTTTGATAAAGCTATTAAAAAATTCCTCCGATGTTATTTTATGCCGTGTCTCATAATTGCTGAGATGCTTCGCTATAGCAACAAGAGCATCTACTGATGAATCATACTCAATTCTCTGTTTTCTCATATCTCCCCCTCAAGGTCTTTACTATAGTAATAATGGGGTCTGACCCCGATAAGTATTTATTTTTAAAGGTAAATTGTTTCAAAGAACTGCGTTTTCACTTCTTAAAACCCACTTTTGGGGGTCAAAAACAGCATTGTAAGAATACAGAAGTTCCCCATAAGGGCAATCTATTCAGACCAAACGTCTTCACGAGTGAACCAGTTATAAGTGTCTTTAATCCCATTTTCCAATGAGATTTCAGCCTGCCAGCCAAGGAAGTCAAGGCGTGAGACATCCAGTAGCTTCGTTAGAACCAGATCTGTCCGGTTCAGTTAGTTTTATAATGATTCTTTCAAATGAAGCTAAAGCCATCTCAAAACTAATACTCTCATTATCAGGTGCATATGACATTGCATCTACAAATTTGGTGTACTCATCCTTGTAAAGCGGATCACCTTTAAATTGTTCAAGTGCTTCTTTTGCCATCTTTCCTATGTTTTTATCGGTTTTAGACCCACTTCGTCCATGATCTTTCTTAATCGATGAATGAATAATTTCTATAAATAAATCATCTGCCGTAACCAATTTCTCCAGAGCCGATAGATCATGAAGATGTCTAATCATTGCAGGATCATTAGAAACAGACCCTACCTTTGCAGTTCTATCTTTAATACTCATTCGCCAAAGTAGTGCACTAAACTTATTGCCGGCTGTTTCTACCGGAGAAATGCAGTTTACAGTACAGTCACTTTTTTTGCCTGTAAATTGTGTAATGAAAGATTGAATCGGTTTTGTCTGCTTTGGCAATAAGATGTTTTCAAAGCTGAATTCCAGTTTCAAGTGTGGTCGCAAAGCAGATGATAACTGATAAGCTTGAGGATACTCTACAAAAAAGCTAAAAAATTTACTCTCATTTTGGCTTATAAGAGAATCACTTATAATGGATATGTCTGTTAATTCATCTATCGTGGAAATAATTTTTTTTCTAACAGTTTTTCTATTTCCCCGTGTTATATTAATATCACCAATTATTCTAAAATCTAAATCTTCAGAAAACCTTTTTATCAACCCATAACCTTTGGATAAAGATGTTCCACCAGTAAATATTATCTCCAAAGGAGCAACCGATATTATGGAAACTACCTGTAGTATTCTTACTGCAAACCAGTCCTTTTCAATGAAAGATGGATCAACCCCCAATTCAATTGCAATATCATCAAGAACTTCAATGGGTGGTAACTTTTTCATATTTCACAAATCTTCCATTGAAACCTATTTTTTTATTTACCCTACTGTTGACGCCTATTACTATCCCTGTTGGCACCTGCGTTGTTTTTCCATCATTATACTCTTGCTCACAGGGTGCCGGAATAACTATAATACCTGATTTTTTTAAAACAGTAATTGCAATATCCCTGATATTTTGCTCAGGAATAATTTTATTTGTAACCGATGAAACTTTAGTCCGCACATACACGCCCTGACCCACGCGGAGAATTAATTTTTTCTTTATCAATTTCCTGAGAGCTCTAAGTATTTGGTCCCTATCGGATAGATCATAGAAATCAGACAAAATAAATGTAGAATAACTACTTCGTTTTATACGATATTGAACTCTATCTTCTAAAGTTTTTTTAACAGACATGCATTATACCTCTGTGCAAACATACGACACTTATACTGACAAAAATACAACAATTAGAGCACAATGTCCATGATTTTATTCTCACCCATGGACCTTTAAACTCACCAGTGCGGATGTGTATCCTGCCATGTCCATCATCTTTTTTGCTTTCAACGCCTCAATATGTGTATTTTCATAGTAAAAATAACGGGGTTTGACCCCGATAAGTGTTTGTTTTTAAAGATAAATTGTTTCAAAGAACTGCGTCTTCACTTCTTAAAACCCACTTTTCAGGGGTCAAAACAGCATTGTAAGAATTTTGTTCGGGGGTGTTCGGGGGTCAGGCTTTCCTTATTGTCGTTGTTGAAGTCTAAATCATGTTTTTTTAGAGGAGTTGTATTCTTATTCGACCTGCACCTTCCAGCATCTTTTGAATTTCGACGGGCAGGTAGAGCTGATGGGTTCCAGTTATGGCCAGCCGGGATGTGTAGATTTCTCCCGTGTTCAGGTTTTGTATTCGCGCTGCTACTTTTTGTTTGTTTTCAGTGCTGATCCCCTCTGTTGCAGCAAGCTTTCTCTGGGCTTCGGGGATGATGATTTGTTCCTGGTAGCTGTCTTCGTTTACTTCCCATTCTATCAATTTCATGGTGGTCTCCTTTATAGTGGTGGGGTTAGTTTCTTTGCTATTAAGAGGGTTCTTCCGATAGTTCCTAAGATGCGTTTGTCCTGCATTTTCTGTACCTGGTTCCCGGTCAGGCGTTCAGAGGACAGGGGGCATTCTATGCGAAAGATTGTTTTCCATCCCGTTTCTGATAAAAGGCTGTGGTAGTCAAATATTGTGATTGCTTTATCGGGTTTTTCTTCTGCAGCTGGTGTGGATTCAAAATCACGCCAGTCAGCATTGAGGAAAGCCAGGGTTGTTGTTGGTTTTGCGTTTTTATGGGCCAGGGTAAAAAAATCTTTAAAAAATTGTTTGTAGTCTTTTTTTGTGTATGAGGATATGGAGGGGATATCCTTATTTGCTTTTTGTTCGTATTCCTTTTTTTTCTTGGTGTAATAAGGGGGATCGAAAAAGATCAGGTCTGGTTTTTTTAAGACTGGCCATGCTTCTTTTTTGGGGTCCCAGTGGTGGTATTCTATTTCGGGGCGCTTATCTTGCTTGTCTTGGGCCGCCAGATCAAAGGCCTGGCATTTTCGCTCAAAGAGGAGGCATGTGTCCGGGACTACGCCTCCGCCGGCCATTGGGTCAAGGACAAGGTCGTTGGGTTTTGTGAAATAGAACAGTGTGTGGGCAATTAGCTGGGCCGGGATACGGCCGGGCCAGTCGTCTCCGAATCGTTCATCGCATTCATTAAAATTCCACTGGTCCCAGGTGCGAAGGCCCCAGCCAAGCTCTTTAAATTTTTCCTGATCTGTTTTTCCCTGTAATCTTATGGCCCAGGTAAGGGCAAGGTCCATCTGGTAATGGGCAGCTATGTATTCCATGTTATGACCCTGGGAGAGCAAATTACAAATATTACCAAAACTGGTATTATTTGTAATTTGAGAAATTCTTTGTTGCTTTATCCCCATAGTTTCTGAGATCTTTTCCTGGGTCCATCCAAGGCGGCTGAGTTTGAGGATAATGCTGTTTCTGTTTGTTCGCTGACGGACACGGATATCAGTGATCCATGCGTTGACGGTCTGCTGGCTGACTCCGAGTTTTTCTGCAAGCGCATCTTCAGTATATTTGCATTCCGGGTCTGTTGATGCAATATCACGGGCTACCCGTTTTTTATCGTTTGGGGTTAATCGATCGCCATGGATCGTGTTGCACCGGGCTGATTCCAGGAGAAGGGGTATTTTGTTTTTCTCGTAATCAAGGGGGTGGTCCTTCCATTCAATGGCCGGGATCTCCTGGATACCTTTTTCCTGGAAGGCTGAGCAGCGGTGGTTGCCGTCCAGGATTATGGTTGCCTGGGTTGTTTTGTTGCCATCTGCATCCGGATAGTTGAAGACCCTTTGAATCTTGATTGGCGGAAATTGAGCGCCGATTTCAAGGGCTTCAGCGTAGGCGTTGATGGTTTGCCGGCTTTTGCTGGTTCTTGGGTAGATGGATGGGTCCCAGGTCAGGTCTTTGATTTTTATGGGTTTCATATTTATGGGGTCTGACCCCGCTAAGCGTTTGTTTTTAAAGGTAAATTGTTCCAAAGGACTGCGTTTTTACTTCTTAGAGCCCACTTTTCAGGGTCAAAAACAGCATTGTAAGAATTTTGTGTTTTTATGGGATCAGGCTTGGCTTATTGGCTTATTGCAGGGGTAAAGTATTTGTTTTATGCAACCGGACTCAACTTTTGCCATAATGGGCTTCCCTTATTCAACCCAGTTTTCCAGATGCAGGCCAACAATCCTTTCAAATTCTCTGGTATTGTTGGTCACTAATGTCATATCCCGTGATCTGGCCAAGCCTGCTATGAGCAGATCATAAGGACCGATCGGCATCCCTTTTCTTTCAAGTTGCGCGCGAATGCTTGCGGCTTCTATTGCAGCGGAACGATCAAGATCAATAAGGTCCAGTGGCAGCAGAAATTTGGTAAGAGCATCCTCGGCGCGTTGCCGGTATTGACTTTTTTCAATCCCATATTGAAGTTCGAACAAGGTAATTGTACAGATTGCAACTTCCTGTGGAGAATGTTGCCTGAATCGCTCAAGAACCTCTGATGGACGTTTTTTTATAAGGTATATGCAAATGTTGGTATCAAGCAGATAGTGCATTAAAAAGTTTCTCTCTTCTGCATGGCAGGCTGATTACGTCCGTCTTTCATAAAGTCTTCCGGAAATTCACTGAGAGATTCGAACAACGAGTCCCATGTCGTTTCTATGGGCTCCAGTATAACCTGTTTGCCTTTTTTAAATATCCTCACCTCATTACCAGGAATTCTGAATGCTTTGGGTAGTCTTACTGCTTGAGAATTGCCATTTTTAAATAATTTTGCTGTTTCCATTTTATCACCTCTTTATATTATATATATTTTTAGTATATATACCAAGAATTTAGAAGTCAATTATTTAATATAACAGTTTTGGGGGGGTTTTTTTTTATTGTTTATTGATTGTTTATTGGGTCTGACCCCGATAAGTGTTTGTTATTAAAGGTGAATTGGTTTAAAAAATCTTGTTTTGGCCTCTTAGAACCCGCTTTTCGGGGGTCAAAACAGCATTGTAAGCATTTTTATCTTATATCGCTTTCCAAATTTATCCAGGTTCTGTTCGATACCGATCGATCCAGAATCAATTAAGTGTCGCTCTCTGCAATCAACAAGTGATAAGAACCATTTTTTGCAGCGCCTGAAAAAGCGATCACTTTTTTTTGCCTTAAATCTGTGATATCCCGTTTAGCTGTTCTTTCTGACACCTTCCAGTGTCCTGCAATATCCTTAGCTGATACCATGGCATTTCTTTGAATCTGATGAATAAACCATTGTTGTCTTGGATTTACAGGGACATTTACAGGGACATTTACAGGGACATTGTCTGTCCGGTCTTCAGAAGCTTCCGGATGAGGATAAAAGACCACTCGCATCACTGATCCCAATTCTATCCATTCAGGTTCCGGATATCCTCCTGATCTGCATGAATTAATAATCCGCTTGTATCCACTCCCCCATTCCTCCATTAATCCCAATTCTCTGAACACACGTGCAATCACCCTGTTTCTGACCTTACTCACTCCTGCCTTAAAATCCTCCATTGTCATACCAAAAGGTAACATCCCCGGATTTTGTATTTCCATACGATCTGAAAATATGGAAACCAGAATTCGCATGCCTGTTAAGGAATAATCGGTATGGCTCAGTGCATTAACAAGGACTTCACGTACTGCGAGTTCAGAATAGGCCGGAATATCTTCTCTTCTAAAAGTTTCAATTTTGGAATAAAGACGGGTGTTGCGCATTATAAATTTGGGGACAGAATCAATTGCATCAAGGATACTGCCTTCTATATCGAGTCTGTCTATAAAATCTGATTTATCTGTACCTCTGAATCTTGCGCAACTAACACGGGCATCAGGAAAATATTGATTTCGGTATTTTTCATGGGCAAAGAGTATGACGCCCCCATTGGAAAGCACTTTTTTCCCGGCATATGAAACAATAAGACCAAGGGTTTCAAGTTTTTCTTTGTCAATGGGTTTATTAACTGATTGAAATACAGATTGAACCTGTTTCAGGTCCAGATTGTCTTCATCGGTTTCACTACAGGGCATCTGGTCAAATGAAACACCCAGAATAAAACGATTGAGCTCTGCCAGGATTTCCGGTCCGGCTTTCCTGTTGGTTGACCCTAACCGAATATAGACACCCTGTTCAGAACCTTCGCTTTTGAGATAAAAAGGCCCCCTCCAATGTGCTATTTTTAACAAAATCAACTGCCTGCCCTTAATCGAGAATATCTCTATTTCCGGCATCATTGCAGGCGCAATGCTGTCTGATATTGCGTTGGAGAGACGTTCTTCTACCTGAAGCGCATCACTGACTCCCCTTATTGTTCCATCGTCTTCACGGCCAATTATCATAATGCCGCCTGCGGTGTTGGCAAAGGCTACCATTGTTTTCATTATTGATTTAAGAGACGAGATATCTCTTTTAAATTCAAGAGTTTTACCTTCTCTACTTTCTATTATTTTTTCAATATTTATCATCTGTAGTTGTGGAGGTCTTTGTGCTTTTTTTCTGTAATCGTTTGCATATGTCTTTCCTTATTTCCCTTTGACGATTGATTATATGATAGCAAAACTATTCGTTGCAGTCAAAGGCAAACAAAAAACCATTCTGTGCCGCAGTCAATTCCATATAGTACTGTCAGTACTGGGTCTGACCCCGCTATGAGAATCACTTAAAAGCCATTTCCAGATCGGGACTGCGTTAATATTGTTGTCCAGCCGGGCCTCATCATCCCAGGTGACGATGGTGCCGGAAGGAATTGAAAGTTCTTCCATGGCGCTTTGCAATCCGCGGTATTCCCGGTCAAACGTTT
>CALGRI010000155.1 GCA_937880875.1 uncultured Pseudomonadota bacterium
CTTTCCCAAATAATAAAATCCATTGGATGTATGCTTGTTCATGGTGGTATACACCAGGGTTTGAAAATCCTTTTTTTCAAAATTTCTGGTCAGGCGAAACAGGTGATCTATTGTGTGATGCCGAAGCTTTGCCCCTTCATCAAGATCAAACACTCCATATGTCCCATAGGTTTTTTGACAGGCTTCATAGCGGTCTATATTGCGCTGGTCCTGGTTGATCAAAAAATCATTGATATACAAAATCCCATAGGGTTTTAACACCCGCTCTATTTCATCCAAAAGCTGCCCCTGGTCTTCATCTTTCACAATACATGTTAAAACCGCAATCAACACCACTGCATCAAAGGTATTGTCCTCAAAAGGAAATGTGGTGGTGCATTCTTTTAAATCAAGATAGGGATAAAGACAGTTCCCTCTTTCAACCATTTTTTGTGAAAAATCAATTCCGCAAATTTTTTTAAACCCTTCCTGATAAAGCTCATTCAGGGTGCGGCCATATCCGCAGCCCACATCCAGGATCACGGATTCTTCTGACACATAGGGTTTAAACCTATCCATCTGAAAGGGTGTGGTAAATTCTTTTTTGGATGCTGCCTTATCCCAGTATGTTTGCTGATTTGTGATCATAACAGATTTAAAATATGGTATTCGCCATTGAATTACAAGCCCGGGAATTACAAGCCCGGGGAATATCCATATCAGAATTCCGGTCGGTTTTAAATCTATTAATCAAACAACAAGCAAGTTCCTCCTTGTTCACAAATGCAAAGATTTTTTTTACGATTTTTTTAAAATTAAGGATTTCCCCTGATTGCTTTTTCGCCCGCCCTTATATAAGTAGTAAAGAGTCTGTAAAATTGTTTTGTTTCAATCGTATCTGGCTACAAAGAATGTAACCGAAAAAGCGGAGCTATCCCCGGTAAATATCTCAGCCATTTGAGGTAATACTCATGAAATCTGTTTTCAAATTACGACTTTTTTGGTAATGGATGAGTGTTCTCCGTCAAACGGAGTTATACAGAAAAAAATTGAATAATTCATTGTTAGCGGAGGTAGAAATGACAACCTGCGGAATAGAAATGTTTGGATCTGAGGCAAGATTAGTTCTTCTCAATGGTGACAAATCATCCTTTTCTCATGTAGATGTCAAGCCAAAGAAACTGAAACTTACCGATGATGAAAACCCAGAGGAGGTCAGGGCCTTCCGTGATTCGATATTTGCTTTTTTCAGAGAAAATAATGTCACTATAATTGCTATAAAAAAACGTGGCAAAAAAGGTGATTACTCTGGCGGGCCAGTTGGGTTTAAGTTAGAGGGCATAATTCAGTTGTATGAAGACTGTCCCGCAAGATTAATGGCACCCCAAACTATCTCAGCCACACAAAAAAAAGATTCGCCAGATAAGCCTGATACCCTGTTGAAATACCAGCACAATGCATTTGAAACCGCATATAGTGTGCTGCAATGAAAAAATCTAACTTCAATTTTGATGTTCTTGATGTCCCCGTTTCTATAAAGAATAAGCTTATTGAACTGTCCACCAGCATTGATATTAACAAACGAAGCCGGAAGGGCTCAAATGGTTGGCTGTTTTTTGGACAAAATCGTATTCATAAACAAAAAGTGGCGTTGAAATTTTACGACTGGGGTGGTGAACCTAAATATCATGCCGAACCCAAAAATCTTGCTGGTATAAATTCCAAAAACGTTATCAAAATACTTGATGCGTCCTTTGTTGACGGCGAGTATGCTTATTTTTTAACGCCATATTGTAAAAAAGGCGATCTAGATGCTGAGATTTGCAATGGAATAAAAGGAAATATTCGGGCAGTTTCTGTTGCCAGAGGCATTCTTTCTGGTTTAAGTCACTTGCATGCACGGAATCTTCTTCATAGAGATCTAAAAGCCCAAAATATCCTCATTTCAGATGACTCTAAGGCGATAATCGGTGATTTTGGTTCTGTTAAAAAAATACCTGAAGGAAACTCTACTGTACCTGGTTCAGGTCATTCATTAATTTATTCACCTCCAGAATCGATTTCGCATGGATTGTTTGGTGTCCCTGGTGACCTCTATCAGATCGGTGTAGTCTTTTATCAAATTCTTGGTGGAAAATTCCCAGATGAAGAATCTGCATGGCTTAACAAATTGGACTTAAAAAAGTATAGAAAAATTCCAGATGAAATAGAACGTCAAATTTTTGCAACCGAATGTATCAAACATAAAATCAAGCGAGGTAAAATTGTGGATATTACAACTTTGCCTCCTTGGGTCTGTGTGCCCCTTCGCCGCACCATTTCAAAAGCTTGTAATGTTCAGCCTCAAAAAAGATATCAGTCTTGTTCTGAATTTCTAGCACGATTAAATTCTATACGCGACCAAATACATGATTGGAAAATTAAAGATGGATACCCTTTAAGACAAGGCGCTTGCAGGTATCGAATCCTTTTTGATAACAAAAAATCACTGCATTTTGTTCAAAAAGACAAAGGATCTGGTTGGAGAAAAGACAATTCTTTTCAAGGGCTGGCCTTGCAAGAGATTGTGGCTGAAATTGAAAAACGCCGCTAACCAATCACTGGTGCCGACCCAAAAAGCCGGGCGGCACAGTTCAAACGTTAAATGCTCAATAAGGTTAATTATGGAAAAGAAAATAAAAGATTCTGCGGCTATTCGCATACCACCTCCACTGTATTTCTTTGTATGTTTGGGAGTTGGTCTTTTACTGGAATACCTTTTTCCCATTCATATAGTTACTCTTTCACTGATACCTCGTGTTATTGTCGGCTGTATATTTATGCTTATTTCCGGCTATTTCGCATTGAGCGCATTTGTTGTACTTATAAAGAATAAGACTCCATTCGATACAGCAAAATCGACTGCCAAAATTGTAACAGATGGTTCTTTTCGATTTTCTCGTAATCCACTGTACCTTTCACTACTGCTTCTATTATTTGGAATTGCTGTCTTGATGTTTTCGTTTTGGCTATTCTTCACAATACCGATTCTGTATATCCTTTTTTTATTCAATGCGGTGAAACCTGAAGAGAGCTATTTGTCACAAAAATTTGGAGAAGAATATTTAGATTATTCGGCAAAAGTAAGGCGATGGATTTAAATACAGTTGTCCTTCGCATTAATCTGTCTTGCCTGAAATTGTTGGGAAATCGGAATTTATTTTTTTATAGAGCATGTGAAACAAACCTATTGTAGATATTTTTAGAAATGATACAATGAAGACCTTGAATGTAAAGGTATAGGTCAATTATTGAATCGAGTATTTATTTCACTATATTCGATGGAATGGGCTGGCCTGATAGGAGATACAATGGGCAAAAAGGACATCCTTAAAACACTACGCAATTACAAAAAAGATGTTGCAGAGCAATACAATATTCTTACAATCGGCATTTTCGGCTCAGTGGCTCGTGATGAGGCAGGGGAAGACAGTGATGTAGATGTGGTCGTTCGTATATCAGAACCAGACTTGTTCATGCTTGTAGGCATTAAAAAAGATTTGGAAGAAAGGCTTCGCAGACAGGTGGACCTTGTTACATACAGGGACACGATGAATCCATTTTTAAAAAAAAGAATAGATAGTGAGGCAGTATATGCTTGACAAAGAGCTTGCTTTAGAAGTCCTTCGACAGATAGAAGAAGCTACCCAAAAGATCATTGACCGCTTTCAAGTCATAGACGAGCCAGACGACTTTACTGATACTCCGGCAGGGATGGAAAAAATGGATGCCATCTGCATGATGTTGATCGTCATAGGAGAATCACTAAAAAATCTGGATAAAATCACAAATCAAAAACTGTTATCACAGTATCCAGACGTTGATTGGATAAAGGCAAAGGGGATGCGGGATATTATCACACACCACTATGCCGATATTAATGCGGAAACAATATTTTTTACATGTGAGAGAAAAATACCTCAACTTTTTAGTACCATTCAAAAAATGATAAAGGATTTGAAAATTTGAGTCGGTTTATATTGTTTTGATTATCTCAATTAGCGTTCTTTCTTTTTATTCTATATTTCAACAAAATAATTCTACGCGTGATACCGTAGATTCTGTGTTATCCTGCTTACTCAAATTGGGAGTTTAAATATGAAAAAATTTAAATTTAAAAAAATTGATGCATTTGCAACTCAAAAATCTGATGGGAATCCGGCCGGCATGATCCACTTAGACGCTCTTGACGATATAACTACAGATGAAATGCTGAGAATTGCTAAAGAATTAAAAGGATTTGTTAGCGAAGTGGGATATGTAAGGGGAATTGACGAAAACACATTTGATCTCAAGTATTATTCTTCTGAAAGGGAAGTCGATTTCTGCGGACATGCCACTATAGCAATAATGTACGACCTTATCAAAAACAGCGAAAATTTAATAAACAAGAAGCGAATAAATATTATAACATGTAAAGGAAATCTGATAGTTGAAAATAGGATTAGTAATGAAGATTCTGTATTCATAACAGCACCTGTTCCGGTTTTTTCCTCAAATGAGGTTAACAGTGAAAGTATTGCTAAAGCATTGAGAATCGATTTGGATGAAATAAATAATGGTTGTCCTATTTCTGTAGTGAATGCCGGCTTGGAGACGTTAATTGTACCAATAAAAAGTTTAAATGGAATTCTTTCAATATCACCAATTTTAGATGAATTGAAAAAGTTTTGTATTGAAAACTTAATTGATATTATAACAGTATATACAGATGAAGTGGTCGATCAAAAAAATAGATACCGAACCAGAGTTTTTGCCCCTACTTTTGGATATCTTGAAGATCCGGCAACTGGCTCAGGGAATTGTGCATTTGGCTATTATCTTATGAAAAACAAAATATGGGATGGTACTTTTATGTCATTGGAACAAAATGGAAGCTTAGAAAATCCAAACATTATAAAATTAATGGCTAAAGATACTGAAGGTGCTAAGCCCCAAGTTGTTTTCGGTGGAGGAGCAATTGTAAGAATTGATGGGGAATATATTTTACAGTAATCCTATTTTAATCCCATGCTTCAGGATAACAATCTGCTGAAGAGGGACCTGGAAATGACGCGGCTTTTTTGAACGACTACCCGACCATCCACTAACCTAAAAACCGAACGTTTTTTGATCCCATTTTTTTTCAAAGAAGATGGGTCACCGGAGTGAAAAAAATGAAGTATATCGGAGCCCATGTCAGTACCAGCGGAGGCGCAGAAAAAGCCCCTCAAAATGCGGAAGGTATTGGCGCAAAAGCCTTTGCCATGTTCACCAGGAACCAGAGACGGTGGGTATCAAAACCCCTGACCGACAAAAACATCACCCAATTCAAGGAGAACTGCAAGAGCGGGGGTTATGATCCCAGGCACATCCTCCCCCATGACGGTTATCTGATCAATCTGGGGCACCCGGAAGAAGAAGCCCTCGAAAAATCAAGGACTGCTTTTCTTGACGAGATGCAGCGTTGCGAACAACTGGGCCTTAGATACCTAAACTTACACCCGGGAAGCCACCTGAACAAAATGGATCCCGATCACTGCCTGGAACGGATCGCCGAATCCATCAACCTGACCCTGGAACAGACAGCCGGGGTCACGGCGGTCATCGAAAATACCGCCGGCCAGGGAACCAATATGGGACATCAATTCGAACATTTGGCCCGGATCATTGGGAATGTCCGGGACAAGAGCCGCATTGGGGTCTGCCTGGACACTTGTCACACCTATTCTGCCGGGTACGATATCAAGACAGCCAAAGCGTTTGAAAACACCCTCCAGAAGTTTGACAATCTCGTGGGTATCAGCTACCTGAAAGCCATGCACCTGAACGATTCGAAAAAAACCTTTGGAAGCAGGGTGGACAGACACGAGAGCATCGGAAAGGGATCTCTGGGGCTTGAGCCTTTCAAATTCATCATGAATGACCCGCACTTCGACCATATTCCCATGGTTCTTGAAACACCGGATCAATCCATATGGGAAGAAGAGATCAGACTCCTCTATAGCCTGATTGAATAAATATCCGAAATAAATATTGGGAGAAGAATATGGCATGTGAACAAATTGCTGTTGCGGGAATTCAGATATCACAAGTAATGGGAAACCGGCAAGCCAACATTTCTACAGCGATAGAAGCAATCACCGCAGCTCCCGGTCACGACATCTATGTCTTGCCGGAGCTTTCAAGTTCAGGGTACGGCATAGAGGTGTTTCAAGCACTTGAAGATTTAGCGGAAGACGTCATGGGGCCAAGTTTTAGAGCTTTCTCTGATCTCGCGAAAAGGCAAAAATGCTTCATATGTTATAGCTTTCCCAGGCGGATGGGGAATCACAAATTTAAAATCTCCACATCTGTCGTGGATAGAAATGGAAGTCTTGTAGCGAACTACGACAAATGGCATGTGTGCAGTACTGGTGTTTGCTGCGAGAAAGACTATTTCTCTCCTGGAGAGAATCCTCTTGCGGCATTCGATGTTAACGGCATACAGGTCGGCTTAGCCATTTGCTATGATATTCGCTTTCCGGAATTGATGCGCAAGCTTACCCTGGAGAGGAAAATTTCCTTATTATTGCATCCTGGTGGCTGGCCCAGAGACGAGGGTTTCCATACGTGGCATACATTTGTGCAGGTAAGAGCAATGGAAAATTCTATCTATATTATGAGTACAAACTGGGCCGGTCCGGATAATGGCTGCACTGCATTTTGTCCCCCCCTTCTTGATGGTAAGAAGTACAAATTGGAAAAACTCGGGGATGACCCAGGCGTGCTTAGTGGAATTGTTGACATACCCTATCTTAAAGAAGCAAGGCGTATACATCCCTACCTGACGGATCGGAATGTTGATATGTACTGACAGATGATTAAAAAAGACAAAGCTTTACGCGAAAATGGAATTGTAGTTCGAGAAGTTGATCGTCTGATTAACGCAATTAAAACAATTACCAGTGGAGTACAAATAAATTGATTTCTGTGGCGAATCAATTTTGCAGTTAACGCTCATAAACAAATATTAAGGAGAGAACAATGGGATTTGTAGAACTCAAAGATTTACCGGAATTAAAAATTGCCAATGGAATCAGAGCTTATGCGGTAACTGCTGATACTGTTACAGTTCT
>CALGRI010000156.1 GCA_937880875.1 uncultured Pseudomonadota bacterium
TTGAAGATGACTAAGACGTTGAGGTGGGAGCCACCGCGTAGCGGTTTAGTTCTATATGGATATTAAATGAGTCTGAAACATATACTTGTTGTTGATGACGAAAAAAGGATTGTTGAAAATATTACTCTTTGCTTGAAAAGAGAAGGTTTTCAAACAACAGGTGCCTATGACGGCAATGAAGCAATAAGGATATTTGAGCAACAAAAATTTGATCTTGTATTGCTTGATGTGAGCATGCCCGGAATGAATGGGTATGAAGTAATGGAACATATTTTTGCCATAGATGAAGAGGCCTTGATTATTATTATCACAGGCTATGCATCTGTTGAATCTGCCATCAGAGCCCTTAAAATCGGTGCCTGGGATTATCTTAAAAAGCCTTTTGAATATGCAGATCTGGTGAAAACTGTAAAAAATGCACTTTCCCAGAAAAAATTGATAGCAGATAAAAAAGCTGTGTCTGCAAGACTTGAAGCATCTGAGAGACAATATGAATACATGGTGAATAATTCTCCGGATCTAATTTTTACCCTTGATAAGCAGGGCTGTTTTACCTTTGTTAACCCTCAGTTTGAAAAGGTTCTGGGATTTGCTAAAAAAGATTTGATCGGAACGGGTTTTAAAGATATTCTTCATAAGGAAGACCTTTCAAAAGCTGCAATCCTGACACGGTTTGACAAATATGACAAACAGATCAATGACGGGCAGGATATGCTTTTCAGGTTTAAAAAGGCAGGACATAAAACCTCACAATATGATCCATATGAATCATTTGCTTTTATGGAACTTAAAACAACTCCCATGCATTTGCCTGCCAGTGATAATAGAGCGGAATTCAACGGTGTATATGCTGTGGCAAGGGATGTGACAGAAAGAGTGACCTTGGAAGACCAGCTTAGGCAGGCCCAGAAAATGGACGCTATTGGAACCCTTGCCGGAGGAATCGCCCATGATTTTAATAATATCCTAATGGGTATTCAAGGATATTCATCCCTTGTAAAAAGCGGGTTTGAACAGGGCAGCGAAGAATATAAAAGGCTTTCCAATATTGATGCCTATGTTTTCAGTGGTGCGGAAATGGCCAGGCAATTATTGGGATTTGCACAGAAAACATCCCAGGAGACCAGTCTTGTTAACCTGAATTATCTTTTAAAAATGACAGCAAAATTGTTTGGCAGGACAAAAAAAGATATATGGATTGAGCAATTTTTGGACAAGCAATTATGGGGAACCATAGTGGATGAAGGCTTGATTAAACAGGTATTAATGAACCTTTTTGTCAATGCGTGGCAGGCAATGCCGGATGGTGGTAAAATTCTCATAAAATCTGAAAATATTGTTATGGATGAATTTAAGGTGGATGAGTTCGGGCTTGAAAAGAGCGGCACATATGTAAAAGTGACGGTCACGGACACGGGCATTGGAATGAATGATGAGATTATGACACGGATTTTTGATCCGTTTTTCACTACAAAAGAAAGAGGTCAGGGTACCGGTCTTGGCCTTGCCACAGCCTATGGGATTATAAAGAGCCATAAGGGAATATTTAAGGTCACAAGCAAACCAGGAAAAGGCAGCTCTTTTATGTTTTTCCTGCCAGCCAGCCGAGCAAAGATAACTCCTGGTAAAGTGTCTGAAGAAAAAGAGATGATTTTCAATGGAAAAGGCATGGTTTTATTGGTTGATGATGAAAAAGGGGTGATCGAAGTTTGTTCGGAGATGCTGGAATATCTTGGATATCAAGTTAAAGCAGTCTCAAACGGGTTTGACGCTATAGAGGTTTTAAAAGCCAAAAATCAAAAAATAGATCTTGTTATCCTTGATATGGTAATGCCTCGGATGAATGGAGAGGAAACCTTTGAAAAAATCAGGGCACTTGATCCGGGAATGAGAGTGTTGGTATCCTCAGGTTACAGCCGGGAAAAAGAAATCCAAAAAATGATGAAAAAAGGGTGCAATGGATTTATTTCAAAACCTTTTGATATTGCAAAATTGTCTGAAAAATTGAATACAGTGTTTAAGACCCCTTCAGGAAGATAGGGCATGGAACCAGACCATGAGTTTCCAGCCATATTTTTTTTCTGCCTTTAGAATAATAAAATCTCTGGAAAAATTATATTTAGGAGAAATGCCAATATTGGCATTTCTCCTAAATGGCATAGAATCTTTTTTTGGTCTATCCCTAAACCCTTTATAGCTACCTTTTATCCAAAGATTTTTTCAAGATCAGGAACGATTTGTTTTTTACGGCTCATAATGCCGGGCAGCCATGCTTTCCCACCGGCAGGAGCAACACCAAACGCTTTTTCAATAACAGAGTCATCATCTGAAGCAATCAAAAGCTCTGTGCCTTCTTTCATGATATCCGTCAGCATAAGGAATACACTGTGATGACCTTTTTCTTTTTTAAGTGCCTGAATATCTTTTTCCAGGTCAGCTTTGATATTGTCTACAATGGAAAGATCAACCAGTTCGAGCTGTCCGACACCAACGCCTTTTCCGCTCATGTTAAAATCTTTGTAATCACGGAAAACAAGCTCACGGATCGGGGTGCCTTCTACGGCTGATTTAACCTTGAACATTTCAATACCCAGAGCTTCAAGATCATTTTCCCCACATATTTCAGAAAGTTGGGCACATATTTTTTTATCAGTATCAGTACAGGTGGCTGATTTGAAAATAACTGTATCGGAAAGAATTGCGCAAAGCATGATACCTGCAATATCTTTTGGTATTTCAACATCAAAATAATTATACATGGATGCAATAACAGTGCAACTACAGCCGACAGGCCATATCCAGCATTCAAGCGGCTGCCTTGTTGTAACATCGCCAAGTTTATGGTGATCAACAATGCCAAGAATATTGGCGTCACCAAGATCGTCAGGGCTCTGTGAAAGATCGGAATGATCTACAAGATATACATTTTTCCCTGCATAAGAAGTAACAATCTCGGGTCCTGCAACACCGAATTTTTTGAGTACAAAACTAGATTCAGGAGTCAAATTACCTTGAATTGCCGGGGCAATATCCTCGCCCAGTTTTTTTTTAAGATCTGCGAGTGCAATCGCTGCACAGACTGAATCTGTGTCAGGATTTTTGTGACCAAATACTAAAGTTGACATAAAACCTACCTCCATTTTTTATTTTTGCTTCTACCTTTGATGACCTTACACCGATAAGATCATCTTCCGTTTTTATTTATTGTAATTTGCATACAAAAATTACAACATTTTATAAAATTAATTGGTAATATAAACAAGAAAAATTTTAAATTAATATAAAGGGTGTTGAAACCGTTCAAAATTTAACATAATTATAATGTCCCTGTATAACAGTATTCTCAAGACAGCCGGATTTATAAAAATAGTGAAGGATATACACAAAGACATTCATCACTTGCAACTATCCGGAAGATTTTTTTTCAAATTGTCACTTCTGTATATTTTTGATATTCTTTACAATAACTTGTGGCATAATGTGTATTCACATCTAAAGGGATTATGAGCATAACAGAATTTTAGAGAAAAAACGTCAATCTGAACGGAGTTAAATATGGATAATACAGAAAAAAAACCCAAAGGAGCCGGTAAAAGCAGCTTCGAATTAATTGATTCAGAAAAATTAAGGTCCACCCTGCCGATAAAACCGGGATCTGTTGTCATTGATCTGGCTTGTGGCAAAGGGATTTATTCAATGTTCCTGTCTGAAATTGTTGGTGAGACAGGATTGATATATGCTGTTGATCTCTGGAAAGAAGGCCTTTTGCTGTTGGAAGAGCAAATTGAAAAGAAAGGCATCACCAATATCAAGACCCTTCTGACCGATGCCAGTAAACAAATTGATATTGATGGTTACAGCTCAGATATATGCCTGATGGCGACGGTATTACATGATTTTGAAGAAGCTGGTCAGGCAGATATAGTATTGAAAGAGATTAAAATCCTGCTCAAACCCGGGGGTTGTCTGGCTGTTATTGAGTTTAAAAAGATTGAAGGCCCGCCAGGCCCACCAGTTCATATCCGATTGTCTGAAGACGAAGTCGAAAAAATGGTAACAAGACATGGTTTTGTTAAAAAGGAAACCGTTGATATCGGGGAATACAACTATCTGATGACTTTTCTATCCGCGTAACCCAATGTCGGAATACATCAATCCGGATACTTCTGGTATCAGGACTTTTTAAGGATAAGTCCGGGCAGCATGGTGTCTTCCAGAAGCTGTCGCTGGGCTTCAAAATCAGCAGAAGTGCCATCCGGGGCAAGGTGCATTCCATCTCCAAAGGTTAAGGTAACCTTTGAAAAAGGTTTGGGAAGCATGAATCTGTCCCAGGAATTAAAAAACCAGGCATGTTCCGCATGGGTGTACATCGGCACCACAACGGCATTGCTCTCCTGAGCCATCTTAATAACCCCGGCCTTAACTTTTCCTATCGGTCCTGTGGGGCCGTCAAGAATATGGGCACCTAATCCGTGTGTTTTCAGATGCTCGATCATTCCCTCCATGGCAATTTTCCCTCCCCTTGAGGATGATCCCCTGAGGGTATGCCACCCGGTTCTATTGGCCACGCCGGCAATGAGTTCGCCATCCCGGCTCTGGCTGATCATGAGGCCGGGATTAAATTTTGAATAGGTTTTAAAGTGCCGGATGGCAGAGAAAAATTGCTGATGCCAGGCGCAAAGAAGGATGGGGTGCTCTTGTTTCAACAGATTCTGCCATTTTTTTTCATTGACGATGCGCAGCCGGAAAGTCAGACTGTAAATCTGGATAAAGTAGTAAACAAAAACAATAAAGGGTCGAGTGTATATGATGAACTTTAATTTTTTAAACATACAGGCCCTCTTAAAATTAGTTAAATCATGGAAAATTTAACAGTTTTACAGGAGAACGCAACCTGTTTTTTCAATGGGTATATAATTATTAAAGCATTATTCTAAAAATATTTGACACAGGCCCTGGAAAGTAAATTGTGTAGCTCATAGATTAATTGTGTGTATTATGAGCTGGGCTTTGGCATCCTGTTCGATTTATCGAAAATAGTCTGAAGAACTATTAAAATGAATAAATCAGCCGGGTTCTCAAATCAGTGGCATCGTTTGCACTGTTTTCATAGTCCAGGATTGAATAATCAACAGAAACTGCAAATCCTTTTAACATTCCTTTTAACGCTTCGCCAAAAGTATATTCCATATTTAAAGTATATTCTTCAAGATCAGAATTTGCATTTGGGTTATCAAAATTAGTGTATCTGATTGTTGAACTCAACCCGCAATATTTATATGCTGCACCGATTTGATAAGCGTCAGTATCTGCTTCAAATGAGCCTGACCCGGCTGTTTTAGTCGTTCCAGTATAATGATAATAGGCGCCCTGGCCAACCCCCCTGAAAACTCTCGCATCTCCTGCAGATCCACCTGTTGAAGTGTAACCCGCAAATAGATCAAGGCCATGGACGTTTATTCCTGTTTGAAAGCCATACAAATCATTATTACTGCTGGTTGAAACGTCATAGTCAGTATAATAATATTGAGCAGCCACAAAAGGTTTCAAAGCCATATTAAACGTATATTTGGCATCAGCATAAAATCCTGCAACATTATCAACAACATCGGCATATTGTGCCTGGACTGTTAAACCTTTTATCGAGGAATTTTTCAAATAGACTAAATACATTCCATCATCACCGATATCATAAAACTCACCTGGATCACCATCACCATTATTTTCAAATTCTACAAAGGAATTATCACCATAGTTTGATTTATCGGTTCTGGTCTGATACTTTCTTGCCCATCCTGCAGTTATTATGGTGTCTGGAATATTTTCATTACTGATAAAATATGCTTCAAAGGATTCTTTGATCAGACGGGACCCTGACCCGGCCAAAAGCGGAAGCGATACAAATTGTCTTCCTCCTTTAAATTCTGTCTTATCAATTTTATATTGCAAATACGCTTCGGAAAGGAC
>CALGRI010000157.1 GCA_937880875.1 uncultured Pseudomonadota bacterium
TGCCGAAGCTCAAGATACCCGCCAAGAATTCCATGGGTACCGCAGCCCAGTTTCCCTCCGGGTAAAAGTTTAGTCCTTTGCGGCTGATCATTTAAAACAGATAAAAATCTATCAACATCTTCCTGAAAAGGAACATCCACAACTTCGGACAGATATGACAGATAAAACCCATCATAATGAACCATAACCGGTACCTGGATATCATAATCTTCTGCCAGGCGATAGGCCTGAATAACCATGTCAATAATTTCCTGGCAACTTTCAGCGACAAGAAAAATCCAGCCGGCATCCCGTGTGGAAATCATATCCTGCTGCCCGCAGGAGACTGCTATAATTCCAGGTGTCTCACGATTGACATTAACCATGACCACGGGTGCTCTGGCACCGGCCGTGGCAAGGATTGCATCATACATGAAAACAAGGCCCCAGGAGGAGGAGGCCGTAAATACCCTTCCGCCAGCAAGGGAAGCTGCCATAACAGCGTTCATAGCGGAGTTTTCACCCTCAACAGTAATCAGCTCACAATCCATTTCCCCATCTGCATGGAATTTGGAAATCTGCTCAATTATTTCTGTCTGGGGAGTAATGGGATAGGCTGCCACCACATCTGGACGGGCAAGCTTTGCTCCGATTGCTGCTGCAGCATTCCCGGTTATAACCTTAATCTGTGAACCGGCTTTAGTTTTGGCATGTGCTTTTGTATTCATTTTTGAAAATCCCCCTCCGCTATCATGGAAATTGCATTTTTGGGACACTCCTTGGCACAGATCCCGCACCCTTTACAAAATCTCAAATCAGGAGAAAAATGTGAATTTTTAACCATTTCCATAACCTGAATAGGACAATAAATTGCGCAAAATCCGCAGAAAATGCATTCCTCTTTATCAACGACCGGTCGTTTAGTTCGCCAACTACCAGTATCAGAACACATCAAAGGATCATTAGCATCTGACCATGGTCCTTCATGCTTTAAGAATTTATTTGAAGACATACAACCGTTTCCTCCTTAGAAAATAAGACAAGTCTTTATTTGATATAACCCTGCAATCATATCTATTTCATAGCTACTACATAGCGATAGCCTAATTGCATTGTCAAGTAAAAAATTGATTTTTAATTAAAAAAACATGCCGATTGAATAGTAAGAAGTGACACTTATAGGATTTGCGCAGGTTTCAGAATCTTACAAATAGTTGACTAGTCAACTATTTGTAATAAGTTTCTTATGCGTATTTATGAGGTACATATACAGACAACACATCCAGATAACTCTGCTCCAATGGCATGGATTTTTTAAATACCTATATCGACAGCTATGCCTTGGTATCTGATGTTTTATCATATAAAAGAATCCGAATTGAGTTCGGTCAGAATAAAATTTCAAGAGGGCCAGATATCTTTATTTTTTACAGGTTGAGATCCCCAACAATTGATAAAAAATTTATTCAGACGTTGTATCGATACCCCACACCATGAACAGTGGTGATAAGGACAGGATTGGAGGGGTCAACCTCTATTTTTTTGCGAAGCTGCGCAATATGCTGATCAAGGGTTCTGGTTGTACCAAAATAATCAATTCCCCAGACTGCATTCAAAATATTATCCCGGGTTAAGACCTCTCCTTTGCGGGCATAAAAATGGCAGATCAGTTTGAGTTCTCTTTGGGAAATATCAATACTCATGCCAGGTTTAGACAATTTGTAAGTTTTTGTATTAACCTCAAACCCACCAAACATAAATAATTCTTGCAAAAGCTCGTTGCCTCTACTCTTTTGCCTTTTTGATCTGCGAAGCACAGCACTTATCCTTGCCAGGAGCTCATGAATTCCAAATGGTTTGGTCATATAATCATCTGCCCCGAGCTGAAGCCCCACAACCTTGTCAATCTCCTCTCCTTTGGCTGTCAGCATGATAATGGGAACATCTTCATTGATTGCCCTGATATCCCGGCATACATCATACCCGCTTTTTTCAGGCATCATGATATCCAGGAGAATCAGATCAAAGGAATCCTTTTCAAACAATTGCATGGCCTGTTTACCATCTTTGGCCTGGCTTACCCGATAACCTTCGCTTTCAAGGGTATCCACAAGCCCCATACGGATGTTCATATCATCTTCTGCCACAAGAACTTTAATCTGAGTCATGATGTTTTATCCTTGCTGTAAAACAACTGCCGTTTCCCGGCACAAGTTCAAAAAACAGATCGCCTTCAAGATCCCTTAAAATCTGTCTTGCAATACTCAATCCTAAGCCTGAGCCCGGCTGTTTGGAGGTTAAAGAGCTATCCACCCTGTGAAATTTTTCAAAAATCATCTCTTGCTGAGCTTTAGGTATACCCGGCCCGTCATCGCATATTTTTAAAAGAATAAAGGCATCCTCTTTTTTTAAAACAAATTTGATAAACTTGCCTTGCCCGGCATATTTTAATGCATTGTCCAACAGGTTCAATACCACCTGTTCTATGGCATCTTTGTCTGTTCTCACATGATATTCCCCTTCTTCAACCTGTATGATGATTTCAAGACCTTGATTCTCTATTCTGATGCTATGGGCTTCAATCATCTGTAATAAAAACCGGTCCATTTCAAAACCAGTCTTTTGATATGTTTTTTTGCCTTGTTCAAGCTTTCCAAAATCAAGCACATTATTGATCAGCCTTGTCAGACGCCCGCTTTCATTAACAATAACCGACAGATAGGTTTGAGTTTTATTTTCATCTTTAATTCTCTTTGACAATAAAAGTTCTGCATACATTCTAATGCTGGTCAAAGGTGTTTTCAGTTCATGGGATACAGAAGAAACAAATGAGGTTTTCTGCCTTGCATCTTTCATATTTTTAAGGGTCAGGCGGGTCAAAAGGAGCCCCCCGGATATAATGGCAGCAATAAAAATCCCCAGCAGAATAACAGAGACATATAAAAATCCACGACTTGCCCCAAACCCTTTATCATCGACAAAGACAGCAATCTGCCAATGGGGCAGCAGACTTGATATGGAAATAACAGCCACTGGTTTGTCTTCTGGATCTGCCACCCATGTTCCAGACTGATGCATGAAATTGCCGTTTCCATCCATCAGCACCAGGGCAGCCCCTTTTCCCGACAATTCTGGAAAATCAACCACCAGCCTTGACAACAAGGTCATCAGTTCCAGTTCAACCCCGTATACAGGCCCATTCTTAAACTTCTGCACCCAGCCCATGATATACAATCTATTCTCACTGAACCAGGGAATCCATCCTGACTTTTCTAAAAATTCTTGCTCTTTTGCCTCGGAAAAAAGGGCCTGCTGCTCTAAAGCAGGTGCTTTTTGTGCCACCCTTGAAAGGGCAACAAGCTTTTGACGGGACGATTCTGTCTGTTTTTTTGGAGCAGAATCATATCTGCGCAAGCCTGAATAAAAATCTGCTACACCATTTATCTTTGATTCATTCCTTAAAGGATCTTCATTAAAATCAAATTTTATTCTCCCTGAAAACAGCGAGTCATACCGGGCAATAAAAAGCCTTTCTTCAAGGGTGGATTCCAATCCCCTGACCGGGTATTCAAGATTCTGATCCTTTTTATAGACAAACACATTGCGCACCAGAGGATTTGTCTGTTCCCATTCAATAAGATTTTTCTTAAGAGCATCCTGATCAAGAACCAGTAAAGACTGTGTAAGATTTTCCTGAACCGCTTCTACCGTAAGGTGGATGGTTTCAGAAATGGTTTTTGCCCTGTCACTTAGAGCATGCAGAGCTGACTGGCTGATCCGCTCCTGCTCATGGGACAAAAGCTTAAAGGCAATAATTGCCATAATAAGGGTGGGCACTAAAAATAGTGCCCAGAATATAATTATGGATCGTTTGCTTGTCATACCTTAAGCCATACCAGTTTTTTGTCTATTGTGAAAGCTGTTGATTTTTCTTCTGATAAGATTCAGTTCTCAACAATTTACGATTTTTCTTGCTCATGCCCTGATCCTCAATCATCTCAGCCTGAACTTCCAGCTCATCGGCTTGTTTTAACAATTCTTTATCCTTATATTGGGAACCGATTTGTTTCAACCTTTCAGCAGATAGTTTAAGTTCTTGCACAGCCTCTTTTTTCTTTCCCTTATCAGACAGTTCAATGGCTTTTTCCTGTGCCAGGGCATTCAGATTTAATTGATATTCTCTGACCACATCAATGTTGGTTGATTTGGCAACCTTTTTGGGATCACTGCTGAACCTGGCATATGAAGTTCCGCTTGATGTTTCCAATTTTTGAGTGAAGGGATTTTCATAAGTTACATCAGCCTGGGCAACCTTAATTCTTGATCCGGATATTGATTTTGGGATATTAACTTCAACCAGGGCATACTTTTCCTGGCCCCCATAAAGCTGATTCATATAAAGTTCTATCTGATTTCCCCGTATTCTGCCTTGTCTTCCGATAATATTGACGGGTTGCACATTGTATGGCAGTGTTATGATCACTTTTACTTTTTTCGCCACTACATTTAATACATCTCCCAGTTCTGCTGAAAAAATCCTGGGAAGATCAAATCCTGACTCGACAAAATATGTATTGCCGTCACTTTTCTGGGCAAGCTGTGCCATGAGATCTTCATTATAATCTGTACCCACTCCCACGGTTGTGACGGAAATATTTTCTTTAATCAAAGCTGCCCCAAGTCTTCCAAGATCTGCCGGCATCCTGGGCCCCACATTAGCCAGTCCGTCAGACAAAAGAACAATGCGGTGAACATAATCGTTTTCAAGATTTTTCCTGATCTCGGAAGCCCCCTGGCTGACACCGCCAAAAAGAGCCGTACTGCCGCCGGCACGAATCTGTTGAATGGTATGGATAATTCCCTGGATATTCCTTGCATTCTGAGCCGGGACAATAGTATGAACATTGGTATCATAGACCACCACGGAAAAAATATCCTGCAAACCAAGCCGAGTTAAGGCTTCAATGGCAGCCGCCTTTGCCTGTTGGATTTTGGTACCGTTCATGGAACCTGACTGATCCAGGACCAGGGCAAGATTGACCAAAGGTCTTTTAATATTAACCGGAGACAAAGGCGCATCAAGGGTAATCTTAAGCACCACATTCTGGGAATCTCCTGCCGGCAGAACGGCCCTGTCTGTCTCCACCCTGCAGATAAGTCTGGAAGGTTCAATTCCTGCCCAAACACCCCCTGCCATTGTGACAAAAATAATCAATACTGTAAAAAATGAAACAATTGTCCGGTTTTGATAAGGTCTTAAGTGTGTCATGGTCCTTCTCCTTTACCTGTTAAATTAATCAATTTTTTGTTAAACCGCAATATAAAGATCTGTCTTTCATCGGGTTTAAGTATACAGGCCCTGGTGGTTCAATGTGTCATAAAGGAGTAAAGATGTTGTAAAAAACTTGTAAAAGTGCTTTTTTCTTGACCCTTCCTTTATAGTCTGGGATTATTCAGTATTTGAACAATAACCCCAAACAAAGGAATAACCATGAAATTCACCATAGATCATTTCAATATTAATGTGCTGGATCTTGAAAAGAGTCTGACATTTTACAATAAAGCACTGGGATTAAAAGAGACTAGAAAAAGTGAAGCTAAAGACAGCAGTTATATTATTGTTTTTTTAGGTGATGGCTCAACCCAGAACAAGATTGAACTCACCTGGCTGAAAGACATGGACCGGCCCTATGATTTAGGGGATGAAGAGTTTCACATTGCATTTAGAACATCGGATTTTGATGCGGCTTACAAGCTTCACAAAGAAATGGACTGCATCTGCTTTGAAAACAAGGAAATGGGGATTTATTTTATAAACGACCCTGATGGCTACTGGCTGGAAATTGTTCCAGTCCGATAAATCAAAAAAAAGAAAACACATTGTATGGCGGGGAGATTATGAAACCAAAAAATTTTGATGTTATTATTATCGGCGGCGGCATTATGGGTTCATCCACAGCATATCATCTGATGATGGCGGATCCGTCTTTAAAAGTGATTGTTATTGAAAAAGACCTGGGTTATGAAAAAGCATCTACCACCCTGTCCATGGTGAATGCCCGGATACAGTTCAGTCTGAAGGAGAATGTCCAGATCTCCCAATATGCCTTTAAAACCCTTGAAAATTTTGAAGATGAGATGGCTGTTGACGGGGTAAAACCGGCGATTTTTTATCGAAGGGAGGGCAATCTGTTTCTGCATGATAAAAAAATGGAACCTGCTGCCCAAAAGGCCTTTCACATGCAGAAAGATCTTGGGTGTGCCATTGAATGGTGGTCTTTGGAAAAAATAAGGGAAAAATATCCCATTTATGAAAATTTAGACGGTATTGTGGGCGGCACCTTTGGATCGGAAGATGGCCATTTTGATGCCTATGCCGTATTAATGGGATATAAGGCCAAAGCAAAATCCATGGGTGTTCAGTTTTTACAGGATGAAGTGGTTGAACTGCTCACCGATGGAGATAAAAATCGGACCATGGCTGTCATTCAAGGGGTAAAAACTATTTTGGGAGAAACATTTTTTTCTTCCCATGTAGTTAATTGTACGGGGGCATGGGCAGCCCGACTGGTTAAAACCATCGGCATTGAACTTCCTGTCAACCCGGTAAAACGTCAGGTATTTGCTGTGACACCCAAGTTTAAACCCGATGGCCCTCTGCCATTGACTGTTCTGCCATCGGGATTCTATTTCAGGACGGAAACCGGCGGTCTTCTTCTGCTGGGCAAATCAATGGAAGAAGATCCCATAGGGTTTGATTTTACATGGGAAGAAGATCGTTTTGAACTATTATGGGGAGAACTATATGATTTTGCACCAGTGTTTGAATCACTAAAGCTGATCAAAGGATGGGCAGGACTCTATGCTGTCAACACCCTTGATGCCAATGCCATTTTAGGGGAGTGGCCGGAATTGAAGGGCTTTTATCTTGCCAATGGTTTTTCCGGTCATGGACTGCAGCAGGGCCCGGCTGTTGGGAGATACATGACGGAACTGATCCTGAAAAAGGAGCCTGTGCTGGATCTATCCATTTTCAGTCCTGAAAGGGTCCTTCTAAAAAAACCTATTTTTGAAGATGGAATTGTGTAAAAATATAGATGAGGACAAATACGACATGGCCAAAAAAATAGTTTTTACCTCCTGGGCCTGATCATGTCAATGTGGGGGATTCCGTCTTCAAGATAGCTTTCGGAGACGGCTTCAAATTCATGGGATTGATAAAAATCCAATGATTTTATTTCCAATTCAATCTGAATCATCTCTTTTGCTTTTTAACTTTCCCAAATAATAAAATCCATTGGATGTATGCTTGTTCATGGTGGTATACACC
>CALGRI010000158.1 GCA_937880875.1 uncultured Pseudomonadota bacterium
TCAACCTATTTTTTGCCCAATCACCCATGGGAACCATAACTTCTTCTTGATACATCTTGAACTTTTTTGATTTATTAAATTGTAAACACCTTTCCCATGCGTCTCTAAAGCGATTCGGCCATTTTCCGGGAAAACAATTTTTTTTATGCCAAATAAACTCTTCTGTCCATAACCATCCTTGTTCCCGCAATGACAAAATTAACTCAATAACATATGTATGACGTTCCCCATTTACAGCTTTTTCTTTTATGTTGAGAATAAAAGTGCCGTCTGGACGAAGCACCCTTAAAAATTCCTTGGCTCTTGGCAAAAACCATTCAACATAATTGTCAGGTTTAATCCCTCCATATGTTTTATTTCTACTATCTGCATAGGGCGGTGATGTTACAATTAAATTAAAATAATCGTCTGGATATTGTTTAAGGATATCCAGACAATCTCCATTTTCGATTTTTGTTTCTATTGGTTTCATAAAACCTTTTTTATCATTCATTTAATGAAATGAACATAAATTATTTTGAAATATAAATCATTAAAAATTTTTGATAATGGAAAAATCCCCGGGGAGTATTTATAAAATTTCCTTTTGTCATTGTAACTCACTTTATCTGGTACTTGATCAAGCAGAAAATTTAACCTATAGGATAGGAATTGCTTTTTGTCAAGAAAAGTAAATTTGTCACACACCCATAAAAAAAACCCAAGGAGATGGAATGATTTCCTGTCAAAGATTTAAATATACAATAGTATCTGTATTATTCTTGTTATTGAGTTTTGGACAAGCCCTTTTTGCACAGGATTTCTCTTTACAAAAACCCAGAGTTTACACCAGTGAAGAAGAGATAACAGGGTGGGTGATGAGTGAAAAACTTGATGGTATCCGTGGTTACTGGAACGGAAAAAAATTGCTGACCCGAAAGGGATTGCCTCTAAATCCGCCGTCATGGTTTATTAAAAATTTTCCTCCTTTTGAACTGGATGGTGAACTCTGGAGCAAAAGGGGCGATTTTGAATTTATCCAATCAACTGTTCTTGATAAAAATCCGGGAAATGGCTGGGAGAAAATAACCTATAATATTTTTGAGGTCCCAAATGGAAAAGGAGGTTTTCTTCTACGACTCAACAAGGCAAGCGCATGGTTTGAAGCCCACAAGAATACTCATATAAGAGTTATTCCCCAGATAAGGGTCAAAGATAAATCAGATCTTGATCTTTTTTTGGATGAGGTACAATCAAAAGGCGGGGAAGGTGTGGTCGTAAAGGACCCTGAAATGCCTTACCATACAGGCCGAAGTGCCCATGTCCTGAAAGTAAAAAAAAATTGGGATATGGAAGGTGTGGTCATTGGTATAAACAAGGGAAAAGGGAAATATGAAACCATGATGGGATCTCTTACCTTACAGCTTGAAAATGAGATAGTTTTTAAGCTGGGCACAGGCTTTACAGACCAACACAGGAAAAATCCTCCGTCCATAGGAACAATTGTTACCTTCAAGTACTATGGTTTTACCAAAAACGGGATACCCAAATTTGCATCTTTTTTACGGGTGAGGCAAGATTGAATCCATGGCTCTGTGTCTCAGGTTCTGGCCAGCACAAGTGCATCAACTTTTTTTGCCCCATGTTTCAATAATATCCTGGCAGCTTCATTGCAGGTTGCCCCCGTAGTAAACACATCATCTATCAAGAGAATGTATTTATTATCAATTGTCTTTTGGTTGACAACATTAAATGCATTTTTCAAATTGGCTTTCCTCTGATCAATATCAAAGCCTGTCTGGGGTTGGGTTTTTTTAATCCTGGCAAGTGAAATCGTATTAATTTTCCATGAAGGTGGTTGCTCAAAAGCCTGTTGATAGAGCTTCACAAAGTTTCGGATCAGAAGAAATGCCTGATTAAACCCCCTTTCTCTTAATTTCTTTTTATGCAGGGGTACGGGCATGATCAGGTCGATCTGACTGATTTCAAAATGGCGTATAAAAGTTTGAAACATCATGTGCTCAAACACCTTTGAAACCGACAGTTTTGAATGATATTTAAAGAAAGGAATCGCATCTTTTATTATGCCTTTATACTCAAGTGCTGCTCTGACACGGTCAAGCCTTAAAGGTGTTTTCAGACAGGCTTCACACACGTGATTTTCATTAAAACTCTTATGAAACTTAACTCCGCATTTTGTACAAAAAGGTGTGTCAATGGGATAAAATCCCGAGGCCATGCAATGATCACAAAAACAGGCCTCCATTGTATGGGGTGTAACCGTATCAGGATCAATATACACACCGCATTTTAAACATTTTAATGGATATAAAAGCTGGTTTAAAACCCGGATACTATTTTGTACTGCTGATAAGAAATATGTTCTGTTGCGATTCTGAAAAATATTGAGCATGGTATCTGTCCTGCATTGTCAGCCGTGATAGCCTTGTGTATCATTTTGTTCCAAGATAATGTTTTTGTTTTCACCTTCGCTGGCGAAGGGCTTCATACATGGCGATGCCACCTGCCACAGAAGCATTCAGGGAATTAATATTTCCTTTATTCGGGATAGACAACAAAAAATCACACTCTTTTTTTACAAGGGGTCTGATACCTTTATGTTCACCACCGATAACAAGAGCAATATTCCCGGTCAAATCAGCGTCAAACAAAGATGTATCTGCTCCTGCATCCAGTCCGGATACCCATACTCCATTTTCTTTTAAAGCTCTTAATATGGAAGCAGTATTTGTGATATAAAAAATATCAGCATGCTCCATTGCACCGGCAGAACTTCTGGACACTGTTGAAGAAGGAACGGCAGACCTGTCTTTTGGGATAAGAATATAATCAACCCCGGCACAAAGTGCTGTTCTGATTAATGCCCCAAGGTTATGGGGATCTTCAATGTTTTCCAGTATCAGGATAAAACAAGGCTCTTTTTTTCCCTGTACAAGCCTTACAACCTCACTGGCTTTTTTGATGGGGAAAAAAGAGGTGTTGGCAGCCAGGCCCTGATGGTTTGAAAAATCTGTCATCTTGTCCAGAAGTTCAGGATCAACCATTTCGATTTTTATGTTTCTTTGCCTGGCAATGGTCTCAATATTTTCCATCCTGCCCAAAGACCTGTTTTTTGAAATTAATATACTATAAAATTTTCTTTTGTCTGCCTTTAATGCTTCATACACGGAATGGAATCCAAAAAGGATATCATTTTTTTCTTTCATTTTTTCTTTCATAGCCTGGCCATCTCTTTTTTAAAAATCAAACAAAGTTCTTCTGTGGCTTTGTCAAGGTTATCATTGACGACCGCGTATTGAAACAGGTCTTTCCGGGCAATTTCTGATTTTGCATTTTCAAGACGTTTGGCTATCACTTCTTTTGTGTCAGTTCCGCGGTTTTCAAGGCGTTGAGACAAAATTTCAAAAGAAGGCGGCATGATAAATATGGAAACTATATCCAGACCCAATGCCATAATCTGTCCTGCACCCTGGACATCAATATCCAGAAGAAGACTCTGGCCTTTTTCCAAGCTGTTTTTTATAAAGCTTTTAGATGTACCATAAAAATTATCATGAACCTTTGCCCATTCAAGCCAGTGGTCCAGGGTTATTTTTTGTTCAAACTCATCCTGGTTTATAAAAAAATAGTCAATGCCGTCCTTTTCATTTTTCCTAGGGCTCCGAGTGGTATGAGAAATAGAATAAGAAAGATTTTTAAACCGGGTTAATACCTTTCTTATCAATGTTGTTTTCCCGGCACCGGAAGGAGCGGAGATGACAAACAGCTTTCCTTTGCCTGGCATGAGATTATTCTTTTCCACTGGTCATCAGGGATTCAAATCGGTTGGAGAGTGTCTCAAACTGAATGGATGAAAGAATGACATGATTGCTTTCAGTGATGATAAAAGCCCTTGTTTTCCTGCCATGGGTCACATCAAGAAGGCGTTTTTCCTGCTTGGCTTCATCCTTGACCCGTTTCATGGGAGATGAGCCGGGCGATAAAATCGCCACTACTTTTTTTGCCACCACAGTGTTTCCAAAGCCTAAATTTAAAAGAAGCTGTTCCATAGGTTCTTCCTTTTCAATATATAAAAATTACTCAATATTTTGTACCTGTTCCCTGATCTTTTCAAGCTCTGATTTCAGGTCGACGACCATATGGGATAAAGAAGCATTTCCAGCCTTTGATCCGATGGTGTTAAATTCCCTGTTAAACTCCTGGATTAAAAAATTAAGTTTCCTTCCTTCAGAATCTTCTGAATCAAGGATCTGCCTGAATTGCTTAATATGGCTGTAAAGTCGAACAATTTCCTCTGACACATCACTCTTGTCAGCAATTATGGCTGCCTCCTGGGAAATCCTGACAGTGTCGAGTCCTTCTGTATCCGAAGTTAGATAGGATATTCTTTCCATGAGCCGTTTCTTATAAACCTGGGGAATTTTTGCAGCATCTTTTTCAATCTGCTTTAAATTGTCTTCAATATAATCAATCCTGGCGCTTAAGTCCGAATAAAGATTTTTCCCCTCTTCTTTGCGCATGAGATCAAGATTGATGCTGGCTGTCTCAAGGCAAGGCTTGATCGCCTTCCACAGGTTTGTTGAATCCAATTTCTTTTTAGAAGGAACAATCACATTTCTGGCAGATAAGATGTCAGTTATAGAGATGTCGGCTGACAAATTTAAATCTTTTTTTATCTTTTTTAATGCCTGATAATAGGATGCTGTCCTTACATCATCCACTTCAAATAGTTCCAGGTCTATTGCATCATCCTGAATAAACAATTTAATCTCAATTCTTCCCCTATCATGGGTTTTGGCGATCACCTTTTTAATATCCTCTTCAAAAACCTGGCAGGATTCAGGACCATAAAAAGAAATATCAAGATGTCGTGAATTATAAGAACGGAGGGTGACATCTGCCGTGATAGTGTCATAAGTATTTGAAACCTGCGAAAAAGCCGTCATGCTTTTAATCATTTTTTTTTCCTTTGTCTGCCTTTAAATCCAAAAGATATTTATCCCTGACCTTTGATAAAAAAGAAATCATATCTTTTGACGTATAATCCGGGTATGTCCATTCCAATGTTTTAAAACCATATTTTTTAGAATACATCAATGTAAGGTCAGCATAAATTTTGCGGCCAATATAAATCCTGTGGGAATATTCCTTTCCCGTGGCCAGGATAAACCGAGATGAAACCAGATATCCAGGATCAATGTTCACCGACCTCTTTCCGGCTCTTGCAAACCGATTTTCAATTTCATTGGTTTTCTCTTTTATCAGGGCAAGTTCATCCTGGGCAATTAAATTTTTAAACACAAAAACCTTTCGAAACAAAAGAGTGCCCATCTCTTTATAATAATAATCCGTATAAGCAAAATCAAACCAACGGCTGATCATGTCCACAGGACCGAACCTGTCTTCCAGCATGGGGAAGAGGGGCTCTATCAATGCCTTATCATTCATGATACATCCGACTACCAGTTTTGCAGGATCTGGATTTTTTGGAATACTCATGCTTACAGCGGTTTTGCCTCATCAATGAGCATTATGGGGATATCATCTTTTATTTCATATAAAAGTCGGCATGCGTTGCATTCAAGCCCGTCCCTTTTTGTATTCAAATGAATCTCACCCTTGCATTTGGGGCAAACCAGTATTTCCAATAATTCTTCAGAAATTGCCATTATTTTCTCCTTTAATTTGGGTTTCTATATTCAAATATTGCCCCGGTGCTCTTAATTATTCAAGCCTTTAACAGCCTGCATGGTTTGAAGTTTAAAATAGTCTCCTTTTTGGGCCATCAGCTCCTCATGGGTACCTTGTTCTTTTATGGTCCCGTTTTTCAGCAAGATAATTCTCGAGGCATAATCAATGGTGGACAGTCTGTGAGCAATCACAAAGGATGTCCTGCCTCTCATCAGATTTTCCAGGGCTTTTTGAACCACCCTTTCGGCTTGGGAATCCAAAGCAGAGGTTGCTTCATCCAGTATAAGGATAGGTGCATCTTTGATCAGGGCCCGAGCAATACAGATCCTCTGTTTTTCTCCCCCTGAAAGCCGGGAACCAAGTTCGCCTATAATGGTATCAAACCCCTTGGGAAACCCCTGTATAAATTCATAGGCATAGGCTGCTTTTGCTGCATTTTCTATTTCAAGATCTGTTGCATCCATCTTGCCATACCGGATATTGTCCTTCACTGATTCGTTAAAAAGGATGGGTTCCTGGGTCACGATGGAAATATGATCCCGCAGGGATTTTATTGAAAGATCTTTTACATTTTTTCCTGCAATAAGCACGCGGCCGCAGGTAACATCATACAAGCGCGGGACAAGATTGACTAGACTTGTCTTACCTCCCCCGCTCATCCCGACAAGGGCCAGAACTTCACCAGGGGCAACCTTTAGATTGATATCATTTAATGCGGGTGCCTCATTATCATTATAGGAAAAACCAACATGATCAAATTCAACATCAAAAATGCTTTCTGTAATAATTTCAGGGGTTTTCTTTTCCTTAATGTCAGACTCTTCTTCCAGAATATCAAATATCCTTGTGGCTGAAGCAATGCCTTCCTGGATGGTATTGTTCAGATTGGACAATTTTTTCACAGGATCATAGAGCATCATTACGGCAGTGAGAAATGAGAAAAAAGTTCCCGGTGTTGATGTGCCGTTAATCACTCGCATACCGCCGAACCAGATAATAAATGCAATGCCAAGGCCACCTAAAAATTCCATGACAGGAGAAGACAAAGCCTTGGCAACGACTTTTTTCATCTCAAGCCTGAAAAGCACCTGGGTTTTCTCTTTAAAGCGATTTTTTTCAAAAACCTGGAGATTAAAGATTTTTATAATCTTGCTGCCGGTAAATGTTTCATGCAGAAATGAATTCAAATCCGCCATGGTTTCCTGGGTCCCGGTGGAAAATTTTCTAACCCGTCTGCCAAACAGAACAATGGGATAAAAAGCCAGGGGTAGAACGACAAAAGCGCCCAATGCCAGTTGCCAGTCCCGATAAAAAATAACAAATAAAAAGGCAATCACTGAGAAAAAATCCCTGAACAGATTTATCACTGCCGTGGAAACCATTCCTTTAACGATGTTCACATCATTTGTAATGCGGGACATCAGGGCTCCGGTTTTTTCCCTGTGAATAAAAGAAATGGGAAGATCCATTATCTTTTCATACAAAGAGTCTCTGAAAAACCGGATGATCTTTTCCCCGATATAGTTCATCAAATATTCTGATCCATAGGAGCCTGCACCTTTTAAAAAAAAGACCAGGATGGCAATCCCGGGAATTATTAAGAGCATGTCCCGGTTCCTGTTGATAAAAATATCATCCATGACGGGTTTGACTAAAAGCGCCATGGCACCGTTTGCCCCGGCAACAATAATCATGCAGAAGGCAGCCAGCAAAAGCCTCTTCCAGTATTTAGACACCAGAGAAATGATTTTTTTCTGCCGTGATTTGGTCAGTTTCGGGTTTTTCTTTTCCATAAACCTTAATTTATTATATCAAGATGTATTGTCAACATTTAAAAAAAATGAGAGCATGTATCCCCATGATAAAGAATGCCTTTATACTTAATTTTTTCAAACTTTACAATATGCTCTGGCGCGTAAGCCTGCCTTTTCTCAAAAAGAACAGGCGCCTGAGGTCAGGATTTGAAAAACGAATTGATTCTTCTCACCATACAAAGGCAGATATATGGATTCAAGCAGCTTCTGCAGGTGAAGCCTACCTTGCCGCCAATATCCTTCAAAGGCTGTCCCCAAAAACAAATTTAAAAATTTTAGTGACCACAACAACATCCCAGGGAATGGATATTTTACGGGCAAGATTAACCGAAAAAATAATCCACAAATCAATAGACCTTAAAATAGAATGGTTTCCCTTTGATATGCCTGACACCATTGAAAAAACCATAAAAATTATCAACCCCCGGGTTATGGTGCTGCTTGAAACTGAAATCTGGCCTGCCCTGCTCTATTTTCTGAAACTTAACAAGACCCAGATTTTTATCATAAATGCAAGGCTTTCCAAAAATAGTTACACCCATTATCTGAAAACAAAATTTTTTTGGAGACACCTGTCTCCAGATACAATTCTTGCAACTTCAGATCAGGATGCGCAAAGATATGAACAGGTGTTTGAAGGGGCAATGGTGAACACCATGCCGAATATCAAATTTGAAGCTATAGATACAGATGAGGATGATGTTAACACTCTGAAACAAATAAAAAAAATCCTTCCCCAAACTTTGCCCCTGACCATTCTGGCATCAGTAAGAAAGCAGGAGGAAAAAGAGATGGTCCATATTTTAAACAATATTTTAAAAATAGTCCCAAACCAGGTTGTTGCCATCTTTCCAAGACACATACACAGGGTCAAGGCATGGGAAAAACGTTTAACCTCCCAAAATTTAAATTTCCATTTAAGGTCAAAAATAAATTCTTGTCTGAAAAATCCCGGCATCATTTTATGGGATACCTTTGGAGAGCTAAAAACAGCCTATGGTTTAGCCGCGGTTGTCTTTGTCGGTGGCAGCCTGAAACCTTTGGGAGGGCAAAATTTCATTGAACCAGCCATCCAGGGGGCTGTCATAGTCACAGGCCCATATTATGATGATTTTGCATGGGCAACCAATGACATCTTTAAAAAAGGAATTGTCATTAAAAAAAACCATTGGAAAGCTGTTGCCAGAACCATCACCCAAACCCTTGAAAAACCCGGCAACAGGTCTGACCGCAAACGACTTGCCCTGGAATACCTCCAATCAAACCAGGGCGGCACCCGGCAAGCCTGCCATGAAATTTTAAAAGCCTTTGACGTCTGAACCTGACTGGTATATAGTGAATATACTCTTACAGACAGCTCCACTCTTTTCAATTTGAGTCCTTCTATACGGCTGCCGCTCTTTTGATCTTATATCTCATTTTGAAAATATTTTTTTAACCGGCATCCAAAAGTTTTTTTAAGGGTGCTCTCTAATCATTTAAAAGGGGAGGTATTTATGGAAAATCACACTATTTATTATGACACGATTACCCGGTTAACCACGGCCATTTCTCATTGCAAAGATCCGGAAGAAGTAGCCCTGATCACGGCGGAAAGTGTTAAAACCGCATTCAGAGTCAAAGGCTGCTCCATATTTTTGGTGGACAGAGAAACCCGTGAGCTTGGCCTTGTTGCATCATACGGTTTAAGCGATGAATATCTGAACAAAGGCCCGATCCATTTCATGCAGACCATCAAGGAAGCAAAAGATGCTGTTCCCGTTGCAATCTATGATGTAATGGATGATCCAAGAATCGAATATCCCGAGGAAGCTAAAAAAGAAGGCATAGCTTCTTTGCTGGGTGTCCCTATTATCAGCCATGATAAAATCCTCGGTGCCCTTCGTGTGTATACCAAAAGCCCCTGGGAATTTTCTATTACTGATATCACAATTATCCAGGCGGTTGCATTAATATGCGGCATGGCCATGGATATGTGCAGAATGTACAAAGGGTATAAATCAAGCATTGAAATTCTTAAAAATATGAGGGGAAAAGATACATACGGCACAAAAAAATGGACACCCCATGAAGGGGTTCCCAAGAGTGTGGATCCATCCATCTGCGATTATTAAGAATTTAATCAGAAGATCATCCTTTAAGGCAGCTTGTGAATGATACAAAAGCTGCCTTAGAATCTATCAAATGAACTGTCCAGAACCCCATCCAGTTCATGCTTTAAGGAGCGGTTCATCAGGTGCTCAACCGTTTCTTTGACCGAACAGCCTTCAAAAAGGACAAAATAAACTTCATTGCAAATGGGAAGATCCACCCCCAGTTTTTTTGACAGATTGTAGACGGATCGGGTTGTTTTAACCCCTTCGGCAACCATTCTCATTTCAGAAATGATATCATCCGGTTTTTTGCCTTCCCCGATCTGCCTGCCCAGGGTATAGTTGCGGCTTAGTGCACCTGTACAGGTTAATAAAAGGTCTCCCACACCGGCAAGCCCGGCCAGGGTGAGAGGATCGGCCCCCAACTTTGTTCCCAGCCGGTTCATCTCGGCAAGACCCCGGGTAATCAGGGCAGCCCTTGGATTAAGACCCATCTTCATTCCGTCACAAATACCGGCAGCTATGGCCACCACATTTTTCATGGCACCACCTATCTGGGTACCGATGGGATCATCATTAACATACACCCTGAACGTGGGGCAAGAAAATATTTCCTGGACATACTCGGATATTTCCCGGCTGGTTGATGCGACCGCAACAACTGTGGGCACATTATTTGCAACTTCCCTGGCAAAACTTGGACCCGAGAGAACAGCAAAATTTTCTTTGGGAAGAAAATCAATTTTTTCTGCAAGAATCTGGGTCATGATCATATGGGTTTTATTCTCAATCCCTTTGGATGCCGTTACAATAATTGTCCCGGGACTGATAAAATTTTTCATCTGACCTGCCACATCCCTCATGCAGTGGGACGGGACCACAACAAGCACCAGGTCTTTTTCTTTTACAACGGTTTCAATATCATTGGATGGAATGATATTTTCCGGCAGCTTCACATCTGGAAGAAAAATCTTGTTTTCCCTGTTCTTTTCAATCTGTTCTCTTACTTCAGACTCAAAAACCCACAGGTCCAGAAGAAACCCTTTGTCTGCAAGCAATTTGGCCAGAGCGGTTCCCCAGGCTCCTCCACCCACAACCCCTATTCTGGTTGTTGCCATGTCCATCTTCCTACTCATGCGCTAAATTTTCCTTTCAAGTCTGATAAGATCCTGATATTAAAAATACTTTCATCAATGGCTTATTCATAAAATACGCTTAATTTTTCCCGGCCGGCCAGATAGTTATCAATATCTTTAAAAATTTCAAGATTGCATTGAGAAAAGAAAATAGACCCATCCTTTTTCCCGAACCGCAATCTTTGAAGCAATAGTCTCTGTTTTGTTTTTCCTTCTTTTTGCATATCCCCTCTTTGATTTGACTGAACACTTTTGGAAACTATCTTTACAATATTTTTTTATCTTTTAAAACATTGAATAAAAATATTAAGGACAAAAAACGGGTAAATGTTCCTAATTGCCAAAGGATTTAAGCCCGATTGTCTATGAATCAGTCTATAAATTATCTTGACAGAACTCCGGGGCATGGGGTAATTTGAACCTATACTTCCTGTTTTTGGAGACTTAAGCTGTTCTCTTTTTTTTGGGCTCAATCCGAATCTTGTGTTTTCGTCTTCACACTGTTTGTTCTTTTTATCTGTTTTTTTTTAATAGAATACACCATATTTTTATTAACCCCCAAAAAAAGGAGAAGAATGATGAGGATAGAAACTCAAAAAATAATGTGTGCAATAGATTTTTCAGACTTTTCCGATATTGTTATTGCCTATGGCAAATCACTGGCATCAGAATTTGGTTCAACCCTTTGCTTATGCCATATCCTTTCGGGAACGCTTATGATTTCAAGTCTTGGGCATTCCTATATCGACTACACAGATATTGAGGCTGGTCGAGTTCAGTCGGCAAAGGACAAGCTTGGAAAAATGGCAGAAGAGCTTGATATTGAATGTGAAATCATTGTCTCAACCGGGCACGCGGCAGATGAAATCAGTCGAATTGTCAGTAAAAACAATATTGATATGGTCATTGCTGCAACCCATGGCGGATCAGGCATAAAACGATTTTTGATAGGCTCTGTAACCGATAGACTGGTAAAAACTCTCCAATGCCCGCTTCTGGTTCTTTTTGCACAAAAAAAACATTCAAGTTCAGTGATTGGAAAAAATATAAAATTGAAGAAAATCCTTGTGGGATGTGATTTTTCCCCGGATTCCCAACTTGCTTTTGACCATGCCTTAAGCCTTGCCCAGGAATTTCAGACACAGCTATACCTGGCCCATGTTGTCAGGCCAAGCGAACAAATTGAATTGTCTGCCTCAGACTATATAAAAATACAGGAGGATGGCGACTACACCAACTGGACCCGGTCTGAATATCTGGAACTTAAAAAAAAGGCAACCAATGAAGATTTGAAAAACAAAAAAACTCTATTCCATCATTTTGAAAAACAGCTTTTAGATATGGTTCCTGAAGACTGCCGGAACTGGTGTACACCCATCACCGTCCTGCTTGAAGGTCAGCCTTATAAGGAATTGACCGATTATGCTGTACAAAAAGAAGTGGATATGATCGTAATTGGGGTTCACGGCCACAGCCTTTTGGAAAGGTTTATTGTCGGATCTACAACTGATCGTGTCATCAGCCAGGCTTCATGTCCTGTGCTTGTGGTCCGGCAGATCTCCTGAAACTCAAAACGGTATGCCTGTTTCCCTGTGAAACTCTATTCTTTTTTTGCCGGATGAATATGCATCCCAAAAGCCAGCATCATCTGATTTCTGTCTTCCATCTGCAGGCATGCCTCAAGTCCGCCGGCATCAATATTAATATTAATGGCTTCTTTAGTCATACGAAGTCCCAGGAGATTTTTACCTGCCATAACCTTTGCAAGTCCTGTTGCGATTTCAATCATTTCTTGCTTTTGAACGATCCTGCTGGCAAATCCCAGGTTCATAGCCTCATTTGCACTAAGCCAGTTTCCGGTCAAAAGAAATTCATTGGCTCTTCCTGAGCCAATAAGTCTGGGAAGAAAATAGGAAGCAGCCATATCTGCACCACCTAATCCAATGTTTATATAGGCTGCACAAAATCTGGCATTTTCAGCTAAAATACGGATATCCGAAGCCATTGCCAGGGAAAAGCCTATTCCTGCAGCCGCCCCATGGACACAGCAAATAACAGGCTGGGGAATTTTTCTTAAGCCTAACATCATTCTTGATAACCTGGCCTGGGCATTATAGGCATCCGCAGGCTGCATATCAAAAATTTGCGGGCCAAATGTCTGCATGTCAAGTCCTGCACAAAACCCTTTGGCATCCCCTCCATCAAGGATAATGACTGAAACACTGTTATCATACATCCGTGCATTGATGAATTCTTCAAACTCACAAAGCATCTCCTTATCAACGGCATTATATTTATCCGGCCTGTTCAAGGTAAGATAACCGATTGGGCCGTCCTGTCTGAATATAATTTTATTCATTTAAAAATCTCCTTATTTAGTCTTTGAAATATTCAGTCTTCATATTTATAGTAAGATTATCATTGTCCATAAGTCGTGCAGCCAATCCATAGGTTTTTGGCAGTTCATATCTGAAAAAATAATTCATTGCAAAAAATTTGCCTTTATAAAAATTTGTATCCTTTTTCGAGCAGTTTTCACCCAGGGCTTTTTGGGC
>CALGRI010000159.1 GCA_937880875.1 uncultured Pseudomonadota bacterium
CCTTTGTTGTAAAAAACGGATCAAATATCCTGTTAAGATTATCTTTAGGAATTCCAGGTCCGTTATCTTCAATGGAAACCACCACATGATTTTTTTCAATCTGGCTGACTTTGGTTTCGACCTTAATGGTTCCCCCGGTTTTTTCCATGGCATCAATGGCATTGTTAAAGAAATTAAGAATCACCTGCTGGAGTTCTGAAGGAGATATCCGGATATAGGGAATACCTTCACTGAGTTTTGTTTCAATGATAACATTATTATACCTGGCCATCTGGGCTGTAAGAGAAACAATTTCCTTTATAGCATCATTGATCTGAACATCATTGATAGTAGAATCTGTTTTTCTGGCAAAACTCAGCAGTTTATGGGTGATCTCTTTGCATCTTTTGCCCTGGCTATTTATCTGGCGCAGCGCCCGGGTGATCTCTTCAACATTTTTTAATTGAGTTAGATCCTCTTCTTCAAAAAGATCCTCTATCCAGCCTGCCTCTTCTACCATGATGGCAACGGGGTTGTTTATTTCATGGGCAATGCCTGCGGCAAGTTCACCAATGGTGGCAAGTTTCCCGCTTTCCACCACCTGTTTGTTCATGACTTCGCTTTTTTCGTCAGATCTTGCAATAAGCTTTACAATATTGCGGGGAAGGACAAAAGCAACCGCAAGAATGGCAACACATCCAAGTACAAACATGGCCAGGGTAAGCAGTTGTGTTTTCCATAAATCATGGAAAGCATCCTTTAAATCCTGGCGAAATACCATTATCCAGTCAATATTCTTCAGCATGGATGTCACACATAAATATTTTTTCCCCGAGGCATCTTCTTTTTTTGTAAAAACAGTTTTGCTGTTTTTCAGGCGATTATTATCTGGAATTGATATAATACCTGCCTGTTCGATTCCCACCTTGGTTTGAGTCTGCAATTGACCTTTACTGTTCACAAGAAAGGCGTAACCGGTTTTTCCGATCTGGATATTCTCCACCAGGGAATTAAAGGCACCAAAATTAATGGTTGACCGCAAAATATAATAAGATCCATTGGATTTAATTTTGACCGCAATAATAAAATGGGGATGCCCTCTTAACCCTGCAAACACATCACTGATATAAAAAGGTTTGCCCATTGCTTTTAAAAACCATTCAGCTCCTGAGTAATCAGCATTTTTAAGCCTGAACGGACCTTCATACTCAAACTGGATTCCGTTTTCATTAACCATCCCCAGATCAGTAAATACATCTCCATACTCTGTTTTCAATAATGCCAGATTTTTTTGCAGGAATATATCCGGGGCCTGCTGGCTGTTTTCAAAAGGCCGGGCCATATACCGGATATTTCCTAATTTTTCGGCTAAAAAACTATCAATATTCTGAGTATGTTTTTGAACCAGCTCTGAAATATGGGCCTCAATTTTTTCCGTATAGGTCAGGTTGAATCTATAAACAAGAATACCTGTGGTCAATAGCATGGGGAAAAAAGAAACAACCAGTATCAAAGTGGTTATTTTTCTGCTCAACACATGATAAAATACATTCCGATCTTCAACAGATACTTCCATTGTTTTCTTTCCTTTTTACACTGCCTCTTTTTTTATCTTCTCCTCTTGACTATCAAGATACATGCCAACTGGCAAGTCAAAAAAAATAGACAATAACATACTGAAAAAACAAAAAAAACAGACTGTAAAAATAACTGACAAATTTAAGGCAGGTGTCAGTTATTTTTACAGTCTGTAAAATGGACTGACCAATTGTAAATAAATTGGTCAGTCCAGGAGTTTACATCTTGCTGAAATTGTTTTGATTGATTTTTTGGATTTCCCGAATCACGATATTTGAATTTTGGTATAAAAAGAGTGGCCGAATAAAACAATACTTATCAACACTATTATCCATATTAATACAAACACTATGGCAAAAAACCAATTTTTCTTTAGTTGTAACGGTTGATTTTCAGCTTTTTTTCTTGATTCTTCCATAATTTCATGTGGAATCAATTTAATTGAAAGTGTTATTAATACAGGAAGAATTAAAAGATCATCCAGATAACCTAAAATCGGAATAAAATCCGGGATAAGATCTATTGGACTTAAAGCATATCCTATCGTAAACAAAATAATGATTTTGGGTAATACCGGCATTCTCGGATGCCGGTATGCATAATAAAGCGCAATAATTTCTTTTTTAAGATTTTTTACCTTTATTTTTAATTTTTCTAATAGTTTCAAAAAAATCCTCTTATGTTTCTTTGCAACAGGTTTATATTTAAGAAACTGTCATAAAAAAATATGTTGCAACACCGGCAATGGCCAGCCAGATATTGGTGATATTGCTAACGGTGATATTCAAGATAGCTGCCAGATATTTTTTGCGGTTCAAAAGTGCCAGGCAGCATTTGAATTCCGGCCAGCTTGAAAGCGTGGCAAGAACAAAAAATCCGATCACCCCTTTTGGGGCATGACTCTGCACCGAGGCAAAGCTCACCACCGGGTCAAGAAAATACCCTGCAGCAATCAATACGACAACGGCCGGCAACAGACTCCATTTTGCTATAACCTCTTCCTCCATGGACTCTTCCGCCTCTTCCGGCGGCCGCTTGATAAACAGCACGCCAGACACAACAAGTGCTGTGACCACCCAGTATATATGATGCTGAAGCGGGATGGCGTAAAAAGTAACCGCCATGCCAGCCGTAAGCAAAATACAGGTCAGACTATACTTCCAGTTTGTCTGGAGTGTTTTCAAAAACACCCGGGTAACCAGTGCTGCAATTATTAACAGGATCGGGTTCATAAAATTTGATCCCAGGGGCGTGCTGGCAGCAAACAGCACATCCCCCACCGCCAGGCCGACGATCAGGCAGACCAGCTCGGGCCCGTTGGTGATAAAGCCTGAGATGGTGCCAAGGCCCTTTACATCCTTCAGGGTCTCGATGATGACCTCAATGGACAATCCGATCAAAATCATGACCAGCACAATCCCGCCGGCCGCTATAAAAGATTTGTTAAAGTCACCATCGAATATCAATGCACTGCCACAAAAAAATACAACAACCAATATCCAGCATATCATATCCAGCCGACCAACAGAATTCACCAGAAATTGTTTCATGGTTTTCCTCCAAAAATATCTACAGATTTAGTCCTCAATTCAGATCCATATTCGCGGAATGAAAGCCGGCTGACCATAATTAACAAGGCAGCCGGCTTTAAACCCTCTTTTTATGACAATCGGATCAATCAAACAATTTAAACGCATCCGAGGGGGATTCTATAACTCTTTTAAGTTTTTCTTCCATATCCTTTTTCCAGGCATCATCTTTTTTTCTCCAGGCACCCTCGATTTTTTCAACAAGATCATCAATTTCACATGGTTTGTTGATAAAATCATATGCACCCAGACGGATTGCTTCAACTGCAGCGTCAATCGAACCGTGGCCAGTAAGAAGAAGTGTTTCCGTGAAAAGCCCCAGGTTTTTGATCTCCTTTAAGGTAGCAATGCCATTCATTCCCGGCATTTTCAGATCAAGGATAACCACATCAAAATTCTCTCTTTCAAGCGCCATTATGGCACTTTCTCCGCTGTAAACGGCGGTAGCCCTGTACTGCCTGCTTTGAAGCAGTTTGGCCATGTTGTCGGCAAATATTTCTTCGTCATCCACCAGTAAAATTTTGCTTCCTATCATAATTTATCCTCCTGTATTAATGGTTTCTATAAACTCTTTTTTTTCCATATATCATCTGTCTTATCCGTCATTCATAAGATCCTCTGGTAGCTTAAAAGGAAAGGTCAGGGTAAAGCGAGTTCCTTTTCCAAGGTGGCTTTCAACCTGAATATGGCCACCCAGTTGCTTTACTATACTGTAACAGATGGAAAGTCCCAGCCCTGTGCCCCTTCCTGGCGCTTTTGTGGTGAAAAACGGATCAAAAATTTTTTCAATATCCTCATCTTTTATTCCACTGCCCGTATCCTCCACCATAATGGAGATCCCGGTTTTGTCTCTGGAATGGCAGGTTGTCAGGGTTATCGTACCTAAACCTTTTTCTTCATGGGCATCTATTGCATTATTGATAAAATTTAAACATACCTGCTGAAGCTGCGACGGATCAGTCATAATGGGCGGAAGGGTATCATCCAGAACAGATTTGAACGCTATGCCGTCTGATTTGGCTTCCCTTTCCATGAGATCCATCACCTCTCTTAAAAACAGGTTTATATTAACTGTTTCAACGACCGACCTGGTTCTCCGGGCGAACTTCATGAGGTTTTTTGTAATATGCGCGCACCGGCGAACCTGTGTGCCGATCTGGCTCAATGATCCGGCAAACTGCTCTCCCAGGCCCGGATCTGTTATGGGGGTTCTTTTTTCCGCATCTAATAGAAGCTGGTGTTCGGTCATAATTATGGCAAGGGGATTGTTTATCTCATGGGCAACCCCTGCGGAAAGTTCTCCTATGGATGCCAGCTTCCCTGCCTGCATTAGCTGGTTATTCATTCCTTCAAGTTCGCTGTCTCTTTTTTTGATAACCTGAACCATGTGATTGGTTACAAATGCTGTGACAATTAATATGATCAATGCGCTAAGATGGAGTGATACCAGGGTTGCCCTGTTGGCATGATAAACATCTTCAAAAAACTCTTTTTCACCAACCCTCACCACCAGAAGCCACCTGGGATCTTTAAGCCAGGTTTCGCAGACAATTTTCTTAACCTTCAAACCTTTGTCAACTATTTCCAGAAACCTGAATTTCACATCATCATGAATTTCACCTTTGAATTCTAAGGCCTGGGTCAGAATCTCCCCATTGGAACCAGGACCTGTCTGGTAGATCCCCTTGCGATTGAGAAGGTATACATCCCCGCTCCTGCCGATCCTTACACTCTCCACCAGGGAACGAAACCCGTCTGTGTTAACCGTGGCTCTCAATATCCAGCGCCGCCCTTTTTCACTCTTTGTAACAGCCATTATAAAATGGGGTTCTTTCCTGAATCCCATAAACATATCACTGGTATAGATTCCTTTTTCCATCACTTCCCTGAACCAGAAAGCATTGGAATAATTTTTGTCTATAAGGTCATAAGGCCCCACATAAGCCGCATGATCCCCGTTTTCATCAATGATTCCAATATCGGTCAGAACCCAGGAATCACGGTTGATATTGCTTAAAATATGAGTGAGATTACCCTCTTTTATCAGAAATTCAATGGAATTTGTCCGGGCAATGAAGTCAAGTCTGGTTTTGTTTTCATTTAAAAAAAGTTCTATAATTTTTTTGTGGTATTCCACCCGGGTCTGAAGTGTTTTAAGTATCCTTTCCCTTGCAAATCCTGAATAATGTATATTGATTGCCCATCCGGCAAAGAGCAGAGGAACAAGAGAGCAGATCATGGTAAGGAAAACAAACCTGCGAAAGAGACGGGAATAATATGTCCTGTTCTTATTTTCAAGGTTTTGTTCCATGCAGACTCCTGTATGTGCTGTTTTTTTGTATACCTGAATACTTTTATGTATGGTATTTCAACAAGCGTGCCAAAGGGTTACATACAGTAAATATGCGGATAAGTTCTTGTAATTAAACTATTTATTTTATGGTATCAAAATCAGGCAAAAGAGGGTTGTATTAAATGTCATCTAACAGGAGACAGACATGGAAATTGCCATATGACAGTTTGACCGGCCTAGGCAAGTACCTTCCAGTATTTTTTATGAATTTCAATAACCTTTTTAAGGTTTGACAGACGGCTGAGGTCGCTTTTTCGGACCCGGTCTATTTTATCCACACTTATACCCGAGACATTGCAGATCTCTTTCATAACGGCCAGGCCGCATTCCCGGATTCCCATTAAGCTGTATCCCCCTTCCAGGACAAAGGCTATCTTTCCTCCTGAAGCGTGGGCAGCCACCTCAAGGAGAAGTGCGGTTATAATGGCATAACCGCCTGGTGTCACATTCATGCCTGCCAGGCGGTCATGGATATAAAGGTCAAAGCCGAATGAAACCAGAATTATTTCAGGTTTGTATTCCTGGGCAATGGGCCCTGCAAGAAAATAGATCGCCCTTCCAATGTCCCTGTCCCTGCTTCCCTTTTCCAGGGGGATATTGATTGTAAACCCTTCACCCTTTCCTTTTCCTGTTTCTTCAACCCGTCCTGTTCCTGGAAAAGAACCTGACTCGTGAATGGAGACAAAAAGCACTTCATCTGTGTCATAAAATATATTTTGCGTGCCGTTGCCGTGGTGGGCATCAATGTCAATGATCATCAGCCTTGAAACATTGTATTTATGTTTTAGATACTTTGCGCCCAGGGCAATGTTGTTAAAAATACAGAATCCCATGCCGTTGGCTGGTCCGGCATGGTGTCCCGGCGGCCTTATAAATGCAAAGCCCCGGGATGATCTGCCTGACATTATCCCGTCAACCAGGGAGAAGACACCTCCTGCCGCAAGCCTGGCCGTTGACCAGGACTCTTCTGTGGTTTGGGTGTCAAATTCAAAGGAAGAAAGTCTTTTTCCGGCAGTTTTTTCAACTTTCTCAACATAGGCAGGCGTGTGCACCCATGTCAGTTCATTTTTTTCAGCAAAACGGGGTACAAGCCTGAACCATTTTCCATCCAGGCATTTGTGCGATAGTATTACCTCCGCCGCTTTTATCCGTTTGTAATTTTCAAGGTGTGTTACCCCCATGAGATGATTTCTATATCTTGGATCGATTACCACTGCAACAGGAAGTAAAGGTATCCTTTGACCTGCCTCTGTTTCAATTCTACCAAAGGCTTTTGCAAGGGTAAGCAGCACTTCTCCTTCAGAAATACGGCTTTTATTTTTCAGAAGCATGGCCACAGCAGTCCTTGCCAGAAGATCGGAACTGGCGGGATGGAGCGATATTTTTATGAATGTCAGGGCATTTCTGTGCTGCCCTTTGATAGTTTTTTTGCCCTTGAGAAGCCTTATCCTGTCTGGAACTCTTTTGCACAAATGACTTGTGATGGAAGGGTGGGTCTTTTTGGATGATGCTGCAATTGCCGCAATAGTACTCAAAAGCCTGCCCTCAGGAGATTTGAGTGCATATCTGTACAATCCTCTGGCATGGAATCCAATGGATGTGTAAAACCTTTCAGGTTCGATTTCCGAATCAAGAACGATCTCATTTATCTCGGAAAAATTGCTTTTCCACAGCACCCAGAGCCCTGCCATTATAAAAGTCCCTGCCCCTTTGACAGGACGGGGATCAAGTGGGGAAGCGGCTCCGCCCCGGGTGGCAAAATATTTCACTTCAAGGCCTGTGTAAAAAAGTTTTCTTATCCTTTCCAGAAAAATCAGCCCCTGTATCTCTCCTTTTGCCACGCAGGCAAAAAGCATTCTGTCCGTGCCGGAAATCAGGCAGTTTAACAGAAAACGGATATGAAAAAATTCCAGGTTGAGGCGGCCGGCCTGGATAAGGCTTTCCCGGGAAAAAGGAAAGTGCATGAAAAAGGCCATTGTATAATCATCCACCACCCCCTGGGAAAGTATCCTGGGGTCATCTTCCAAATCCTTGAAATCGCTCTGGCCCATGCTGTAATTTCTTAAATCCAGAAGCCTTGTAAGCCTTTGTCTCATCGCCTTGACCAGAGGAGTTTCATCAGCCTGGATATTTTTTTGAAGTATGGAGGTTATGCGGTTTTTCAGCAGTTCTGCAGCCAGGTCAATTTCATAGGCGAGCATCAAAGAGAGGCCGGCAATATCGGTTTTTGAAGCATGTATTCCAGGATTTGCCAGAGGATCTCTGTGAAACAGATCTCTTGTCTGGGCCAGTTCTCCATATTGAATCAGCAGGGCCTGCTCAAGGCATGGGGTACCGCTTGCAAAAAACTGGAACTTATTGACAAAAGCTTTCTTGTCACCAAAAAGAAAATACAGCTTTTTCTCATCCCGGGTTTCTGATCCAGGCAAAAGGTCAATGCTCCCCTTTCCCAGCATTGTATGCAGGGTATAGGCGATTTCAGGCTCCCTTCTGCCAATGGCATCAATGGCCTGTTTGATATTTTCCCGGGTCAGCATCATCAATCCAGAATCATAAGCTCTGAATCTGAATATGATCCAATAAATGCTTCAGGTACCTGAACTTCAAATATCACTCCCTGTTTTTTCCCATTTCGCACAGATATTTTCCCGCCTATTCTTTCCATGATGAACCGGCTGATGGCCATGCCAAATCCCCAGTCCCCCCGTTTGGTCAAATGCTGCAGGTTAAAAATCTGTTCCATATCTGAATTGCCCAGGCCAGGTCCGCTGTCTGAGATCAGAACCATAATAAAATTTTCCCTGCCAGATGTGGACACGTGAATTGAGCCGTTTGTGCCGACAACTGCAGAAGCGTTCAATAAAAGATTCAGAAAGACCTGGCGCAGTACTGCAACATCGCTTCTGACAGAGGGCAGTCCCTCCTGAAAATCATTAATAAGGTGAATATTTTTTTCGATCAGACCTGTTTTTAAAAACCCGATGATCCGGTTCAGCATCATGTGAATATCCACATCCATAATAATTGGATCTTTTGGTGCAGCAAACCGGATAAAACTGTCTATAAGATTTTTCCCCCTTATGGATTCTGAAAAAATCTGTTTTGCCAGTATATCTGTTTCACTCAAATTTTCCAGCCCGGTCTGCTCTTTCATCAGTGTTGCAGTGACATGAATATTGGAGAGGATATCGTTAAGATCGCTGAAAATTCCCCTGGCCAATTTCATTGATGAAGCAAGAAAGGCAGTTCTCCTCAATCTGCTGTCCAGGCGGTGGGTTTTCTTTCTTTTTTCTTCCAGCATGGATACCAGGCTGTCCGTGGTAAACAGGATTGCCAAAACCATAAGAAATCCTGCCAGAAGAAAAATAATAAAGCTTATGATCTGAATTTTTCTTGTGGCTTTAAAAATTTCTCCTTTGTCAACACTCACAACGGAAAGCCAGGGAATGGTCTCAAGCCAGGTGGTTAAAATAATACTTGACCCTTTTTCTTCAACCCTCACCCCTCTGAAGGTTTCTGGGGGGATAACCTGGGATTTTGTCATGAGTTTGCCGCCATGTCTTGGATTTGTCTGAAATTCTCCTTTGCTGTTGATCAAAAAGGCATCCCCTTTCCTGTTTCCCATCACCTGGGTGACAATGTCGTCAAACAGACTAGACATGACAGTAGCCCTCAAAATCCAGATCTTTTGACCTTCATTGCACTTCACAGCCATGATAAAATGAGGCTCGTTCCTGAAACCTGAAAAAACATCACTGATATATATGCCCTGGGACATCACGTCTTTGAACCATAGTGTGTCCCTGTAATTTTTAGAGCCAAGGTCGTAGGGCCCTGTATAGGCCAGGTGGTCTCCATCCTGCCCTATTATACCAAGATCCTGGAAACAGGGCAATTGCTTCTGGAGCAGGAAAAGTACCTTTTCAATGGTTCCCGGGGATATCATTTTTTCAAGGCTGTTATTTTCCGAGATGAATTTTAAATCCTGTGTGCGTTCAATGAGGAAGGAATCAATGGTTTTTTTATGGGAAACAGCTTCAGACTGGAGCGCCTCCATGGTTTTGAGTTTGATTGTGCGGGTCATGTAAACATACATGCCTCCGCCAATTACTAAAAGAGGAAGAAAGGCTGCGGCAATGAGAATTG
>CALGRI010000160.1 GCA_937880875.1 uncultured Pseudomonadota bacterium
GCTTGAAAGCCCGAAACCGTCTTATATTCCAGAAGAGATTGACAAGGCCATAAGAGAAAAATTCAATATTTTGTTATAGTGGCAGAATAACAACAGGCAATTCAATGTACTCGTTCAGATATTAATTAATAGGGCATAAGACTCCTATCACAGATTTGATGAATTGTTTTGCTATCAATTCAAAGGTTGAGGATACTACCATGCTTGTCAAATGAAAAAAATCTGGATAATTTGTTTGATTTATGTATTAAGTAATTCATAAAGGCATGGAAGATAACCAAGGGGGAGTACCTGATATGTGCGGTATAGTTGTCTATTACGGGGATGCAGGAAACAGGCTGACCCGTGTTTTGACCGGAATGTGGGCCATCATTTACAGAGCGCCTGACAGCACGGGTATCGGCTTGATTGGAAGCGATCTTGAGGCCCTCAAAATCCGGCGGGAACTGGGATCTGTCGACAATCTCATCGACCGGCTCTTGGAGTCCCCTGTGTTTGATGAAGATGAGCTCAGAGTCATATCAATCATGGATGATGCCTTTCACAACTATTCGGATTTTGTGGCCGAAAACCAGAAAAAACTCCTTGCCTTTGAGGGTTTTTTATCTCAGGAGCCGCAACAAGGCTCCGTGGAAAAGCGATCATTCCTGAGGTGGTCTGACTTGACAGACACACAAAATGTCTTGCCAGTGGAACCGGGAACAGCAGGTAATCCTGAAATCCAGAAAACCTTTAAAATTGATTCCCCCAAAACGTTTAAGACCACCATTGAACGCTTGGTTATGGACTTTGACCTTCCCCTGGCTGTCGTGGAAAAACTTCTGCGCATGGGATTTGAAACCCAGGCCAGAATTAAACAGGAAACCGGATCGGCACCAATTGAAAAAAGTGACCTTTTACATGAATTCAAACAGCTTTTTGACAAATATGCTTTTGATGAAGGCCCATTCCAGCCGGTTCGGACAGCCTATCGACCCGGGTATAAAAATCCCTATGCTAGAAAATATGTCTGGCAATATCTCAGGGATGTGGTGGTAACCCTGCCGTCGGATTATACCACAGACGGCATTGCAAACCTGTTCAGAAGCATTGACAGTTTCATGGTAGCAAACAGGATCCATACCCCTGAAATGGATGACAGGATCCAACTCGTCTTTGAACGTTTCTGGAACATGAACAAGATCACACCTCCGAGGCACTGGCGGACGCTGTACCGGGTCGAAAAAATTTACAATGTATACGGAATTGCAGCTGCTTCTGCCATGGCCTATTTTCAGACAGAGGTCTACATGAAAAACAGTGTGGAAACCGTTGGGACAAACTATCTGCCGCAAGGTCATATCCCGGGTCCCACACATCCTCTGCTGCTTAAATATATGGTTCAGCCGGTGATTGGTCAGGGCAGATGGGCTATGCAATCGTCTATTTCCGTTCGTAATGCCCACCCTTTTGTGGATGAGAAAAAATTAAGGGCAGTGGTATTAAACGGACAATTCAGTTCTGATATTGAATCCAGGATCAAAAAGTATTTGACCCAGGTGGCAAAGATCAACCTGAGAAGCAATAACACAACTGAATTGTTTGTCATGCTCTGGGGACATTATTTTGACACGGCTTATATGGAAAACCAGCGGTACGAAACAATTGAACAACAACACCGTCTTGGTCTTGAGGATATATCCATGTGCAGTCAGTCCATTGATTATGGTATTTTCAAAACCCTGGGCAACAAGACAATACATGATATTGATGAAATGGCATTTATCAAGGCAATGGAAGCCATGATAAAGTCCGGGGGACAGTTTGCCGTTTCCGGGATCAGTATGGTATCCCCTGACCGACTCTTTGTTGCTGCCCATAAACGGCCCG
>CALGRI010000161.1 GCA_937880875.1 uncultured Pseudomonadota bacterium
GAGAAAAAATCTACTTATTACAAAAACAAGGTTTAAACATAACCTCTATATCAAAAGAGTTAAGTAGACATAAATCAAATATTTCAAGAGAACTAAAGCGCTGTGTTGATGATCCTCTCGGCTATATTCCTGATAGAGCTCATGCGATGTATAGAGCTGGTTTATTAAGGAACAAGGCTCTATTTTCAGATAAAGGATTACAGGACTACGTCATTTCAAAGCTAACTATTTGTAGATGGACTCCTAAAGAAATATCAGCAAGTTTAAAACTCAATGATTTAGGACTAAAAGCATCTTCAGAGCTTATTTATCAGTTTATTTATAGCAAAATGGGTTTAAAGAACAACCTTCCATCATATTTAAAATTCAGGCGTAAGAAGCGAGGAATGAGAAAGAGTAGGAAACGAAAGAAGCCCAATATTACTAATTTTGTTTCAGTTCATGACAGGCCTAAAGAGATAAATGAACGTAAAGAAGCTGTTGAAAAACTTAAAGAAAGTGAAAAAAAATTATACACGATTATAGATCAAAATCCCTTCCCAATTGCTTTTGTTGATGAACTTGATGAAAACATTATTTACTGGAGCCAAAGCGCTTTAGATATATTTGGCCATAATCCAAGCAATTTAATGGAATGGTATGAGTTAGCATACCCAGATCCTGCATATAGGGAACAAGCAATAAACCGTTGGAAGCCTTTTCTGGAAAAAGCCCACAAAAGAAAAAGAGCTGTCAATACAGGTGAATATCGAATTGCATGTAAAGATGGTACTACCAAAATTTGTGAGATTTTTGCCCAATTCATTCCTGGAAATCTGGTAGTCACCATGAACGACATCACTGAACGTAAAAAAGTAGAAAAAGAAATAATCCAACAAAAAAATAAAGCGGAAACGTATCTTAATCTTGCCAGCATAATGTTTATTGGGCTCGATGCTTCAGGCACTGTTGATATTGCTAATCAGCAAGCGTGCGACATCCTGGAATGCAGCAAGCAAGAAATCATTGGATTTAATTGGTTTGATGATTTCATCCCGTCAAGAATCAGAAATGATGTTCGGTCTGTATTTAAGCAGTTGATGCAGGGGGAAGTCGAGCTTGTCGAATATTTTGAAAATTTAGTTCTCACAAAGAGTGGAATAGAAAAGCAGATTTCCTGGCATAACACCTTCATAACAGATGGCAGTAATAAAATTATAGGTATCCTCGGTTCAGGTGAAGACATTACGGAAAAAACGAGACTCATGGCTCAACTTCAACAAAGCCAAAAAATGGAATCCATCGGCACTCTTGCCGGTGGCATTGCCCATGATTTTAACAATATACTTTTCCCTATTTTAGGGTATGCGGAGATGCTGTTAGAGGATGCCCCGGAAGACAGTCCATTTAAAAATAGTCT
>CALGRI010000162.1 GCA_937880875.1 uncultured Pseudomonadota bacterium
GGAACAGTATATGTTTTACAGGACCCGCCGGAACATTCTCTTTCCTGGGTCTGAACCCCCTTAGCTTGCCCGGCAGATGGACTTCCCATGGTAAAATTGGTTTTAGAAACAACTCTTTCATATTCCTTTGATTCGCATTTGGGACAAGTTACCATATCATTATCATTTGAGCCTATTACAATAACTTCAAAAAATTCTTCACATTTTGAACATTTAAATTCATATATTGGCATGACTGCTCCTTTAGCTGGCTTTAAAATAATTTTTAAATTAACTATATTTGACTATTTGTCAATATGCTCCCTGTTCAAGGAGTTCTCTTGCATGGGTCAGGGTGGCATCTGTAATATTTGCCCCGCCAATCATCCTGGCAATTTCTTCAATTCTCGCATCCTCTTCTGCCAATGGCACAATGATCGTAAAGGTCCGTCCATTGATCACCTTTTTGGATATCCTGAACTGGTTTTTGGCATATTTTGCTATCTGGGCCAGATGCGTAATACAGATCACCTGATGCTTTTGGGACAATTGTTTTAATTTAAGACCGATTTTTTCAGATGTTGCTCCCCCAATCCCGGCATCCACTTCATCAAAAATCAATGTTTCCAAAGACTTAGTTTTTGATAGAACGGCTTTTAATGCCAAAACAATCCTTGACAGCTCACCGCCTGAAACAATTTTCACCAGGGGCTTTAATGCTTCGCCAGGATTTGGACTGAGAAGAAAACGGAGCTTATCTATTCCATCCGGCCCTATTTTTTCAAGATCTGCCGTTGCAATATCTTCTGGATCATTTGTGATCTGGATAGAAAAGGAAACCTCAAACTTTGCTTTCCCCATTTCAAGGGCATCCAATTCATTTCTGGCAAGTTTAGATAAGTTTTTCCCTGCTGCTTTTCTTAAGATTGATAATTGTTTTGCTTTTTGGCTGATCTCTTTAAGAAAACCGTGAACATCCTTTTCAAAAATTTTTATCCTGCTTTCAATCTCTGTGGTTTGAGAAAGCCTTAACTGCATGGCTTCATACTCATTAAACAATGCATCAAGACTCCCGCCATATTTTCTTTTCAGCTTTGAAATCAGGTCCAATCTTTGATCCGTCATTTCAAGGGAGGCTGGATCAAGATCAATACTGGAAGAAAAATCCCTTAATTCACTGGCAATATCCTGTAAATCAAACACAATTGAAGAAAGTTGCCCGGCGATTTTTTCCAGACGTTCATCAGCCGCACCTATTTTTTCCATATCATTTCTCAAAAAAGACAACCTTTCAAAAAGAGAACCTTCCCTGTCATGAATTTCATGGATGGAACGATTGACTGTTTCAAATATTTTTGATGCATTTAAAAGAGTTTCGCGTTTCTTTTCAAGATCTTCATCTTCCTTGGACAAAATAGCAGCATCACTGATTTCATTTATCTGAAACTCCAAAAAATCCTGTTCTTTTCTTTTTGTATCCAGGTTCTTTTGGAGTTCTCTTATCTTTCTCTTCAAAGGAATAATGGTCTGATACAGATTCCTGACTTCATTTTTCAGATCTGTTGTCCCTGCAAATTCATCAAGAATATCCAGGTGATTTTCCTCTTTTAAAAGCCCCTGATGAGCATGCTGGCTTGAGATACCGGCAAGGTTAAAGGTTACCTGTTTTAAAAGATCCAGGGTTGACTGCCTTGAGTTGATAAATACACGGCTTTTGCCTGAAGATGAGATAATCCTTCTGACAATCAGGCCGTCAGAACCGTCAATGCCCTGCTCTTTTAAAATCATTGCAGCCCTTGACTGGGCATCAATGTCAAAAAAAGCTTCCAGTTCAGCCGCATCACAGCCTGCTCTCACAAGATCTGATGACGCTCTGTTGCCAAGCAGCAGGTTAACGGCTTCAATAATAATTGATTTTCCCGCACCTGTTTCACCTGTTAATACGGAAAATCCATCCTTAAATGAAATCCGGATATCATCAATTATCGCAAAGTTTTTTATGGTCAGCTCGCTGAGCATAAAACCTCCTTGTCCCGAATTTTATTTTTGGAAAGATATCTTCAGTCTTGTTTGTCATTTGAAGGGACAACTTTGGTCACGTTTTCTTTGACGGTTTCATTGACTATGGCATAAATATCTTTAAAAGATTCATGAACATTTGAAGGTGATAGTCTTCCCATTTCAATGAATTTTACAATAATCTCTTTTGTGGCTCTTAATATCTGTTCATCTATTGATTTCATAAAGACCTAAATACCAAACCTATTGATCAAGGTCAAGAATTTGGATCATTTTGTATTGCCATGAAAAATATAATGGTTATACTACGATACAATATTTAATTGATTTGAAAGGTTTTATAAGGTTCATGGAAAATTCCCCAGATACATCAGATAAATTGGATACACCAGACACATCGAATAAAATGGGTAAATTGGACAACCTGGATAAAGAAACAAAAAAAGACAGCATGATAGATCAGATATCCTGCAATGGGAAAAATATACTGCTGATCGGCACTGCCCATGTGTCAAGGCAGAGTGCTAAGCTTGTGGAAGAGACCATCCTTGAACAAACCCCGGATACCGTTTGTGTTGAACTTTGCGAGACACGGCTTGCATCACTCAAGGATGCAGACAGATGGCGCAACATGGATATTGTCAAAGTTATCAAAGAAAAAAAGGCATTGCTCTTGTTCATGAACCTTCTTTTGGCTTCTTTCCAGAAAAAAATAGCTGATAAATTTGATATCAAACCAGGCCAGGAAATGATCAATGCAATCAAGGCTGCAGAAAAAATCAATGCTCGTATCATTCCGGCCGACCGTGAAATCCAGATCACACTTTCACGGGTCTGGAGAGGAATGGGGCTTTGGGAAAAATTAAAGCTCATGTTTTCCCTTGTATTCTCTTTTGGTGCCTCGGACGATATCAATGAAGAAGACATTGAAAAGATGAAGCAGGAAGATATCCTTCAAACTCTTCTGGCTGACGTAAAAAAGACGCATCCCATTATTGAAAAATCCCTGATCAATGAAAGGGACCAATACCTGGCTGAAAAAATCAGGTCTGCACCAGGTGAAAAAATCGTGGCTGTTGTGGGTGCTGCCCATGCTCCAGGAATTAAAAAATATCTTGCAGGCAATGAAAAAATAGACCTTGATGAACTAAATACTATCCCCCCTGCCGGCAAGACCGGAAAAATTTTAAAATGGGCTATTCCGGCAGCCATAATGGTATTGTTTGCAACGGGATTTTTAATGGAAGGAAAAAATGCCGGAACAGATATGATCTGGATCTGGATTGCTGCCAATGGTATTTTCGCAGGTATTGGCGCCATTCTTGCGCTTGCTCATCCCCTTACCATTATCTCAGCGATTATTGCCGCCCCTTTAACCTCTTTAAACCCCATGATTGCTGCGGGCTGGATATCAGGACTTGTGGAAGCCTTTTCCAGAAAACCCAAAGTAAAAGATTTTGAAGCAATCCCTGAAGACATAGTATCCATAAAAGGCTTTTGGCGCAATAATGTAACCCGGATTCTTCTTGTGGTTATTTTCACTAACCTGGGATCGGCCATTGGAACCTGGACAGCAGTACCCCTGATGCTTAAACTGCTTAATTA
>CALGRI010000163.1 GCA_937880875.1 uncultured Pseudomonadota bacterium
TCCTGATCTTGTTCCCGTTCCTGATCTTGTTCCCGTTCCTGAGCCTGGTCTTTTTCCTGGTCTTTTTCCTGTAATTCCTTTTCCAGAACGACTTTTGCTTCTTCAATCATTTCTTTAGCTTGAGTTTCATCTAATTCAGTGATTGAAATAATATCTTCAATGTCTGCTTCAGATATATCCAGGACAGAAGCATATCCGCTTTTAAAAAGAACTTCTGCCATGGACAGTCCCACCCCAGTCAATTTCATCAGACTGTCATATCCTTGTTTTAATTCCCGGCTGTATTCCTCTTCACTGGTCACTTCCAGATGCCAGCCTGTTATTTCACAGGCAAGAGATACATTTTGACCACCCTTGCCGATGGCAATGGAAAGGTATTCATCGTTCACTATGACTTCCATGGATCGATTATCTTCATCAATAATCACCCGGGCAATCTCAGCAGGAGACAAAGCGTTACAAACAAATCTTGCTATATCCGGGCTCCATTGAACAATATCAATTTTTTCACCACGAAGTTCCTGAACAATATTCTGAACCCTGTTCCCCTTCATACCCACACAGGCACCAACCGGATCAACATCCGAATCACTTGAAGACACGGCAACCTTAGCCCTTAACCCTGGCACTCTTGCAGCCGCACGCAGGGTTACAATTCCTTCTGCAACTTCCGGAACCTCTGTTTTAAATAATTCAACTAAGAATTCTGGATGTGTTCTGGATAAAAGAATCTGGGCGCCCTTTGATTCCTCCAGGACATCTAATACGTAAGCTCTGATCCTGTCGCCGCGCTTGTAATTTTCTCTTGGCATCTGGTCCCTGGGCCTTAAAACCGCCTCTGCCTGTCCCAGGTTGACGACAATACTGCCCCTGTCGAAGCGTTGAACAATACCATTAATAATTTTACCTTTTTTCTGGATAAAATTTTCATAGACCGCATTTCTTTCCGCTTCCCTCATTTTCTGAATGATGACCTGTTTAGCAGACTGAGCAGCAATTCGACCAAATTCTTCTGTATCAATTCGGATACCCAGGCTGTCACCAATCTCACATTCAGGGTCATATTCATATCCGTCTTCAAGGGTCAGCTCACTGTCAGAATATTCAACTTCTTCCACCACCTCTTTAAAATGGAAGACCTCAACATCCCCTGTCTTACTATCATAGTGAACTTCAATATCAGCCCTTGGCCCGATGCTCTTTCTGGCCGCTGAAATAATGGCTTCTTTCAAGGTGTTAATAAGAACTTCCGGTTCAATACCTTTTTCTCGGCTTACCTGGTCAATAACCCTTTTAATATCTGTGATAAACATTACTAAGCGTTCTCCATATTATTGACCTGCAAGTATTGCTTTGCTGATCGCATGATCTGATATCTCAACTCTTTTCCCATCAACAGCAATTACAACAGAATCATCATTAATTATCTCAAGAATTCCGGTGAACTTTTTTTTATTCTCAATCAACTCATTAGTCTCAATTTTTACTCTCTCACCCTTGAAACGATGAAAATCTTCTTTTTTATTCAAGGGACGGTTTGGCCCGGGAGAAGAAACTTCTAACCTGTAACTGCCAATATCCTCTATATGAACATCTATTAAGTCTCCAAGCTGACGGCTGACATAACTACAATCGTCTAGTGTAATGCCCCCTGGTTTATCCAGAAAGAGACGGACAATATTTTCCCGATCACTATGGGCATATTCCAAATGAACCAGCTCAAAATTCTCAGCCTGGCACAGTGGCTGCGCCACTTCTTTGATTTTCTCAACTAACCTGCTGTTATCTTTCTTCTGCTTGACACCCATATATCTTCTTAATACCCACTTTTTTATACGTCCTCAAATACAAAAACGGGCAGATGCCCGTTCCTAGTGCAACAATCACAAAATCTTCACCAAATAAAATCAGTGGAACAAATCTGCCATCCTTCCTTTTAAAGATGGAGCGGGCAACGAGACTCGAACTCGCGACATCAAGCTTGGGAAGCTTGCACTCTACCAGCTGAGTTATGCCCGCATTAGCGGCATAATATACCAACCCCAATTGGGTTTGTCAATAACACTTTTAACGGGGCAAGGATATTAAAAATAATTGCCCTATCTGGTTTCCTGCGAGTCTGGCAGGTCTGCATGGAACAGGTCAACAATGGATTGTGAAATATTTACATGCAGTTGTTTAATATTTTTTTCTTTCAGAGTTTTACTTGCTGATCTATAAACAACCCTGAAGGACAAAGACTTTTTGCCTTCAGGCAGTGGCAGGCCTTCAAAGGCGTCAAAAAGAAAAGTCTTTTCAATCAGAGATTCCTTTTTAGAAATGAGTTCAACATGTCTCAAGATTGCCCCGACTGTTATGGATCTGTCCACAATAATGGTGATATCCCTTGAAATGGAAGGAAATCTTGGCAAGAGTTCCGCTGTAATATCGCAGGGAAGCAGGTCCTGTATGGCCTTAAGACTGAAATCAAAAACAAATGCATCCTGTTTTAACCCATAATTTTTCAAAGCCTTTCCATCGATTTTTCCAAGGGTACCCAAAAGGGTATCATTGGATTTAACTACAGCTGCATACCCTGTTTTATAATATGGGCAGGATTCATCTTCAATTTTTTCAAAAATTAAATTCTTGATCATCAGCCCTTCAAAAAAACCTTCAATAACACCTTTTAAATCAAAAAAATCAATCTTGGTCTTTTTTGAATACCATGACTGATCAGACCGGCTGCCTGTGATCAGACCCGCAAATATTTCCCTTTCTTCAGGCAAAGACCCCTTTTGTGTGGCAAAAAATACCTTGCCGATTTCAAAAATCTTTAACGTATCTACCTGCTGTGAAATATTTATTTTCATTGTTTCAAGAAGACCGGGAATCAAAGAACTCCTTAAAACCGACATCTGATCTGAAATCGGGTTTAAAATCGTTTCAACATCCCGCCTTGTATCGGTATCTGAAAGGTTTAACCTGTCACATGAATTTTCATTAATAAAATTATAGTTAATGACCTCAAAAAAAGAAAATCCTGTCATTATATGCCGGATGTTTTCCCTGAGAACGATCTTTTGATCCAAAGGTCTGCCAATTGCCGGCACCAAAGGATAACTTGTCTTAATATTGTTATATCCCCAAAGCCTGGCCACTTCTTCAGAAAGGTCTTCAGGTCTGGCAACATCCACCCTGAAAAATGGTACGCCGACTTTCAGATGGACATCACTTGTTTTCTCAACATCAAATTCCACTGACCTGAGAATCTCACAGATTGCATCACTACTTAAATCAGTTCCCAATCGTTTATTCAAAACATCTGTATTCAAGTCAATCTTAACGGGAACAGATTTGTTCGGATATTCATCAATATAATCTTTGGCAATATTTGCATCGCATAGTTGAGCCATCAGGGAAACTGCCCTGGTTAATGCCTTGACTGTTCCATCCGGGTCAACACCCCGTTCAAACCGGTGAGACGCGTCAGTGGCAATGCCGGTTTTTTTTGCCGTTTTTCTGATGGAGATGGGATTAAAATATGCACTTTCCACAAGTACCCGGGTGGTGGAATCTGAAATCTCAGAATTTTCGCCCCCCATTACTCCGGCAAGCGCCACAGGTCTTTCTCCATCACAAATCATTAGCATATCAGATTCAAGCTTATGATTTTTACTGTCAAGGGTGGTAAAATCCGTATCATCCCCGGCTCTTCTAACGATAATCTTACCCTTTGCAACTTCATCAAAATCAAAGGCATGAAGGGGTTGCCCCGTTTCCATCATAACAAAATTTGTAATATCAACCACGTTATTAATGGGCGTCAGGCCTATGGTTTCAAGTCTTTCCTGTAACCAGAACGGAGAGGGTTTGATTTTAACATCAAATAAAAGACCTGCAGAGTATCTTGGGCAAAGATCCGGGTCAATAATCTGAACTTTTGCATAATCGTGAATTGATTTTTTACAGATTTTATCTTCCGGCAGTGTATAGTCAGGAAGCATAAGCTTTTGCCTGGGTTCTGTGAACGCCCCAATTTCACGGGCCACACCGATAATGCTCAAACAATCCGGCCTGTTGGGGGTCAAATCAATTTCAAACACTGAATCAGAAATTTTCAATGCTTCTTCAAGGGGTGTTCCTGCAAGAAAACCTTCTTCAAGATCCATAATTCCTGAAGCATCTGTATTAAGCCTTAGTTCCGAGGCACTGCATAACATGCCGCAGGAAATTTCTCCTCGAATCATGCCTTTTTTTATTTTCTTGTCTCCTGGAAGCACTGCTCCGGGAAGCGCACACGGCACAACCATGCCTTTGTGTACATTGGGTGCGCCACAGACAATCTGAATCAGCGTGTCCCCACCTGCATCTACACTGCAGACGGTCAGCTTGTCAGCATTCGGGTGTTTTTTAACATCTTCAACTTTTGCGACAACAATATTGGCCAGGTAATCATATCTGTCTTCAACAGCATCAACCTCAAGGCCTGCCATTGTCAGTTTTTCTGCGATCACGGAAGGTTCAAGGTCAACACAGATATACTCTTTTAACCAGCTTAAACTGACTTTCATATTAAAACTGCCCTAAAAAACGCAAATCGTTTTCATAAAATTTTCTGATATCATCAATACCATATTTCAGCATGGCCATGCGCTCGATGCCAATGCCAAAGGCAAATCCCGTATACTTTTGGGTATCATACCCGACATTTTCAAAAACGGCTGGATGAACCATGCCCGACCCCAATACTTCGAGCCATCCGGTTTTTGAACAGATTCGACAGCCTTTTCCCTTGCACATGACACAACGGATATCAACTTCAGCAGAGGGTTCTGTAAACGGGAAAAAACTGGGCCTGAATCTTAAAGAAGTTTGTGTGTCAAAAAATTGATGGACAAAGGTGGTCAAAACCCCTTTTAAGTCACCAAAAGAAACATTTTGATCCACCATCAGGCCTTCAATCTGATAAAACATGGGCGTATGGGTGATGTCTGAATCACACCTGAACACCTTTCCCGGCGCAATAATTCTCAATGGCGGTTGGGTTTTTTCCATTGCACGGGGCTGGGATGGAGATGTATGTGTCCTTAAAACAATATTTTCCGACACATAAAAGGTATCCTGCATATCCCTTGCAGGATGATATTTGGGAATATTCAAGGCCTCAAAATTATAATAATCCGTTTCAACTTCCGGGCCTTCTGCAATATCAAATCCAAGTCTTAAAAAGATATCAGAAATCTCTTTGGCCACCTGGGTTATCGGATGACAAGACCCCCTTTGGACGAATCGCCCCGGAAGGGTCACATCAATACCTGTAAACGCCTTATCATCATAAGCCTCAATTTTTGACAAGGCCGCCTTAACAGCTTTCTCTAGCTTTGTCTTCAGAATATTCGCATTCTTACCAGCACTGGGACGTTCATCCTCTGGAAGAGAAGAAATATTTCTCAAAAATTTTGTGAGCTCGCCCTTTCGGCCAAGATATTTAATGGAGAACTGCTCAAGTTGCTCTGAATCGCTGGCTTTTTCTATGCTTTCAAGGGCTTCTTTTTCAATATCAATAATACTATTTTGCAAAACACCCTCGCAAATCGTTTAATCTATTTAAACATTTGCACTGGCAAGTGATGCCAATTGAGAAAAAGCAGCTGGGTCACATATTGCCAGATCAGCCAACACCTTGCGATCCAATTCACTGCCTGCCAATTTAAGGCCATTGATAAATTTACTGTATGACAGATCATTCATCCTTGCTGCGGCATTAATTCTGACGATCCAAAGTTTTCTAAAATCTCTTTTACGCACTCTTCTGTCCCGGTATGCATACATCAACGCTTTATCAACAGCGTCTGCCGCCGTGCGGTATAATTTGCTTCTTCCGCCTCTAAACCCTTTTGCAAGCTTCAGTACCTTATTCCTACGTCTTCTTGCTTTAAATCCTCTTGTGACTCTCATTTTGTCAAACTCCTCAACTCTCTATTTTTTTAAACTAGTATGTGTCTATCCGTTGGGTAACATACGCCTGACTGCTTTCATATTATCCTCACTCACCATATTATCTAACCTTAAAGATCTTTTTCTTTTAGTGCTTTTCTTGGTTAATATATGGCTGGCGTGGGATTTGCGGAATTTATATTTCCCTGATCCTGTTTTTTTAAACCTTTTGGCAGCCGCTCTGCATGTTTTAATTTTAGGCATTTTATCCTCTCCTGTATTGCAATTTCTAAAAAATATGGTGGTACACAGTCAAAACAAACAATATACCACCATACATTATATTATGTATTTTTAAGCAGTCTTGCTATTTTATAAAACTATATTATTTAGTGCCTGACCGAAAACCCCGTGTTTGGGCGAAAAGTTGCCCATATACAAGGC
>CALGRI010000164.1 GCA_937880875.1 uncultured Pseudomonadota bacterium
GAAATTTTAATATCAGTTTTAAATTTTTTTTATGTATTATAGGATAGATGATTTTCTATTAATTTATCTTTTGGGGGAGACATATATTGAATCTATTGTATTTGGTTCTGGTTGCAGCAATTGGAGGGGTTGCGGTTACTTTTCAAGGACAACTCATCGGCATTATAGATAAAAATGTAGGGACAGTTGAAAGCGTGTTCATAACTTACGGAGGGGGTGGACTTATTATCGGGATTACCATGCTGCTCTTGAGGGGCGGGAATTTATCCGCCCTGCAAAGCATTCCCAATTATGTTTTTTTAACCGGTCCTTTAGGCCTGGTGATAATCGCAACCATCGGGTATAGTGTTCCTCGCCTAGGTCTTGTGACTGCATTCACAATTCTTGTTGCATCCCAGTTTATCATCGCCGCAGTCATTGATCATTTTGGTCTTTTAGGGGCAGATATACGCCAGATAAACCTTTCCCGTTTATCTGGCATCAGTATTATGCTCCTTGGTATCTGGTTAACAATTCGTTAAAATTACTCTGCTGATTGATACGTCTAATCCTGCTGCCATGAAGGTTGGACTTAAGATTGCAAAAAACTGGGTCATCATCAAAGGTTTTTCCCTTGAACCCCTTAAACTTGAAAGGATTTTACCCCTTGCCAGAGAATATAATGTGGATATTGTGGGATTCTTATTGTATCCTGACAGTCGGGTGCCAAAAAATGAAATTATAAAAATAATTATAAGGAAAAATAATGGATTTCAAGAAAGAACAATTATTAGAAATGCTGGTGCAAATCGCACCCAATCGCTATGTTCAAGCACTGTTGATTATTCTTTTGTTTCTTGTTGTGGCAAAGGTTCTGGATGTGATTTTCACCCGCGTAATTAAAGGATGGATAGAAAAGACAAAGATTAAACTGGATGACCAGTTAATAGACATTTTTCACAAGCCCGTTTTTCTGAGCATCATCCTTTTTGGCCTTGCCCTGGCCACTGAAAGATTGGCGTTTAATGATACCCTTTTCTTTATAACTCTGGGTGGCCTGAAAACCGTGGCTGTATTTTTCTGGACATTTGCTACAGCAAGATTTCTTAAGCTTTTACTCAACCTTGTGAGCCGCGATGAAAGCCGGTTTAAATTGGTACAGACCCGCACCCTGCCATTGTTCAGTAATGTGTTGATTCTCCTGGTAACAGGCCTGTCAATTTATGTCCTTTTCCTGGTCTGGAATATCGACCTGACAGCCTGGATCGCTTCTGCCGGTATACTGGGTCTTGCCATCTCCTTTGCTGCAAAAGACACATTGGCCAATTTGTTTTCAGGTGTTTTTATAATGGCGGATTCACCTTACAAACTTGGAGATTTTATTGTCCTTGATTCAGGTGAGCGGGGTGCAGTGACGAATATCGGTATTCGCAGCACACGCCTTTTGACCCGGGATGATGTGGAAATCACAGTGCCCAATTCAATCATGGGGAATACCAAAATTATCAATGAAGCCGGTGGCAGGCATGAAAAATTCCGCATTCGTGTAAAGGTGGGGGTTGCTTATGGATCAGACATTGATAAAGTTCACAAAGTGTTGCTTGATGTGGCAAAAAATATTCCGAATGTCTGCAAAAACCCTGAGCCGCGAGTGCGGTTTCGTTCCTTTGGTGAGTCAAGTCTTGACCATGAATTATTAGGCTGGGTGACAAAACCCGTGTTGCGCGGTAAGATTTTGCATCAGCTGAATACGGCTGTTTATAAGCGATTCCTGGAAGAAGGCATCCAAATACCCTTTCCCCAACGGGATGTGCATGTCCGTTCAGCACCAGTGGGAAAGGCAGATATTGAATCTTATGAAGTAGAAAAATGAATATCAGGAAGGCCAAATGAAAATCTTAAAGAAATTATTGATTATTATTCCCATCGTTTGCGGTATTATTTTTTTTGTTGTGATGAAAGCAAATAAAAAACCGCCGGTCCGACTTGATAACAGAGAACGGGTTCACACCGTCCGGGTGATCTCTCTGGAAAAGATGCAGGTTGTGCCACGGGTTACAACCTATGGATATGTTGAGGCAGACCGAACCTGGCAGGCGATTTCCGAGGTCAGCGGGAAAATTGTCAATGTTAACGATAATCTGAAAAAAGGGTATTTTATAAAAAAGGATGAGGTTCTGTTTAAAATTGATACCACCTCCTATGGCCTGGCTGAAACCCGGGGAGTAGCAGATGTGATGAATGTGGACGCAAGGCTTAGGGAGCTTGAACAATCCCGGAAAAATACAGAACGCCTTTTGGCCATAGAAAAAAAATCCCTTGCCAGTGCCGGCCAGGAACTGAAAAGGAAACGAGAATTATTTACAAACGAGTATATTTCCGCTTCTGATCTTGAAAAAGAAGAAAGAACGTTCTTGACCCACCAGACAACAATGAACAATTTGCAGAATGCCCTGGATCTGATTCCCTCCCAGAAAAAAGCGCTGCTGGCCCAGAAAAAATCAGGAGAATCCACTGTGACCGAGCGCAGGCTGGATGTTGCCAGAACTGAAATCCGGGCGCCCTTTGACTGTCGTCTGTCTGTCGTGAATGTTGAACTTTACCAGTTTGCAGCTGCCGGAACCATCCTGCTTGAAGCTGAAAGCGTTGACAGTGCGGAAATTCCTGTTTCGCTGGCGCCGAAAAGTTTTTTTACGCTTCTGCCCAGAGAATATAGGGGCAGTGTGGGACAGATGCCGGATATGAAAACCATACGTCAGGCATTTGGTATTACTGCCAAGGTCAGGCTTCCCATGGATGTTGAGTTTCCCATTGAGTGGGATGGCATTTTTTCCAGGATCAGTGAATCCATGGATCCTAAGACGGGTGCCCTTACCATCTATATCACGGTGGACAAGCCCTATGAAAATGTGATTCCAGGCAAAAGACCGCCTCTGATCACCAATATGTATGTGGAAGTGGAATTGAAGGGCAAACCTTTACCAGATCGGTTTGTGGTGCCCAGAAGTGCTGTCCATGACAAAAATGTCTATATCTGTACCCCTGAAAACCGTCTTGAAATCAGACCAGTGAGTGTTGAGTTCAATATGGCGGATATGGCAGTGCTGTCCCAGGGCCTTAAAGAGGGAGAAACTCTTGTGCTTGCAGATCTTATGCCGGCTGTACAGGGGATGCTGTTGAAACCGGTTCAGGCCGGGGATGTTCTGGAACTATTGAAGCAACAGGCCCTTGGGGAGGCAGACGTACAATGAACGCATTTAAACAGGTCATCTCCTATATGGCTGCCCACCCAACGGCAGCCAATCTCATGATGCTACTGTTTCTTGCCCTGGGTGCCATTTCAGTGATGGATCTGAAACGGGAAACCTTTCCGGATTTTTCAGTCAATGCAATTGAAATCTCGGTGGCCTATCCCGGGGCCACTGCCGAAGATGTGGAATCCTCGGTCTGCCGGCGCATTGAAGATGCCATTGACAGTGTGAGCAATATTGCCGAGGTTAAGAGTACTGCCATGGAAAACATGGCCTCTGTTGTGGTGGAAATGGTTGAAGGCAATGATATTATAGAGTTTTTCAATGATATTAAGACCGAAGTTGAGGCGATTAATGATTTTCCCGGAGAAGTGGAAGATGTGATCGTCAAACGGGTCAACAGGACAGATCCGGTTGTTTCTGTGGCGGTTACAGGACCCATGAGCCCTTTGCACCTGAAGTTTTATTGTGAAGATTTAAAAGATCGCTTAAAGCGGCTTGATAAGGTTTCACAGGTGGAAATCCTCGGGTTTTCAGGCCATGAATTTTTAATTGAAATCCCGTTCTACAATATGATGCGGCTGGGTCTTTCCATATCTGATATTGAAGGGGCCGTGGCATCCCAGAACCTGGATCTGCCGGCGGG
>CALGRI010000165.1 GCA_937880875.1 uncultured Pseudomonadota bacterium
ATTCAATGATTATCGGCCATGGCGGCAATATTAAGGATTTGGCAGAAAAACTGGGCTGTGCTGTTGAAGATATAATTGACATGAGCAGTAATTTAAATCCTCTGGGACCGCCTGAAACTATAGAAAAAGTTATTTGTGACAATCTTATTAAAATAAGATCTCTTCCGGAACCTGATGCGTTGACCATGCGAAAAGGGTTTGCAGACTTTCATGGGATAGATCACACACAGGTTGTGGCAGGCAATGGCACCACATGGTTTATTTATACCATCCCCCAAGCCCTTGGCTCCAAAAAAGTAATAATAGCAGGTCCCACCTACTCGGATTACAAAGATGCCTGCCTAATGCATAAAATTGATTTTCAACATTGCATTGCAAAGGAGTCAAACCAATTTGATCTGGATATTGATGAAATTTCTAAGATGGCAAAAAAGGCAGATACTATATTTATATGTAATCCCAACAACCCGACGGGATCACTTATTTTAAGGGAAAAACTGGAGTATTTGATCCAAAAACATGAAAAGACTGTTTTTATTGTTGATGAATCCTATCTTCCCTTTGTGGATCATGCCAATGAATATTCCTTGGTATCTAAAACCGGGTATGAAAATCTGATCGTTCTTTCCTCAATGTCTAAAATATTCAGGATTCCCGGGCTTCGTACCGGATTTTTAAGTGGTGGAAAGGGGCTTTGCCAAAAAATCATGGCCTATTATCAGCCCTGGAGCGTGAACTCCCTGGCCCAGGCAGTTATCGAACATATTTTTGATTATCCTGAAAAAATAGAGCCCTTTTTCCGGAAAACAAGAGCGTATATTAAGGAGGAAAAGCAGATATTCCTTGAAAATCTTAAGGGAACAAAAGGTATCAATTTCTTTGAAACAAGCACCTATTTTATTTTGGCCCGTTTAATAAATGGTGCGACTTCAAAGGATTTTTGTGAGAACCTTGGTCGTCATAAAATACTGATCAGGGACTGCTCCAATTTTTTTGGCCTGTCTGATAAATATATTAGATTTTCTTTAAAGGAAAGACAGATTAATGAACATCTGGCAGAATTGATAAAACAGGCCGTGAATAATGATTGAAATTCAATGGTATGTTGTTTTTGCAGCTTTTATACTTGATTTTTTTTTTGGCGACCCCAAAACATGGCCCCATCCCGTGATTTACATGGGAAAAGCCATCAGTTTTTTTGAAGGCTGGTTCAGAAGATATTTTAAACACCTTCTGGTTGCAGGTTTTTTCTTTGCCGTCTGTCTGATTTTATCTACATGGCTTATGGCCTTTGTTACAATAAAAGTGAGTATCTATATCCATCCTGTTTTTGGAAATTTTGTCCAGGTGGTTCTGCTCTTTTTCTGTTTTTCATCAACAAGCCTGGAAAAGGCTGCCCTAAGCGTTTTGCAAGCCCTTGAAGAGAAGAATATTGAAAAAGCCCGGGAAAAAGTTTCCTATATTGTGGGTCGGGAAACCAAAACCCTGGATCAAAAAGGAGTGACCCGTGCCAGTGTGGAAACCGTGGCTGAAAATTTTGTGGACGGATTTTTATCTCCCTTGTTTTTTGCCATGATCGGTGGGGTACCATTGGCCCTTGCCTATAAAATGGTTAATACCCTGGATTCAATGATCGGGTATAAAAATGACACTTATATTCTTTTTGGACGACCCTCTGCCCGGATCGATGATGTGGCCAATTTTATTCCGGCCCGGATCTCTGTTTTCATCATTTCCTTTAGTGCGGCCTTTCTTTCGTTTAAAAAAGGTGCTTTAGCATTAAAGACAGGATTTTCCCAGGGCGGCCTTCACAAAAGTCCCAATGCCGGATATCCAGAGGCCACTTTTGCCGGAGCTCTTAAAATAAGGCTTGGCGGTCCAAATAGTTATCATGGCGTAATGGTTGAAAAGCCTTATATTGGAAAAGAATTTAAAGACCCTGAAAAAGAAAGCATAAAACAGGCATGTGACCTGATGATGCTTGCCTCATTTTTAGCAACCCTTATTTCCTGCTTTTTTCTTTTTCTTTTTTAGGTTGATATTGATGAAGTTAAGGGATTCCATGCTGCCTGACAAGCCTTTCAAGCTTGGCACCACGTCTTTTATTTTTCCGGATCATATCATCCCCAATGTAAAAAAACTGGGTCCGTTTTTTGATGAAATTGAACTGCTTGTTTTTGAAAGCCAACCTGCCTTTGTCCTGCCCTCAAAAGACGATGTAAAAGAGCTTTTATATTTATCCCAAAGCCAGGATCTTACCTATAATATCCATCTTCCCATTGATGTTAGTCTGACCTGTGAATCCCTGGGAAAAAGACAGAAAGCCAGAGATACAATTTTAAAGGTGATGGATCTTTTTGAACCGGTAACTCCCACCACCCATACCCTTCACCTTGATATGCCAGGGGATATAAAAAAGGATATGGGAAATCAAGGGAAACTCAAAAAATGGATAAAAAATACCCGGCAAGGCCTGGAAGGCCTGTTAAAAGATATTGTTGATCCTGGTATCATTTCCATTGAAACCCTTGATTACCCTTTTTTCTTTATTGAAACCCTTGTGGAAGAATTTAACCTGTCCGTGTGCATTGATACCGGCCACCAGATAAAATACAATTACGATCTTGTTCAAACTTTTGAGAAACATAAATCAAGGACGTCCATTATACATTTGCATGGCGTGGAGTTTTTTGAAGATGAAATCAAAGACCATGCATCCCTTGATAAATTGCCGGAAAAATACTTCAGGCAGGTTCAAATGATTCTGGAAAATTTTACGGGGGTGGTCAGCCTTGAAGTGTTTAATCTTGAAAATTTAAACCAATCCTTAAGTTTTCTTTCAAAGAGTTTTAATAATATTGCTCCAAATATTAATAAAAGCAGAAATTAAATATTTAAAACCTTGTGATTGCTTGAAGTTTCAAAGACACTTGTCTTGAATAAAGAGAGCAGTTTTGATATCTTTAGTTTCTGAGAAGATGAATATTTCTTGGCGTACAGTTTAAATGCCAAGTTTTTACTTTTTATAAGTTACAGGGAAATTTAAGATGCCTTTGGTTCAAAAACGACGGGTAACCCGTCAAATCAGTATTGGAAATGTTAAGATAGGCTCTGAGGCACCCATTTGCGTCCAATCCATGACCAATACCCAGACACAGGATGTGAAAGCTACGACCCGACAGATTCTTGCCCTTGAAAAGGTAGGGTGTGAAATCATAAGAGTTGCCGTTCCAGATATGGAAGCTGCCCTGGCCATTGAGAAGATCAAACAGCAGATCACCATCCCAATAATAGCAGATATTCATTTTGATTACAGGCTGGCCCTGGCATCTGCAAGGGCAGGTGCGGATGCTTTAAGAATAAATCCTGGCAATATCGGGGAAACAAAAAAGATCAGGGCTGTGGTGGATTGTGCAAAAGATCATGGCATCCCCATAAGAATCGGTGTGAATGCAGGCTCCCTTGAAAAGCAGATTGAACAGCGTCTTGGAACAACTGCCGAGGCTATGGTGGAAAGCGCTATCCGCAATATAAAAATTCTTGAAGATTTAAATTTTTATGACATTAAAGTTTCCCTGAAAGCCTCGGATGTTTCAAGGACGGTGAAGGCTTACCAATTATTGTCTTTAAAAACAAATGTGCCGTTTCATGTCGGGGTAACAGAGGCTGGTGGTCTTTATGCCGGCATCACAAAATCAGCCATTGGCATCGGCATGCTGCTGGCCCAGGGCCTTGGTGATACTATCCGGGTCTCATTGACAAGGGATCCCGTTGAAGAAATCAGGACAGGGTTTGAGATCTTAAGGGCTTTAGGGATCAGAAGCAGGGGACCGGAACTTATTTCCTGTCCAACGTGCGGGCGGTGTAAGATCGATCTTTTTAAAATTGCGGAGAAAGTAGAAAAAGCTTTACTTGAACATCCTTCCCAGATTAAAGTTGCTATTATGGGATGCATTGTAAACGGTCCTGGTGAAGCAAAGGAAGCAGATATAGGTATTGCAGGTGGTGATGGCATGGGGATTTTATTTAAAAAAGGAAAAGTAATTCGGAAAATACACCAGGATCAACTTGTGGACCAATTGCTGGGCGAAATTGATAATATGACAAAGACTTCGGAGGAATTGAATGGCACAAAAGAATAAATCAGCGATCTCACCAACTCGGGAACAAGACTATGCTGCATGGTATCAGGAAGTGGTTAAAGCATCGGACATGGCTGAAAATTCACCTGTCAGGGGATGCATGGTGATAAAACCCTGGGGATATGCGCTTTGGGAAAATATCGTGCACCAGATGGATATCATGTTTAAGGAAACGGGTGTAAAAAATGCTTATTTTCCTTTGTTTATCCCCTTGAGTTATCTTGAAAAAGAAGCAGAGCATGTGGAAGGGTTTGCCAAAGAGTGTGCTGTTGTCACCCATCACAGACTTGAAAAGGATGGTAAAGGCGGTTTAAAACCAGCGGGAAAGCTTGCGGAACCATTAATTGTCCGTCCTACATCTGAAACCATTATTGGGGAATCCATGGCCAGATGGACATCAAGTTACAGGGATCTTCCCCTTCTATTAAATCAGTGGGCTAATGTGGTTCGGTGGGAGATGCGGACCCGGATGTTTTTACGGACCAGTGAATTTTTATGGCAGGAAGGGCATACTGCCCATGCCACAGAGGCTGAAGCAAAAGAGAGAACAATGCTCATGCTGGATGTGTATACAAAATTTGTTGAAGAATATCTGGCCATGCCCGTGATCAGGGGCCAAAAGACTGTTTCAGAACGATTTCCCGGAGCTGATGATACCATTTGTATTGAAGCCATGATGCAGGATAAGAGGGCTCTTCAGGCCGGCACCTCCCATTTTCTGGGTCAGAATTTCGCCAGAGGATCGGATATTAAATTTCAGAACGAGGAAGGCGAAGAAGCCTATGCCTGGACCACATCCTGGGGAAGTTCCACCCGGATGATCGGCGGGATGATCATGGTGCACTCGGATGATGACGGCCTAGTGCTTCCGCCACGGTTGGCTCCGGCCCATGTCGTCATTCTTCCGATTTTCAAAAAAGGTGAAGATAGTCGCATCATCATGGAAAGCGTCCAGGGCCTTAAAGATGTCCTGGAAGAAAAATTATTTCATGGCAGAAAGATCCAGGTAGAAATTGATGATCGGGATATCGGCGGCACCAGGGGTTGGGACTGGGTAAAAAAAGGTGTTCCCGTCCGGATTGAACTGGGCTCCAGGGATATTCAAAACAACAGCGTTTTTATGGCCAGAAGGGATGAACCCACAAGCTCTAAACAATCCATAAACAGAGAAGAATTTATCGATCAGATCACAGATATTCTGGACAATATTCAGGATAATCTTTTTAACCGGGCAGTTAACTATCAAAAAGAACACACCTTTGAAATTGATGATAAAAAAGCGTTTTATAAGCTGTATAAAAATACCAAAGGATATCATAATGGTGCCTTTGTCATGGCCCATTGGTGCGGATCAGAAAAATGTGAGGAAAAAATAAAAAAAGAATTGTCCGTTACTATACGGTGTATTCCTTTTGACAGCCCCATAGAAGATGGCAAATGTATTTCTTGTGATAACTCAAGCTCAAGAAGGGTTCTTTTTGCAAAAGCTTATTAAACATTGCCTATGATCAGAATTACCGACATACTGGATAAAATAGAGGAGTATAATCCCGGAGGGGATTCAGATATAATAGACCGGGCTTATATTTACTCTGCAAGGGTTCATGAAGGCCAGGTTCGACTTTCCGGGGAAACCTATCTTTCCCATCCCCTTGAGGTGGCTAATATTTTAGCAGATATGCGTCTGGATGTTGAGAGCATTGCTGCAGCCCTGCTCCATGATGTCATTGAAGACACCCCGGCAACCAGAGAAGACATTGAAAAGATGTTCGGGCCGGATGTTGCCCATATTGTTTCCGGTGTAACAAAACTTTCAGCCCTGCCATTTTCAACCAAAATAGCCCAGCAGGCAGAAAGTTTGCGAAAAATGATTCTTGCCATGGCAGATGATATCCGGGTGGTTCTCATCAAGCTTGCGGACAGGATCCATAATATGCGAACCTTAAAGTATCACCAGAATCCTGAAAAACAGACAGCCATTGCCCAGGAAACCCTGGATATCTATGCCCCAATAGCCGCCCGATTGGGTATTTTCTGGATAAAGTATGAACTGGAAGAAATGGGGTTTTATTATACCTTAAGGGATGAGTATGAACGTATTGATGCCCTGGTGAATAAGGCCAAAGATGAAAAAGAAGATTACATTAAAGAGGTGAATGAGAAGCTTCACAATAAAATGAAAGAAATGGGGCTTAAATGTGAAATAAAAGGTAGATACAAGCAGCATTACAGCATTTATCAGAAAATGGTATCCCAGAATCTTGAATTTAGCGAGGTCTATGATATCATTGCATTTAGACTTATCCTGGATACTATTCCCAATTGCTATGCTGCCCTGGGTGCCATCCATTCCATGTGGAAGCCTATTTACAACAAAATTAAAGACTATATAGGCAATCCCAAACCCAATATGTATCAATCAATTCATACCACGGTTGTGGGCCCAAAGGGCGAGCGGGTTGAAATACAGATCCGTACCTATGATATGGATCACATTGCAGAATCCGGGATTGCAGCCCATTGGAGTTATAAAGAAGGTACAAAGGTTGATGAGAGAGCTGGAGAATTGTTTTCCTGGATAAAAAAGCTTGTGGAAAACCAGGAAAATTATAATGACCCGGATGAATTTCTGGAAAATGTACGCATTGACCTGTATCCGGCTGAAATATATGTGTTCACACCCCAGGGCGAGATCAAGACCCTTCCTAAAAAAGCCACGCCCGTGGATTTTGCTTATCTGATCCATACGGAAGTTGGTGCCGAGTGTACAGGAGCAAAGGTCAATGGAAAATTGGTGCCGCTGACCCATCAATTGAATACAGGGGATAAAATAGAAATTATCACAACCAAAGGCCATACCCCAAGTCCAGACTGGCTTAATTTTGTAAAGACAGTAAAGGCCAGAACTAAAATCAGGGGCTGGATCAATGCCCAGGAAAAAGAGAGAAGTTATTCCCTGGGAAGAGAGATATGTGAAAAGACATTTAGAAAGAAAAACCAGAATTTTAATGCCCTTGTTAAATCAGGGGAAATCAAAAAGGTTGCCGATACCTATGGGTTTAAATCCATTGATGATCTAATCGCCCATGTGGGCTTTGGAAAACTCACTCCATTGCAGATTTTGAATAAAGCTTTGCCTGAACTTGAAAAACAGGAAGTTAAAGAAGGAAGCGTTCTTCAGAAACTGGTTGGAAAGCAAAAGAAAAAAGACAGTACAGGCATTGTTGTAAAAGGGCTGAATGATATTCTTGTTAGGTTTTCAAAATGCTGCAACCCGCTTCCGGGAGATCCCATCACTGGTTACATCACCCAGGGCCAGGGTGTGACCATTCACCGAAAAGGGTGCGTGAATGTCATGAAAATGAGTAATGAACGCCAGATTGAAGTCCAATGGAGTACCGATGTCACAGAATCTTATCCTGCCAACATCAAGGTCAGGACAGAGGACAGGTTTGGGCTTTTAGCAGATATTGCCTCCGTTATCAGCAAGCACAAATCAAATATCTTAAATGCTAAAACAGAAACCCAGGAAACAGGTCTTGGTCTATTCTATTTTACCATCCTGGTTGAAAGTACAGAGCAGCTTCGAAAAATCATGTCAGAGATCAGAAAAGTGAAAAAAGTAACGGATGTCAAACGAATTATCAGAGCCGAATAAATCATATCCACAAGCTCATATCAATTTTAAAAAAGGCGAGCATTCCCAACTGGCAGAATCTGTATTAAAAACTTTGTAGACAGGTTACAAAAATAAAGGTTCGGGCTGTCTTGCTTAAACGGCCCGAACCAGAAAATTTGTATTATTGATAAAGAAGGAAGCGGCCTTAAGAGGCTTTAGTTACTTTTCCTGCTTTAATACAGCTTGTGCAGACATCTATTTTTCTAACACAACCCTCTTTAATTACTGCACGAACTCTTTGAAGGTTGGGATTAAATTTCCTCTTGTTCAGATTATGAGCATGACTGACATTATTGCCAACCATTGGTTTTTTTCCGCAAATTGCACATTCTTTCGACATTTTTATACTCCTAAAAAAATCTTTTTAACAAAATAATAACTTGGATTAGATATATTAAAAACAAATAAAAGTAAAGAAATTTTTAATTTTTGTTTACCAAGGCTCTGCACTCAAGGATTTTATTCAATACTTCTTTGCTTTCTTTTGAGTTGGGATAATTGGCGACAAGAGACTCATATCTTTTTAATGCAGATTTATATTTTTTTGTTTTGTAATAGAAATTGGCCACATACAATTCATGTCCTGAAAGGTTTTCCAAACATTTTTGGATTTTTTCCTTTGCTTTTTGGGCGAACTCACTTTCAGGGTATTGATCAATAAGGCGCTTGAACTGGGCCATGCTTTTTTTAGCAGGCGTCTGGTCGCGGTCTACAGTATCCAGCTGGTCAAACCAGCAAAGCCCGGTGCTATAAATAACATAAGGAATGGCATCGTTTTTTGGATGCAGTTTTTCAAATGCTTCATAGGCAAAGATTGCTTCATCATATTCTTTAAGATGATAATGGGCATCTGCAATTTTAAGCTCAGCTAAAATGGCATACTTGCTGAACGGATACCAGTCCTTCAAATCCATATATGCTTTTATGGAAGTTTTATAGTTTCCAGAAACAAAGGCAGAAGACCCTTCTGAAACAAGCTCTTCAGCGCTTTTTTCCATTTCATTTGAGCTTTCAAACAGAGCGCATCCAGAAAACAGCAAAATAATCGTAAAGAATAAAAATAATTTTTTCATCAGTATTGGTTCTCAATAAAATGTTCAGCAGATAAGGCAGCAATGGCAGCATCACCTACAGCAGTTGATATCTGTCTTAATGGGGTATCTCTTACATCGCCCACAGCATATACGCCGGGAACAGAGGTTTGCATTTTTTTGTCCGTAAGAATAAATCCAAACTCATCTGTTTCAACAGTGTCATTCAAAAATGAAGTGTTTGGTAAAATGCCAACCCATATAAAACAGCCATCAGCTTTTAAGATTTTTTCTTCATGGGTTTTTACATTTTTTACTTTAACGCTCTCTAGACCGAAAAAGCCGTCTAAGCCAGTTGCAACGCTGTCCCATATAATTTCAAGTTTATTATTTTTAAATGCGCGTTCCTGAAGAATTTTTGCGGCTCGCAGTTCATCTCTTCTGTGAATCAGATAGACTTTTTTGGCAAATTTTGTCAGGAAGATGGCTTCTTGAACGGCTGTATCTCCTCCGCCAATTGCAACAACTGTTTTATCCTTAAAAAAAGGTGCGTCACAGGTGGCACAAAAGGAAACGCCCTTTCCCATGAATTTATCCTCTCCAATGCCAAGGTTTTTTGGGGATGCACCAGAGGCAATGATAAGAGTTTTGGCGGTAATGCTCCTGTCTTTTAGAACAATTTCTTTTAATTCCTTGGAAAGATTAAGGGAATGTACCTCTGCTGTTTCAATTTTTAACCCCATTGCTTCGGCCTGGATTTTCATTTTTTCAGCAAGATCAAACCCTGAAATGCCTTCGGGAAAGCCAGGGTAGTTTTCTATCCAGTCCGTAACCAGGACTTGACCGCCAGGCACGGTTTTTTCCAATAAAAGGACATTCATCCTTGCCCTTGCAGCATAGATTCCCGCTGTCAGTCCGGCAGGTCCGGCACCAATAATTACAAGGTCATAATCAATCTTTGACATTAAACCTCTCCTTACAAGACCCCTTTGATGGTTTCTTCAAGTTTTTCTTTGCCAACCATTCCCGTGATCTGATCAGCTATTTCTCCATTTTTAAAGAAAATCAGCGTAGGTATTGCCTGAACGCCATATTTGCTGGGACTGATTGGATTTTCATCAACGTTTACTTTTGCAAAGGTCATTTTGTCACCATACTCTTTTTCAAGGGCATCAATGGTGGGGGCAATGGCTTTACAAGGACCACACCAGGGTGCCCAGAAATCCACCATTACAGGCTTATCTGATTTAAGAACTTTTTCCTCAAAGGAATCATCTTCAAGTTCAATTATATTTTGTGTCATGACAACCGTCCTAAGTTTAAGTTTATGGTTAAAAAATATCCTTGTAAATATAGTTCTTATTCATTTTTTGTCAATTAATCAATAAAGTTCAAAATAAAAATAAGGGGCAATAGCTTTTAATAATTTGTTCAAAGCTGTTTTACCCCTTAACGTCGTATAAGCAATAATTAAATTTTACCAGTTTTCAGCAAGCAGCTCAAAATGAGCCTGGGGATGCACACAAGCCGGGCACATTTCTATGGCCTCTTCTCCTTCGTGGACATATCCGCAGTTTCTGCACCGCCATTTTGTACTGCTCTCTTTTTTAAACACTGTTCCCTGTTCAATGTTGGCAGCAAGATCAGCATATCTTTTTTCATGCTGTTTTTCTGCAACCGCAATCATTTCAAAGACCAGGGCAATGGCATCAAAGCCTTCTTGCCTGGCTGTTGCAGCAAACTCAGGATACATTTTTGTCCATTCAAATTTTTCTCCTGCTGCAGCTTCTTTGAGGTTTTCAAGGGTAGTTCCGATCATGCCTGCAGGGAATGCAGCTGTGATCTCAAGTTCTCCGCCTTCAAGAAATTTGAAAAACCGTTTGGCATGTTCTTTTTCCTGGTTGGCCGTCTCTGTAAAAATGTCTGAGATTTGAATAAAACCTTCTTTTTTTGCCGCACTTGCAAAATAGGTATACCGATTTCTTGCCTGGGACTCACCGGCAAAAGAGGTTAACAGGTTTTTTTCGGTTTGGGTGCCTTTTAAGCTTGCCATAATTTTGTCTCCTTGGTCTTTCAGTGTTTTCTTTATTGCGTTTTTAAGGCGTGTGAACTCAAATTGATATTCAGCAGCCCGTGAATATACAATAATAATACTATACCCCACCATTTTTTTAAAGAGATTAAATTTGTTATACCCAGATATTCTTTCTTGACTTGTATTTTTTTAATAAATAGAGTCATGAAAATATGTATTTAGGATGGAAGCTTAAATTCAAAAGAAAGATATAAAAAATGTCCAACAATTTAAAACCGCAGTCAATTTTTGCTGGCTATCTTTTCGCCATTGGTGCCACAGCAATATGGTCTGGAAATTTTATTGTAGCAAGGGGGCTCAGTGAAAGTATTCCTCCAATCAGCCTTGCTTTCTACAGATGGCTGGTGGCGGTTATTGTTTTCACACCGTTTGCAATCAAGGCTCTTGTGCAGGAATGGGCGATCATAAAAAAGCATATCGTGTATTTTTCAATAACATCCTTTCTGGGTATTACAGCCTTTAACACCCTTATTTATTTTGCCGGGCATACAACAACGGCCATGAACCTTTCGCTTATTTCCATTACATTTCCAATTTTTATTCTCCTCTTTTCCAGGATTCTCTTTAAAGAATTCATAACCATCAAAAAAGGGATCGGGATCACACTGGTTTTAAGCGGTGTCCTGTTTCTTATTACAAAAGGAAAGCTTTCAACTCTCCTATACATTTCTTTCAACATAGGTGATGTATGGATGTTATTGGCAGCCATAATTTTTGCCATTTACAGTCTTTTTTTAAAAAACAAACCAAAAGGGTTGAGTATTATAGCATTACAGTTTTCCACTTTTATTCTGGGGTTGATTTTTTTATTGCCATTTTTTTTATGGGAACAAACCATAGTTCATCAATCCTTTTTAAATCAAACAACTATACCGGCAATTCTTTATGTTGGCATTTTTGCATCGCTGTGTGCATTTGTCTTATGGAATAAAGCCATTGTTGTATTGGGCCCTTCCAAGGCAGGGATGGTTTATTATACTCTTCCTTTGTTCAGTGGTTTTTTAGGGTATCTTTTTTTGCATGAAAGCATCAGAATGATTCATTTTTACAGCATGATATTGATTTTTTCGGGAATTATTGTCACCAACCATGAATCCAAAAATCCAAGCCTGACTCCACTCAAATCTGGCAACTCCAGTTGAGCCCAGTTATTTATTAAAGACCGAAGCTATGAAGGTATTCATTTCATCAAAGCTGATTTTTTCAACCCTTGCTTTTCCAATTTGTTCAAGGAAAATGTAAAAAAGATCGCTGCCCTGCTTTTTTTTGTCTTTTCCGGCTGCCCTGATAATTTCTTTTGCATTATACTCAAGTGTTGTAGGAAGGTTAAGATCAGTTAAAAGAGAACAGATTCTTGAAACGTCTTTCTGGTTTATCAGATGCCTTGCTTGTGAAAATTTGGCAGCAGCAACCATTCCCATGGCAACAGCTCTGCCATGTCCTGCTTTTTCAATTTTTTCAATGGCGTGGCCAATGGTGTGGCCGAAATTAAGCTTTCTTCTTTCATTGGACTCTTTTTCATCTTTTTGGACCACTTGTGATTTGAGTTTTACGGAATCTGTGACAAGTCTAAAAATGGTATCATAATCAAGAGCAAGCGCTTTTTGATAGTTTTTTTCAATAAAATTAAACAAGCCTGCATCTGAAATCAGCGCGTGTTTGACGATTTCGGCAAGACCATTTGAAATTTCTTTTTTGGGCAGAGTGTTTAAAAGATCAATGTCGCATATGACAAATTCAGGCTGGTTAAAAACGCCAATCATATTTTTATAGGAATCCAGATTAACCCCATTTTTTCCGCCAACACTGGCATCCACCTGGGACAAAAGAGAGGTGGAGACAAACCCGAATTTTACCCCTCTTAGAAAGGTGGATGCTGCAAACCCTGCAATATCACAGACAATACCACCACCGACTCCCACAATAAAGCTTGAGCGGTCACAGGAAAAATGGATAAGTTTTTTTAATATGGTTTCAATAGTGGCAAGGGTTTTAATACCTTCTCCAGTTCCAATGGTGATGATGGGAACATCTGGAAATTCTTTTTGATAATATTTTTTTATATTTTCATCTGTGATGATAATGGCTTGGGAGTCAGGCAGATAGTTTTCCAGATTTTTCAGGCGCTCTCCCACATATATGGAAGAACGCCCATATCCACCATTAATATGGAATGTCTTCATTGTTTTTCACCGATAATTGCATGGATGGCGGTCATTTTTTCCATAACTGTAATAAACTGATCTGGATATAAGGACTGTGCGCCATCGCTCAGAGCTTCTTCCGGATGATTGTGAACTTCAATCATCACCCCATCCGCACCTAAAGCTGCTGAAGCATAAGCAAGGGATATGACCTGATCCCTGATGCCGGCTGCATGGCTGGGATCAACAATGACGGGGAGGTGGCTTTCTTTTTTAACTGCCGACACAACAGAACAATCCAAGGTGTTTCTGCTGTGTTTTACAAAGGTCCTTATCCCTCTTTCACAAAGAATGACATTGGTATTGCCTTGTTCCATGATATATTCAGCTGCCATGAGCCATTCGGAAAGTGTGGCAGCCATTCCTCTTTTTAAAATAACAGGTCTGTCAGAATTTCCAGCTCGTCTTAAAAGACTGAAGTTTTGCATGTTTCGGCTACCGATCTGGATAACATCAGCATATTCTTCAACAAGATCAAAAGTTTCAACATCCATAACTTCGGTTGCAATGGGTAATCCGGTTTCTTCCCGCACTTTTGCTAAAAATATGAGGCCTTTTTTCCCAAGCCCCTGGAAAGAATATGGAGAGGTCCTTGGCTTAAACGCGCCCCCTCTGAATACTTTTGCACCGGCATTTTTAACAGATTTTGCAATAGATAGAACCTG
>CALGRI010000166.1 GCA_937880875.1 uncultured Pseudomonadota bacterium
CATTGCAATGAAAAAAAGAGTGTCTATTTTGATGCCTGGAGTTTAAAAAAAATTGAAACTGATCTATCCATATTTTAGAAAAAATTTTTATAAAATACTCATCGGTATTTTGTGCATGATCATTGTGGATGCAATGCAACTGGTCATTCCCCAGATCATTAAAAATGCCATTGACACCTTAAGTGCAGGCTCTTTTAACAATAAAACCCTGATTTTTCAGTGTGGTTATATTGTTTTTCTAGGCCTTTTTATGGCAGTCTTCAGGTATGGCTGGCGCAATCTTCTCATGACAAGTGCAAGAAATGTTGAACAAGGCATAAGAGATGATCTTTTCAAACATATCCTGAGCCTGGACATGGCCTATCTGGACAAGGTTAAAACAGGGGATATCATGGCCCATGCCACAAGCGATATCAATCATATCCGGATGGCATTCGGCTTTGGCCTGATCGTACTTGTGGATACCATTCTGCTTGGCGGTGCCACCCTTGCCATCATGATCTGGACCCATCCAAAACTGACAGCCCTTGCCATGATCCCCATGCCGTTTCTGATTCTTGCCACACGAATCCTGGGGAAAAAAATGCATGCTTTTCATAAAACAGCCCAGGAATCCTATTCTCAACTGACCGAACTTGTAAGGGAGAGTTTTTTTGGCATCCGCATTATCAAAGTGTTCAATTTTGAAAGCATCATAAGCGATAAGGTTGAAGATGCTTCAACAGATTATTTTAAAAAAAATCTTAAGCGGGCTTTTGTTACTGCCCTGATAAAACCTTTGCTTATATTTTTTTTAAATCTGTCCACCCTGGTGGTTATATTTTATGGCGGCTTTCTTGTGATGCAACAGGTTATAACTCCAGGTGAGCTTGTGGCCTTTTTTCAATATCTTGGGATCATGGCATGGCCCATCATTGCTCTGGGATGGATGACCAATCTGTTTCAAAGGGGGATGGCATCCTTAAACAGGGTTAATACGCTTTTAGACTCAATGCCGGAGGTAAGCTCTCCTGAAAATCCCAATATCCTTTCAAAAATAAAGGGAAACATTGTATTTGAAAATGTCAGTTTTGGTTATGATAATGACAAAGCAATTCTTTCAAATATTAATTTTAAGATAGATCCGGGCAGTTCCATCGGTATCAGCGGTCCTCCGGGTTCCGGGAAAAGCAGCCTGATCCAGTTGATTCCAAGGCTTTACAATACGACTGCTGGAAAAATCACCATAGATGGCCTTGATCTGAACACCCTGGATCTTAATTTTCTAAGGCAGAATATTGCCTTTATGCCCCAGGAAGCCTTTCTTTTTTCAGGTACTATAAAAGAAAATATTCTCATGGGAAAAAATGTGGATAAAGAAAGGCTTGATCAGATTATCCAGGTCTGCTGCCTTAAAGATACTCTGGGAAAAATGCCTGAAGGCCTTGATACCATTGTTGGCGAAAGGGGTATCACCCTTTCCGGAGGACAAAAACAGAGGATTGCTCTTGCCCGGACATTGATGCGCAAAAAGCCCATCATAATTCTGGATGATCCTATCAGTCAGGTGGACACCCACACTGCATCCAAAATTATTTCGCAATTAAACCGGATGAATTTAAATGCCACGTTTATTATCATATCCCACAGGATCTCAGCTCTGGCATCCTGCGGCACTATTTTTATACTGAAAAACGGTGGGATTAATCATTTTGGAACCCATGAAAACCTCATTCAAACAGATCGTTTTTATAAAGAATCTTATCAGGTGCAGCAGTTTGAGGAGGGATATGGAGACTGATATTAATCTTCAGGAAAAAGAAATCAGGCTGGCAGATCTTGCTGTTTCCAGAGAATTATGGCCTTTTATCAGGCCATACGCATGGATGCTGATCCTGTCAACTTTTCTGGTGACCCTGGTCACCTGCTTTGAGCTGCTCATGCCGCTTTTTATTCAAAAGGCCTTTGATGGATTTATCGTTCCTGTGGGCCTTGAAAAAGGCATCCAGATTCTGGGCTTTAAAATTGAATCTTTTAAAACTTTCTGCATCTTTTTTTCCATATTTATTATAGCTTCATTTGTAATTGATTTTTTTCAGAGTCTTTTCATGGAATACACGGGTCAAAAAATCATACTGAACCTGCGCTGCGCTCTGTTCGCCCACATGACATTTCTGCCCGTGGCTTTTTATGATAAAAACTCAAGCGGACGACTGGTATCCCGTGTGGCAGGTGATGTTGAAAACATGAATGAAATGTTTACAAGTGTCCTGATCTTTATCTTTAAAGATCTTATGATGATGGCAGGCATTCTTTTGATCCTTTACACTATTGACATTAAGCTTGCTTTTTATCTCTCCCTGCTGGTTCCGGTTATTGTGATCAGTATTGTTCTGTTTTCAAAAATTCTGCGCAATGTGTTTAGAACTATCCGGCAAAAATTAGCTGAAATCAACCACAGTTTTTCAGAAGCCCTTACAGGGATAAAAATCATCCAGACAACCTCCAGCCAGAACAGGTTTCTGCAACGGTTTAAAGATCTTAATTTTGAACATTTCACGGCTGCTGTGTTTCAGATAAAAATATTTTCCATATTTATGCCCTTTATTGGTTTCCTGGGCGTATTAAGTGTTGCCATCATCATCTGGGGCGGCAGTTTTGGAGTTGTTGAAAAATCTTTAACCTTAGGGGAGCTTGTGGCTTTTTTAACTTATATGAAACTTTTTTTCAGGCCGTTAAGAGAGCTGTCTGAAAAATTTAATCTGCTCCAGAGTGCCATGGCTTCGGCAGAACGGATTGTCAACGTGCTCAACAATGATAAGGCAAAACAGCGAATCAGTAAAACAAGACAAAGGATTGATAAAATTTCCAGTATCACCTTTGACCAGGTGAATTTTTCATATGATCAGAAAATAATGGTATTAAAAAATATCAGTTTTCATCTGGGAAAAGGAAAATCCATTGGTATTGTGGGTCAGACAGGATCTGGCAAAAGTTCCATTATAAACCTGATCACAGGCTTCTATGAAACAGATGATGGAAATATTTCCATCAACAATATCAACACCAATTCAATAAATATAGAAGATATCAGGAATAAGACTGCCCTTGTCATGCAGGACCCTGTTCTCTTTTTTGGCACTATCCGGGAAAATATTGCACCTTCAGGAATGGATATGGATACCCCCCGGCTTGAAAAGGCTTTACATGATGGAAACTGTGATTTTTTATTTGAAACATTTTCAGGGCTTGACACTTTGATAAAAGAGGGGGGACGTCCTCTGTCCAGCGGCCAGAAACAACTTGTATGCATTGCAAGGGCTTTTGCCTTTAACCCTGATCTGATCATTTTTGATGAAGCAACATCATACATGGATTCCCAGTCAGAGCAAAAGGTTCATGATGCAATGAACAAACTCATGAAAGGGAGGCTTTCCATTATCATCGCCCACAGGCTGTCCACTGTACGAAATTGTGATACCATCCTTCTTTTAAGGGATGGAAAAATAAGGGAGCAGGGATCTCACAGGGAGCTTGTACGTTTAAGGGGTGAATATTATCATCTTTTGAAAAAAGAACGAATATAGTGCCTGAACGAAAAGCTTGTTCAGGCACGGGTTTAAGTTTTAGGATTTAGGTTTTAGGTTAAAATCTGTCCCTATCATCTGTACTCAACAATATTTTCCAGAGGGTGACGTTTTCTTGGGGGCTGTTCTTTGACGCGGTATCCCAGGGCCACCACAACTGCCACTTCATACTGTTCTGTATCTATACTGAGCACCTTTTCCACCCATTCTTTTTCAAATCCTTCAATGGGGCAGGAATCTATCCCTTCTGATGCGGCGGCCGTCATGATGTTTGCAAGGGCGATATAGCATTGTTTGGAGCACCAGGCATAGGCTGTCATTCTGGGGAAAACCTCTGTTTCCATGTGGTGCGTATATTTTTCAATATAGGCTTTGGTGAGATCTTCGGGCAGATCCCGCCGTTTAAAATTAAGTTTAATATATTCATGTGATGGATCAGCAACTCCCGGTTTTGAAAGGATGACAATAACATGGCTGGCATCTGTGATCTGGGGTTGGTTCCAGCAGGCTGGCCGAAGGGCTTTTTTTACCTCATCAGAACTGATGACCAGAAACTTCCATGCCTCCAGCCCAAACGAGCTGGGCGAAAGATGAGCCGCTGTCAGAATCGTGTCCATGTGTGCTTTTGAAATCTTTTTTTCTTGATCAAAAGCTTTGCATGCATGCCGAAAATTTAAGGCTGCAATTACAGGATTCATAAGTGTTTACCTCCTCCCTTGGATTATAGTGTTATAATCGTTCCAGGTTGATCCGGCCGGGCAACGTGCAGGTCAATATCTGAACCATTCAGGTTTTTTAACATCTCATCAACCGCTTTTTGAGGACAATTGTTCTCCTCGCTCAAGTGGGCAAGGATAACACATTTTAAGCAGTCTGTCTTGAGTTCTGATAAAAGTCTGCCAGCATCCACATTGGAAAGATGGCCGGTCCTGCCTTTGATTCGTTGTTTAAGATGCCATGGATAGGAACCATTAATGAGCATGTCAAGATCATGGTTTGATTCAAGGTATAAGATATGGCTGTTTTTCAAATGCTCCTTTACAAGAGTTGTCACAATGCCCAGATCTGTTGCAATCCCTATCTTGTGACCATTATATTCCATAGTGAGTCCGGCAGGATCTGTAGCATCATGGGAGGTGGAAAAGGGAGTGACCAGGATTTCATCGATTTCAAAGGGGGTGCCGCACTCAAAAAAACACAAATCTTCAATTTTACCAAGACTTTTAGCTGCCTGCCAGGTCTTTTGTGTGATATAAACTGGCAGGTTAAAACGACGGCTCAATATGCCTGCACCCTTTACATGATCTGAATGCTCATGGGTGATGATGATGGCAGTCAGACTTTCAGGATTGATATTCAAGAGGTTCAATCGCCGTTCAATTTCAATGCCTGAAAGTCCTGCATCAATAAGAATGGAACTATTGCGGCATGACACAAAAAGGCTGTTCCCCTTGCTGCCACTGGCAAGGGGACAGATGGAAAATGAATTATTTATCATCTTCTTTTGCTGCTTTATAACTCAGCTTTATCTTCCCATCTCTGGTAACATCCAGGACTTTTACAGGAATGACATCCCCTTCTTTAACTACATCTGTTACTTTTTTAACTCTGTAGTCTGCAAGTTCAGAAATATGTACCAGTCCGTCAGTTCCCTGTTTAATATTTACAAAAGCACCAAAATCAGTGATTTTAACAACTGTGCCTTGATAAATTGCACCAATTTCAGGATCAAGGGCAATATCTGATACCATTTTTAAAGCAAGGGCCGCGTCTTCTTCATTTTGTGCAGCAATCTTGACGATACCGGAGTCATTCACCTCAATGACGGTATTGGTTTCAGCCTGAAGAGCTCTGATCACTTTTCCGCCAGGACCGATGATATCTCTGATTTTATCGGAATTTATTTGAATACTGACAATTTTGGGTGCACGGGAAGAGACTTCCGGCCTTGCATCCTTAAGAGTTTCAAGCATTTTATCAAGGATATGCAGCCTGCCGCTCCGGGCCTGATTAAGGGCTTTCTCCATGATCTCCTTAGAGAGCTCTTTAATTTTAATATCCATCTGGAGAGCGGTAATCCCTTCAGCAGTTCCAGCAACTTTAAAATCCATATCTCCAAAATGGTCTTCATCTCCAAGGATATCTGAAAGCACAGCCGTTTTATCGCCATCTTTTACAAGTCCCATGGCAATACCGGAAACCGGCGCTTTTATAGGAACGCCACCATCCATTAATGCCAGTGTACCTGAACATATCGTTCCCATGGATGAACTTCCGTTTGATTCCATGACTTCTCCCACCAGGCGGATTGTATATTCAAACTCTTCCTGGAGAGGAAGAATTCTTGCAATGGCACGACTAGCAAGGTTTCCATGTCCAATATCCCGTCTGCTGGGGCCTCCTGCCCGTCTTACTTCCCCCACTGAAAAAGCAGGAAAATTATAATGAAGCATAAAGGCGCGGGTTTCATTTCCCATAAGGGTTTCGACCCGTTGTTCATCCATGCCGGAGCCAAGGGTTAAAACACCTAAGACCTGGGTTTCACCCCGTGTAAAAAGAGCTGACCCGTGAGTCATGGGAAGGATTCCCACTTCACAGTCGATCTGTCTGATTTCATCAAAAGCCCTGCCGTCAATCCTTTTATCTTCTTTCAGAACGATATCACGACTGACTTTTTTCACACATTTGGAAAAGGCTTCTTTTATATCTTTTGTTTTTTCAGGATAGGCTTCGCTGAAATGTTCAACAACCTGCGCTTTTAAATCGCTGAGTGCATTTTGGCGCTCTATCTTTGTTTTGATCTGAACCTGTTTATAAATTTTATCCTTTGAGTATTCAATCACCTTGGCATCCAGTTCTTCATCCCTGGCCGGCGGTACAAACACGTGTTTTTCTTTTCCAAAGGCTTCTTTTATTTGAACCTGCAGATCAATGATGGGCTGCATGGCTTGGTGACCAAAAAAGATAGCATCCAGCATATCTTTTTCAGAGACAATATCTGCCCCGCCTTCAACCATGACCACACCGGTTTTTGATCCTGCCACAACCAGGTCGATATCACTTTCTTTCATCTCTTCTATGGTCGGGTTTGCAATAAACTGCCCATCTATCCTGCCGACTTTAATACCGGCAATGGGTCCTGCAAAGGGAATATCAGAAATTTGCAGGGCCGCGGATGCCCCCACCATGGCAAGGGTATCAGGTTGATTGATCTTATCCATTGAAAGGACAGTGGCAATGACCTGAGTCTCATAATTGTAACCCTCACTAAAAAGAGGACGAATGGGTCTGTCAATCATTCTTGCTGTCAGTGTTTCGTTTTCAGAGGGTCTTCCTATTTCACGCCTGAAATAATTTCCCGGGATTCTTCCGGCTGAATAAATTTTTTCCTGATATTCAACAGTCAAGGGCAGAAAACTGATCTCTGGTTTCGGATCTTTTGAAGCAACAGCCGTAACCATTACCATAGTTTCCCCATATTGTACGATGACTGATCCTGATGCCTGTTTGGCAATTTTTCCACTACTGATGGAAAATTCTTTTCCATTAATGGTTGTTGTAAATTTTTTTTCCATAACTTCTCCTGTAATAAAAAGGGCAGCAAAGTGTGAGGAAATTTTTAAAAATAATAAACCCGCAGGTTTGCCATTAAATATAAACTTAATGGCAAACCTGCGAACTTATTTAAAAAATTTCCTGAAAATTTCCGCCCAGATAATAAAATTGATAAAAATAAAAAACTGGTTTTTGACTCATAACATGTCAAAAACCAGTTGATTGTCATTTTTATCTTCTAAGTCCTAGTCTTTCAATTAAAGAGCGGTATCTGTTCACATCTTTTTTCTTAACATAATCCAGAAGACTTCTGCGCCGCCCGACAAGAATCAACAGACCCCGTCTTGAATGATGGTCTTTCTTGTGAACTTTAAGATGCTCTGTAAGATAGCTGATGCGGTGGGTTAAAATGCCAACCTGAACCTCTGGTGAGCCAGTATCAGACTCGTGGAGCTTGAATTGTTCAATCATCTCCTCTTTGTTTTCTGCTAATAAAACCACTTTAAAACTCCTTTAGTTGGAATAAATAAAACATGGCATGCTTTGATAACCTGATTTTTTATGATTTCCCATCCGATATTCCATTCAGAAAAAAGAAATTCAAAACAGATCATCATGCCATTACGAATATATATAACCTTTTATAAATACCAGTTAACTTGAAAAAACACAAGAATAATTATATTCTTCCCTGTTTTCATTTAATTGAACGATCGCCAGAAGGTTGTTCTTATCATCAATCACCCGGATGAGTTGGCCTTTTTTTTCCGGGATATCGGAAAATTCTTTTTTTAAAAGCTTTTGACCAAATTGAATTTTTTGGGCAATGGATTTGTTCGCTACCATTTGGGGCATAAATTCAAGACAATTTGATAAGGGAACAATTCTTTGTTCAACCGCATTTTTATCAAGCCTTTCAAGAGCATCCAATTCAATGGCATTGTCTAAGAGAAATTGACTGGACTGTGTTCTGCAAAGTTTTGATAAATGAGCACCGCATCCCAGTTTTCTGCCTATATCAAAGCCAAGGCTTCTGATATATGTCCCTGATGCGCAAAAAACGTCTATATCAATATTCGGCAAGTCAATATGATTGATGAGGATATCAAAAATCTCAATCTGCCGTGAAGGTTTCTGTATTATCTTTCCCTGGCGTGCCAGTTTATACAGCGGCTGACCTTCATGTTTCAGAGCGGAAAAAGCTGGCGGCACCTGATCCTGAACACCGATAAAAGATTTTACTATCTCCTCAATATCCTGATTTTTAAGGCCTTCCATAACCGTTTTTGGGGCGCAGGAAATAGTTTTGCCTGTCAAATCATAAGTGTCTGTTTCAACCCCCAGGCAAATCCTGGCAAGATATCTTTTATGACCGCCAAGAAAAAATCCAGATATTCGGGTGCCCTGGTTAATTGCACAAAGCAGCAATCCTGTGGCAAAAGGATCCAGGGTCCCGGTATGCCCAACTTTTTTCGCCCCCAAAGCCTTTTTTACACGAGCCACCACACGGGCTGAAGAGATGCCACTGGGTTTGTTAAGTGCTATAATACCGCTTTCCATCTGTTTTTTTAAGCGTTTTCTTCGTCTGATGTTCCTGTTAAAGCGGATTTAATGAGTTCATCCATTTTGGCAGCCTTGTCAAAGGAATCATCATGGAAAAATTTTAATTCCGGCATGAATTTCAATCCCAATGCCGGAGCAATACTTTTCTTGATAAATCCCTTGGAATTCTTAAATCCATCCATGGCATCTGAAATTCGCTTTTTATCTCCAAAAACAGTAATATACACATTGGCAACCCGAAGGTCAGACGTCATTTTCACAACGCTCACAGTGGCCATCTCAATTCTAGGGTCCTGCATTTTTTTACTTAAAAGTTCAGTAATGGCATATTGAATCCTGCCACTGATTCTATCGGCTCTTGTATAGGGTTTCATGTTTAATTAATCAGCCTTTGTACTTTCTTTCTTCAACTTCATAACACTCAATAGCATCGCCCACCTTGATATCATTGTATTTTTTAAGACCAATGCCGCACTCAAATCCCTGTTCCACCTCTTTGGCATCATCTTTAAACCGCCTGAGTGATGACAATTCTGTATCACACTTGATAACGCCATCTCTTAAGAGTCTTACTTTCTTGCCTCGAATAACTTTGCCTTCTGCAACATGGCACCCTGCAATGGTTCCCATCTTAGGCACTACAAAAGTATCACGAACATCAGCCCGTCCAATGATAATTTCATGGAATGTTGACGGCATCATACCATCCAGTGCAGCCTTAATATCATTGATAACATTATAAATAATATCATAAAACCGCATATCCACATTTTCATCCTTGGCAAACTTTCGAATCTGGGTTGTCGGTCGGACATTAAATCCGATAATAATGGCATCAGACACTGCTGCAAGAGCTACATCTGAGTCATTAATGGTACCTACGCCGGAATGAACAATTTTAACCTCTACTTCTTCCTTGGCCAGATCTTTTAATGAATCATTCAAGGCTTCAATGGAGCCCTGAACATCTGCTTTAACAATAAGTCTGAGTTCCTTGACTTCAGCAGAACCCAGATTTTCAAACATTTTTTCAAGATTAGCCCGGCTCTTCTTGGCCAACTCTTTTGCCCTTTGTTTCTGCATCCTGTGACCTGCAATCTGTTTTGCATCCTTATCCGAGGCAACAGCTATAAACTCATCCCCGGCATCTGGCACACCGTTCAGGCCAACAATTTCAACCGGAGTACTCGGGCCTGCGCTATCAATTCTGACCCCGGAATCATCAATCATTGCCCTGAGTCGACCTGAATAGTGTCCACACACAATTGGATCACCATCTCTCAAGGTTCCCTGTTTTACAAGTACGGTTGCAACAGCGCCACGCCCGACGTCTAACCTTGATTCTATCACATAACCTGTGGCTTTTCTTTCTGGATTCGCCTTGAGTTCCAGAACTTCAGACTGCAACAGAATCATTTCAAGAAGGTCATCAATGCCCTCTCCTGTCTTTGCAGATACTTTCACAAATATGACATTTCCGCCCCAGTCTTCTGCAAGCAGATCAAGCTCTGATAATTCTCTCATGATTCTGTCAGGGTCAGCCCCGACTTTATCCATTTTATTTACAGCAACCACAACGGGTACGCCTGCTGCTTTTGAATGGTTGATTGCTTCTATGGTCTGTGGCATCACCCCGTCATCGGCAGCAACCACAAGGATAACAATATCCGTGACCTGGGCACCCCTGGATCGCATTGCAGTAAAGGCAGCATGCCCTGGTGTATCAAGGAATGTAATCCGTCCGCCATTGGGTGTTTTAACATTATAAGCACCAATATGCTGGGTAATTCCACCAGCTTCACCACTGGTAATCTTAGATGTCCTGATGACGTCTAAAAGTGAGGTTTTTCCATGGTCTACATGCCCCATGATAGTGACAACCGGCGCTCTTCCAGTCATTTTATCTTCATCATCATCCCCAATTTCAATATTGAGAAGGGCCTCTTCCTCAAAAGCTGCTTTTTCCACTTCAAAATCGAATTCTGTGGCAACCAGCACTGCCGTATCAAAATCAATGGTCTGATTCACCGTTGCCATAACACCTAAGGTCATCAATTTAGCAATCATCTCATTTGCTTTGATACCCATTCGCTTTGCAAGTTCGGCAAGTTCAATGGCGTCATCAATCTTAATACGTCTTTTAATTGCTTTTGGTGTGGTAATCTGGGTCTTATTTCCCTTTTTCCCTCTAATATCCTTTTTGCCTCGTTTTTTTCTACCGCGGGGGATGGCATAAAGTGCCTCCCCTTCAACTACAGATTTTTTCTTACGCTGTTTTCTTTTCCCGGCAGCAGGTTTGTCATCACCAAACACGATTTTTCTTTTTTCTTTTTTTCTTTTTAGCGTATCAATTTCATCGGACACGGGAATATCTACCACGGGAACAGCCTTTCCAGGAGTAGCAGGAGGCCGTGAGGGTGCGGGGGCTTTCTTTTGAAAGGGTTTTTTATTTGCACTCTCCTTGTTGCTGTCTTTTTTCACCCCACCCCATTTATTATCTTCGCCTGGCTTGGATTTTCTTAAATTTTCAAGAACTAAAGGATCTGCAATTTTAACAATTTTTGCAGGAGTGGATTTTTTCTTTTTCTTTTTCTTTTTTTCTTTTTTCTCTATATCCTCGGCAGCAACCGACTCAATTTCCTGGGCAGCAATCTGTTTTTCTTCTTTTTCCACAATTAATTCTTCAGGTTTAGGTTCTTCTTTCTTTGCAGGAGAAATTACAGTCTCAATTGTTTCTGGTTTATCAATTTCCACGGGTTTAATAATTTTGGCAGGCTTACCCTTTTTAGCTTTTAATTTACTTTTTTTGGGAGCTGGTTCTATTTTCCCAGGGACCTTTTCAATATCCTGGTCTTTGGGTTCTTCTTTAATAACCCCCTGCTCAATATCTGATGGCGCTTCTTGTATTTCTTCCTGGGCAACAGGCGCTTTGTTTTTAAGGGCAGTAGTCTGTTCTGTTTTTTCTTCAGTCAATGTTATGGTTTCTTCCTTAATTTCCGGCACAGCAACCTCTTCAGAATCCTGTCTGCGCCTGCGGATGACGGATGGTTTTACCTTAACATCCTTTTTCCTTTTCGCTTTTCCAAAAAGGCTTCTCTTGATTGCGCTAACATCAGAGTCTTCCAAAGCACTCATATGGCTTTTAACTTCAATCTTTAACTCTTTCATTTTATTAAGAAGCGCTCTGTTCGTCATGTTCAGATCTTTAGCCAGCTCATATACTCTGATCTTCACCATTTATTGCCCCCAAGTAAGTCTCTTTTTATATTCTTTTTTCGTCTGCTATCTGTTGTCTATATGACCTAACCGTTAATCGTCTTCACCTTCTTGAATATCTTGATCATCTTTCA
>CALGRI010000167.1 GCA_937880875.1 uncultured Pseudomonadota bacterium
CAGGACTTCAATAAAACCGATAAAATAAAAGAAGCCATTGCACAAATGCTGATTTCACAATAATCATATCAATAGCTTGTTTGACTCTTGAGCAGTCAACTTATCAAGGTATTATTTTTATCCGAGCGATTCGAATTTTTCTTAAAGGATCTACGTGAGGAGCGATAATCTTTCTTTTCATGACACCGTTTAACCTATAAATATTACGGAATAAGCAATACAGAAGAGGTGCCCCCCTATAGTGAATTCTCTCCGAAGACAACTGCATACCCGTATAGCTCCAGCCCGCTACCGGCATTTGGGTGGATGTGGTCAACAATATAATCATCCGTGATCCGGGTTTTCATATACCGGCGTATGGGGCTGTTTGCATCAATATAAATATCCCCGGTATTAATACAATATTCCTTTAATGCCAGGTTATATTCTTCAATCATCCTGTCCCTTGCCTCCGGATCCAGTTTGGAAAAAATATCATTATCATAGGCCGGCCAGGGCCCGATAAAGGCAATGGATCCGCTGGGATTATGTTTTTTAATTTTTTTGGCCATCCTGTCCAGGGTATCAATATACTGCCTTGGGGTAAGGGCACAGATCCTTTTGTCCCTGTACCTGACATCGTTGACCCCCAGAGCAATGATAAAGAGATCTGCAGACGGCGGGGGGATGTGGTCCATTTTTCTCAGAAGGGACAGGCTTGTGGCGCTGTCCTCGCTCCTGTTAATAAAACGGTTATCCATGAAGAAGTGCATTATAGGCTCAAACCAGGGATATCCCCCGTTTCTTGAGCCAACGGAAATGCTGTCCCCGATAACAACGGTTTTTTTAGCAATGAAGAGTTTTTCAAGCAGACGTTTCCTGTCATTGTCCAAAGCCTCTGTATCAACGGGAAGATTCTCATCCGCGGCATCATAGGCTTGTCTCATATACCCTTTTCCGGGAATCAGATAATACCTGTCCTGTGCCTGGTCCAGAGAAATTTCATGCCCGATCATCACTTTGGTGACCAGTTTTTGAACCTGCTTGATCCTCTTAATCTCAAGCCCTCCTAATGATGTTTTTAGTTCTTTGTCTTTGACTACATCAAACACGGGCAGAGCCCTGCATAGTCCTGCGGCTTTGCACTGAATCGATATGGGGATAACGGAAGCACCCAGGATCCGGCCTTGGTCCGGTCCTTTATCTGAAATATGTATACTCGCAATGGCTGCTGCATCTCCGTCAAATTCATGATAGGAATTAACAAAGTTCCCCGGGGAATAGACTAGGGCCACCGTTTTTTTCTTCCCGGACAATGTTGTTACTTTTTTAAATTCAAGGGGCTGAACGGCATGGGAGCCTGCGCCGAAGACAATATCCACCCCATGTTCAAACATAATCTTTGCCCAGGCATTCACAAATTCGTCCTTGTCATGACTGAACTGCTTTCCCGTATGGGGCAGAGCAATAATGAGGTCCGGGGCAAGCGCCTTTGCCCGGTTGATGTCTTCCAGAAGAATGTCCCGACTCCGTCCAAACCCTTTTGCCCCTGGAGAAGCCAGGACACCTACCATGTGGGATTTTTCTTTTTTAACCAGTTCATCTACATGGTAATTTATGCCGTATGTATAGGCCAGGACAGCCACCTTCAATCCCCTGACCTCTTTCAAAAAAATCCTTTGCCGGGCCCGAGGAGATGCATATGTTCCCACATGGTCGAGTCCGGTTTTTTTCAGCACATCAATGGTGTTTAACAGTCCGGCTTCCCCTTTATCCATGGCATGGTTATTTGCTGTTGTCACAAGGGAGATCCCCGCATCCTTTATATCCCGTGCCCATTGATCGGGGCCGTTCAATACCAGGGGAATCCCGTCACCATAATTGCTGGTGGAGTATCCGGCAACCTCCCCAGCCAAGGGGATTTCCAGAACCCCGATGCTTAGGTCCGCTCCGGCAAGATACTTTTTTGAGTACTGGAACACAGGGGAAAAATCATATTCCCCCGCCTCGTTGTCTAAACCCAGCTTTACCTGGTTTTCTAGAAGAATCAGATCTCCGACAAAACTGATATTGACAGAGGATCTCAGTTTTTCTTCATAGGATTTATCCAGAATCGGGTGTATTGTAACTTCTGTGTTTCCATATTTTTCTCCGCCTCCGGACAGGTAAATCCACAGGAGGGGGGCAAGAAGAAAAAGGCCTATGTTTATAATCCGGATCTGCCGCCCCTGTACCTTAAATATGCCAACCTTTTTTTTCCCGATTATAAGCCGGCCCAGAAGGTCGAACACCCGGTTGTATACGTCAGTGAGCATCTCGATAGATAAAAATGCAGTTACTGCCAGGGAAATGCCGAACAACGGAATAAAATAATAATTCTGCCAGTGCGCCGTCGGGATAATTTCGGTAAAGGCAAATGCGGCATACCGGTGCAGAAGGTATATCACCAGCGAATTTTTTCCCATCCTTGTCAGCAGGGAAAGTTTCCGATCCGGGCAGAGGATCATAATCCCTGTACCTGTTAACCCGGCCACAAAATAAAAAAGTAGTCTCAGTACCAGGGAAAAATTTTCTGCACCTTCCGGGTATGGTTCAGCCAGGAACATTCCCAGATTTATCCATTGTTTCTTAATCAGGAATATAATCAGGAAAGCTGCCATTCCAATTAAAAAAAAGGCAAATAGTTTTCCTGCGGCCCTTATTTTTTCAATAGTCTGTGGGGTGGAGTAATACCCGAGAAGGAAAAAGGGAAAGAAGACAACAATCCTTGATATGGCCAGAAAATTAGTCGCTTCCGGACTGTACCCAAGAAAGAGGCCTGCTGCAATACTGACTGGCAGGATAAATCGAATTGCTGTAAGATCGGTTAAAAAGACACGCCAGACAAAGAGGGCCAGCAGGAACCAATACACGTAGGTGGGAGTAAACAGCGAAAGCTCTCTTTCGCCTGTCAGCCAAAGAAAAGCAACCATTGAGAAATTAAAAATTAAATAAGGCAGAAGTAGCCTTGAAAACGCCTGTTCCCGGATACGGCTAACATTCTTTGAGAAAAAACCTGAAATAAATATAAAAAGGGGCATGTGAAAGCTGTAGATAAAATAGAATGACGTCTTTACAGTCTGGGACGCTGCCCCTTGCTCAACGTAGTCAATCAGGAAATGTCCGAATACAACCAGGACAATCCCGATTCCTTTAAGGTTATCCATCAATTGATTTCTGCTTTCGCTCACTGGTACAGCACCTTAATTTTCAACTCAGCTGATTTGTATTTTATTCAACCTTGCTTTAGGTCAATATTCTTTATTTTGTCAAGGAAAATAACCAGGCAGCAAGCCACTGATCCTCCCCCGATATTTTGGACACTCAGTTAAGCCACTTTTTTATATCATATGAAAATATTTTTGATGTCAATGATAATTATCCTAATCCTTGATTTTTTACCAAGCTGAATTATTAAGGATATCAAGCATAGGTGTGATTTCCAGGATGGCCGAATTTAAACAATCCCTTTGGGCATGGGCGGAATATTTTCCCCGGCAAGCACATATCCTCCATCAAGCCTTAAAACACTCCCGGTCATGTAAGGGGCATCTTTGATGAGAAACAGGCAGGCCTTAACCACATCCTCTATGGTTCCTGTGCGTTTCAACAGGGTATGATCAATCAAAGATAGTTTTTCCTCTTTAGTTAGAACCTGACTCCATCCCCGGGTATCTTTTGCATGCCGGGTATCAAACATACCCAGCATAATTTCATTGACCCGGATATGGGGCGCACCCAGACGTGCCCAGGTTTCAGTAAGGCTTGAAATGCCTCGATTGGCAGCAGCATACCCATCATTAAAGACGAGTGCAGCAGGGCCTGATCGCCCTACAATACCTGCGATGGAAGATATATTGATGACCACGGCTTCCCTGGCTTTTTTCAGCAGAGGAAACACAGAAGAAAACACCCATTGTTTTGCCTTTAACGTGGTTTCGATTTCAAGATCCCATTGATCTTCAACATATTCACCATGAACAGTGGGCCAGCCGCCGCGTTCAATATTATTAATAAGGATATCCAGACAACCATATTTTTCTTTAATGGACAAAGCAAGCCTTTCAATATCTTTAATACTGCACAGATCAGCCGTGATGATCATATGTTCGGCCCTTGATGCCAGAAAATCGGTTTCCATTCTCTTAAAATCGTTTTCCCAGTCATGCCGGGTCAGCACAAGCCTTGCGCCTTCACTGGCAAGGGCAAGACCTATGCCTTTGCCAATGCCTTTAACCGCCCCCAGGACCAGGGCAACTTTTCCTTTAACCTGCATAAGATTTATTCTCCAAATATCATCTTTACACCAAACAACATGTATTTTACCCAGTCAAGACCAAGGTTAAGCAATGTTTCATCATCTGCTTTGATCTTTCTTAAGAGGTCAAAAGGGATAGTGAATTCCTTTTGTCCATCAGGGCACTATTTATGAATTTATTCAGACTATCAGTATTTTTTTTGAATTTCCAGTCTCTTTTTCCTGTTAA
>CALGRI010000168.1 GCA_937880875.1 uncultured Pseudomonadota bacterium
TTAATAAATTTTTGCATCCCCTTCAGAAAAACATTGCACCTGATACACAAATGTGCCATTTACTCCATCAGCAACCATAATAAAGACGTTGGGATATAATTTGAGCAACAACACAAACAACATACCATCCTCAATAACAGATAACCATAAAAGAGGAAGCATTGGCGCTTTTCTGAAAGATCAGGTAAATAACCAGCTCATGGCAAATAATATGGTTGAGGGTAAAATAATAAAACTAGTAATAAAATTAATCTGTACAACATGTTATGGAAGCTTTTAAAGGACTATATAGTTGAAGATGCAAAAAGCAATACTGAAGCAAGGCAAATCAGAAATAGAACGTGCAAAAGAGTATTATGCAAAAAAAGAATATGATGTTTGTGCGCTGTTCCTGAAAAAAGGTTTTGAAAAAATTCTTAAAGTATATCTAATGCAGGGCGAACAGAGCGATAGCGATTGTGAAAAGCTTGATCTTTCTGGTTTGCTTGGAAAAGCAATTTCAAAGAGTAGTGGTGAAAACAAATGCATTCTGGAAAAGCTTAATTCTGACTGGCAACATATTCTTAATCCCCTAATTCACTATGACACACGACCTGTTTACTCTCAAGAATTGAAAAGCACAATGGATGATTTGGAAAAACTGAAAGGACTATTGACACAATGACTGACCTGGCGCACCCCATACTTGACCATGACAATCTGAACCTTGTTCTGGATAACCTGAAACTTGGTATCATTGCCCATACCCCTGAAAGGATCATTACAGTTTTTAATAAAGAAGCAGAAAGAATTACGGGATTTTTAAAAGAAGAGGTTATTGGCAACGATTGCCATATAGTTTTCCAGGCTCCTTTCTGCGGAGGGAAATGTTCTTTTTGCGATGGCTCGCCAGATTTTTCTTTTGGTTCAAAAGAATATCCATTGAACATTATTACAAAAGACGGCTCTACCCGGCAGCTTGAAATGACCGTCTCTGCCATCATCAGCCATGACAAGATATTCAAGGGAGTGCTTGCATCTTTCAGGGATGTGACAGAATCCTTTAACCTTTCCTTAAAGGCTGAAAACCTTTCCAACTTTGCAGGCATTATCGGCAAGGATAAAGCCATGCAGGACATTTTCAGGCAAATCAGGGATGTTGCCCTGTACAACTATCCAGTCCATGTTTCCGGTGAAACTGGCACAGGAAAAGAAAGGGTAGCCTATGCCATTCATGACATCAGCTCATATGGTACTGGTGCATTTGTTCCTGTAAATTGCGGAGCCATCCCTGAAGGGATTGTGGAAAGTGAATTATTCGGGCATGTCAAAGGAGCCTTTTCTGGAGCCATCAAAGAGCGGAAAGGAAGGTTTGAACTGGCCCATAAGGGAACGCTTTTTCTGGATGAAGTTGCGGAACTGCCCTTAAAAACCCAGGTAAAGCTTTTAAGATTTTTACAGGAAGGCTCTTTTGAAAAAGTCGGCGGCGAAAAAAAAGAATCCGTGAATGTCAGGATTATCAGTGCCTCCAATAAAAATCTTAAAGAAGAAGTCACGGCAGGCAGATTCAGGGAAGATCTTTATTACAGGCTCAATGTCATCCCCATCCATCTACCCCCTTTAAGACAGCGCAAAAGTGATATCCCCCTTTTGGCTGCCCACTTTTTAAAGGAGGCTGAACAGGAAAGCCCAAATGCTGTTCCACAACTTGCCCGTGCCGCCCTTGATATCATGCTCGACTACCACTGGCCGGGGAATGTCAGGGAACTAAAAAATGTGATCCAGTTTTCCGTGGTACGCTCAAGGGGAAGTAAAATTTTGCCATCGGATCTGCCCAATGAAATCACCCAGGGCAAAGACCTTACCTTCCGTGTTAAAGAAAGCTATCCTTCACCGGACACCGCCATTTCAGCCAGAGGCAAGCTTGACATTGAATCGGTTAAGGCTGCCATCAAACAAACCGGCGGCAATAAATCCAAGGCCGCAAGGGTGTTGGGCGTCGGAAGAGCAACCCTTTACAGGTTTATTGCTCAGAATGGGGAAATTAAAACTTATGCAGATCAATTTTGATGATCATCCAATTTATCCTTTTAAATTTCCTTTAGTTCAATCACGAATATACTCAATAGTCGTTATTGTTATAGAGATATAAATTTTTTCCTTTTGAATTTGGTTTTTAAATGGTAATGATTTTAAAAACTAAACTAAACCTGAATGGATGCAAACAATGAACACCAAAAGCTTAAAGAAAAAAAATCTTATTGCTCAATGGGCGTTTGATACCCGCCCGATTCTTGGAAGGCTTCATTTATGGCTTGAAGATGTAAATATTGAGTGGATTAAAGGCCAGATCCTTGATGAATTGAACGATTCAATCTCTTTTACAGACAACAGGACTGAAAGGATGCTGGCAATGACATCAGCGGTTACCGCGCTTGGGACAAAATTGTTCGGCCGGTTTGGCGAAGGTGCAGGGCTGGAAAAAAAAGAACTCAACCTGGTAAAAAAGGACGCGGATGCCATCTCAGCCTATGCCATGAGCGAAAGTCTCTGGTACCTCACCCGGACCTTACCTGAAAACCATGCTATCATGGTCTGTCTGGGTGAGGGACTCATGCCCAAAGCCGGTGAGAATGCCGAGATGGGCGCCAACCCTCTTTTAGGCTTTGGAAGGATTTATGCCA
>CALGRI010000169.1 GCA_937880875.1 uncultured Pseudomonadota bacterium
TTATAACCGGACAATTTATGTGCTACAAATCCGGACAAGTTATTTGCTCCCAACAAATTAGTACTCTTCTGTTGACAAACAATGGTGTAGTCACTAAATATGGACATATTGAAATATATATTTTTTTTATAGATTAACCAAAGGGGACGAGCAATGCCTAAGCCATCTAAAGGTACTAAGAAAACAGTTGCCACGCCTTCATCCGAAATAAAGATAAAAATCAATGGGTGTTGGCATACTTTTGAACCTGAGCGTGACATTGAGCCAACAATGACTCTCTCCTATCTGTTGAGAGAAAAATTGGGCTATACCGGGCTCAAAGTTTCATGTGACGAGGGTGCCTGTGGCGCCTGCACCGTGATCATGGATGGCAAGGCCATATTGTCGTGCATGATGCTGGCAGTTGAGGCAAACGGACATGAGATACTCACCATTGAAGGACTTGCCAAAGATGATCCCATAGTGGAAGCCTTTGCTGAGCAGTGTGAACCAGGTTATGGAACAGCCCTGCAGTGTGGAATATGCACTCCCGGCTTTGTGATGAGTACAAAAGCACTACTTGATGAAAATCCTGTGCCAACAATGACTGAGATCAAGGAAGCCCTTTCCGGACACATCTGCCGTTGCGGTTGCTACGCTGGTATTGCCCAGGCAGTAACCCACGCTTCAGAAAAAATTGTGAACAAAGGAGAAGAGTCATGAAGCAGCCCTACACACCAAGGCCAAATTCGAATCGCAAATTTGTCGGGAGCTATCGACCCAGAATTGATGCCTGGGAAAAAGCCCGGGGGAAAGTTGAATATGTCGATGATATAACGCTGGCTAGCCGCTTCCCCGGCATGCTTTATGCCAAGGTTCTGCGCAGCCCCCATGCCCATGCCCGCATTAAAGATATCGATGTGAGTAAGGCAGAACAACTTCCTGGCGTTGTATCCGTAATGACCTACAAGGATCCTGAGTTCGCCTCATTGCGGCTCACCAATGCCGGTTGGACCGATGGCGTGGATACTGTATCCTTTGACAGAAAAATGTGGTCGGCTTTCAATGACCGGCGGGTACTGGGAGATTATGCCTGCTGGGTTACGGATGAAGTCGGCGCTGTCGTGGCTGCAGAAAGCGAAGAAATCGCTGATGAAGCCCTCCGGTTGATCGATGTCCAATGGGAAGTGTTGCCCTTTGTCCTTGATCCTATTGAAGCCATGAAACCGGGTGCCCCCCTTGTTCATCCGGAGGTGACCCAGAACAATGTTCTGCCCCCGGAAAAATTGGGGGGAGATGATGTGTTTTTAAACAAAGGCGATGTTGATGCTGATTTTGTCAATGCTGAAGTGGTTATTGACGGCACTTCGATCCATCACAACGCCACACAAGCCTCCCTTGATAACTGGTGTTGTCTGGTTGACTGGACAGATGAAAAATTAACCCTTTACTCCAATTCTTTTGAAGCTGATCAAACGCGCATGCACATCAGTGAAATGCTCGATCTGCCGATGAATAGGGTAAATGTGATCAGTTCCTATGTCGGCGGCCAGTTTGGAAGGGGCGATACAGGAGAGCAGCCCTTCTTCCTGTTTACAGCAGTTCTTTCCAAAAAAACGGGCCGTCCTGTAAAATTCAAACATACCCGTCGGGAAAGTTTCCACGATTCGCGTCAACCTGCCATCTATTATGGAAAAGTCGGTGCTAAAAAAAATGGCACGATAACTTCGTTGTACTTTAAGTCCATCGGCAATACGGGCGCATATGCAGATCACTCTATTTTTGCGCTGAAATTTGCTCCCCTGGAGATCTCTGAAGTCTCTTTTGCCCATATACCCAATGTAAAACTGGAATCCTATGCTGTTTATTCAAACAAGCTTCCCGCCTGTATGATGAGGGGTGTGGGTAATTCTCAGTTTAACCTTATTTTCGGACACATGGTCGACCTTTTGGCTGAACGACTGGATATGGACCCCATTGATCTGTGCATCAAAAATTTCGGGCACGAGTGGGGATCCCTTCCGGATAAGAGTTTGACGGAAGTCCTAAAGCAGGGCGCCAAAAAAATCGGATGGAGCGAAAAACGCAACAAACCCGGCCAGGGACCGATTTACGGCAAGACCAGGAAACGCGGCGTGGGATTTTCACTGCATCCGGCATGGCATGCGGAATGGCAGGAAGTTCGCCGGGGACGGATTCCGATTTCCATCACTCTGAACCCGGACGGTACTGTGATTCTTGATGCGCCTACCATAGAAACGGGTACGGGATCGAACACCTGCAACGTTCTGGGGTGTGCAGAGTCCTTGAGTTTTCTGGGTGTTACACCGGAAAAGATCCTTTGGAATCACGTGGTGAACACAGAGACAAGTCTGAAAGACTGCGTGCAGACCGACAGTGCCGTAGCCTATCTTCAGTCTGAAGTGATTGCCTCTGTAGTGGAAGAACTCAAGCGAGAGGTTCTTGAAAGGGCTGAACCCGTTCTCAAAGCAAAACCTGAGGATATGGACATTGTTGATGGCCGTATTTTTATCCGGAAAAACCCGGATCAGGGCCTTACCTTAAAAGAACTGTTCTTCCAGGGCGATATGATGCCCATCGTGGTGATCAAAAACAAATTGCCCAATGATGAAAAAACAGGCGTGCCCTACTTTGCCAATTTTGCCGAAGTGGAAGTGGATACAG
>CALGRI010000170.1 GCA_937880875.1 uncultured Pseudomonadota bacterium
CAATGGCGCTTAATCGCCTTGTGGATATTATATCTGCATAGGAAAGAAGATAAGGGTCATTGAAAATTCCAGGATCAGACAATGAATGGTCTTTTAAGCATTTTTTCATATAAGTTAATATACTCTTCCGCACATCTGCTATGATTAAATTCAAGTACACTTTCAATCATAATCCGGTTAATTTGAACTTCCTTTATATCTGGATCAAGAAAATAAAAATCCATGGCCCTGTCTATGGCCCATTTGAATCCCTTGGCATCATGAACATTAAATAAAAACCCATTACCCATACTGTTTTTTGTATCCAGTTGGTGTATGGTATCGTGCAACCCCCCTGTATCGTGAACAATGGGTAATGTCCCATAAATACCGCCCACCATCTGGGGAAGACCGCAGGGTTCAAAGGAAGACGGCATAAATAAAAAATCACTGCCGGCAAAGGCCTGGTGGGACAATCCCTCACTGAATCCGCAAATGGCAACTCTTCGTTCAAGGCCATGATACCTGACAATATCATAAAAATGTTTCTGATATTCTCCACTGGCAACAGAAACAATCTGAAGATTAACATCCCAGTATTGGGATACAAAATCATACATGATCTGGGCCAGAAGCTGGCATCCTTTCTGTACAGGGTCAAGTCTTGAGGGCCAGAAAAACATGACTGCATTCTCATCTTGATCAAGGTCGAGAATTTTTTGAATACATAGTTTGTTTTTAGCCTTCATTTTCCTGTGATTTTTCGGTCCATAATTATACCGGATCATCTCATCAACAGCAGGGTTAAATTCCGGCTCAGGTGCATTTAAAATTCCTGTGGCACATCCAGCATGGTATTTATTGATCAACTCATTTTTTAGGCAGTTTTCAACAAAAGGATGGCGATCTTCAACAATTTCTTTTAAAAAAGTGGGACTTACTGTGTTAACATAATGGGCTGCAAATACACCTGAAGTTAAAAAATCCACCCGGTTCCAGTCCCGGCTCTCTTCATAACTATGGGGTGGAGTTTTAAAATAAAGCTGCTTCCAGAAGGATGCAGCGTCAATTCCCCTGTCCTCAATTTCCGCCATGGTGGATGTCATGGTATGAATATTGTGAATCGTAAAAAGACAGGGGATTTCAAGCTGCCTTGCCATGGCAGGAATCAAGCCCGTCATCCAGTCGTTGCAATGAATTATATCCGGTTCAACCCTTGGAATGATGTTGTTAATGACCTCTCTTTGAAATGCCAGAGATACTTTAAGATCTTTATCTGAATATCCTGAATAGACATTATCCAGATAAAAAAAGGCCCGGTCAGCAGCCAGATGAATTCTTTCCTCATCCAGGCGTTTTCTGATTTTTTCAAGTTCCATGCTGTGTGTCTTTGTGGTGTATCCATTAAAAATAGAACGATAATCAGGCAGGGCCACATGAACATCACAGCCAAAATCAAACAAGGCACTGATGAGTGCTGCAGACACATCAGCAAGACCGCCTGCCTTTGCAGAATAATTAGACTGATCACCCATATCTTCAGGAAGATAAGTCACTTCCGGAGTCACAATCAGGATTCTGGGTTTTTGTGCCATTCTCTTTTTCCTTTGCCGGGTTCACTCTTGCCTTTAATTTAAAAAATCGGCTTAAATAATTTTTTTTTAACCATCTCCATTGGCCCAGGTGATAAGGCCTGGAGTATTGCTCAATACCTCATCTCCTTTTGGAATCACCCTGGCTGTATAGCCAAATCGTCCAGGATCAGAACAGGTAATAGTACAGGCATAAATGTGCTTGCCTTCACCAGTGGTTTCCTGCAACCACATGGTTTCCGCACGACTTCCCTCAAGATGACCTGAAGGTCTTATTCTGCCATGATAAATCTGGATCTCAACCTCTTCCGGGGTCAATTCACCCAGAAAAACCTTAAGGGTGATCCTGAAGGTATCCCCAACTATAAAATCAATTCCCCTGGTAACTTCCGGTTTTGATAATTCAATAAAGCTCCACAAGGATATCAACCGGGACTGGGTCAGCGCCAGCTCTTTTGCTTTCCCGGCTGAATCATCTGTTAATAATTTAAAATTTCTGGCTGCCGGTATATAAAATCTTGTTGAATACTCCCTGACCATCCGGTCGCTGGAGAAATCAATGATGGCCATTTTCATGGCTTCTTTCATCATCTTGATCCATTTTACAGGTGGATTGCTTCTTTTCCTATCATAAAATTTTGGAATCACTTCATTTTCAAGAACATTGAACAGGGCCTGGCTTTCCACCTCATCCTGGTATTCATGGTCATTATAAACATCTCCGTTTCCAATGCACCATCCCCGGTTTTCCTTAAATCCTTCACACCACCACCCATCCAGAATGGAAAGATTTAATCCGCCATTTGCAGATGCTTTCATCCCTGAAGTACCGCAGGCTTCATTTGGCTTCCTGGGTGTATTGAGCCATACATCACATCCCTGGACCATATATCGTGCAATATTGATATCGTGATTTTCAAGGAATACAACCCTGTGCCTGACATCAGGAACCCTTGAAAATTCAACAATTTTTTTGATGATATCTTTGCCCTCATTATCATTGGGATGGGCTTTCCCTGCAAACACTAACTGGATGGGTTTTTCCACATTAGTGATAAGTCTTGTCAAACGGGGGATGTCTTTTGTTAAAAGCCCTGCCCGCTTATAAGTTGCAAACCTGCGGGCAAAACAGATGGTCAACACCTTACTGTCCAATACGGTAGAAACGTCATCCAGTACATTTCTGGGTGCATTCCGTCTTTCATACTGTGCCAATAATAACTGCCGGCATTTTCTGATTAAATTTGACCGGTCCAATTCATGGACATGCCACAGCTCTTCATCTTCTATCTGGTCTATTCTTGAAATCAGGTCCGGGCTGGACAGACAATTGGTCCACTCTGACGGCAGATAACGTTCAAATAAAGCATTTTTATGTCTGGAAAGATAAGAACAAGTATGCACCCCGTTAGTAATATGTGAAATAGGTATTTCTTCCACATAGCGTTTTGGCCATAAAGACTGCCACATCCTGCGAGCCACCCGACCGTGCATCCGGCTGACACCATTGATATGGCCTGAAAAATTAGCGCCAAAAATGAACAGGCAAAATTTCCCTGTATCCTTAATGCCAGGGGGCTCTCCCAAGGATAACAATTCATCAGTTGAAATACCAAATTTTTCAGCATAAGGCTTAATATAGGGCATGATCAATTCCTTTGGGAATTCATCATGCCCGGCAGCCACCGGGGTATGGGTGGTAAAAACAGAACTTCTCTTACAGAGTTGAACAGCACTTTGAAAGTCCAGGTTATACTTGTCCATCATAATGGAAACTCTTTCCAACCCGGCAAAGGAACAATGCCCTTCATTCATGTGACAGATATTGGGAAATATCTCCATGGCGCTCAAGGCCTTGATACCCCCAATTCCCAATAATATTTCCTGGGCAACCCGGGTCTTACCGTGACTGGCATAAAGCCGTGATGTAATCTCCCTAATTTTTTTTGGATTTTCCGGTAAGTTTGTATCCAACAATAATAATTTGATTTTTCCGATCTTTAATTGCCAGACACAGGCACAGATCTTGCCATCGGGCCCTGTTATCTCAACTTTTATATCAAATCCGGCGTTGTCTGTTACGCGTTGAACAGGAAGTTCAAACACATCATTGATGGGATAGGTTTCCTGCTGCCATCCGTTATGATCAAGAAACTGCCTGAAATAACCTTCCCGGAAAAACAGGCCGATACCAGTCAACGGAATCCCAAGAGTAGATGATGCTTTTAGATGATCACCGGCAAGAATACCTAAACCACCTGCAAAAAATGGCAGGGATTCATGAATTCCAAATTCCATGGAAAAATAGGCTATTGTCTCTTTTATGCCCAGATCAAGCTCTTTAATTTGTGACACCGTGGAAAACATTTTTTCAAATTTTGTCTTTACCCGCCCAAGATGCAGCAAAAAACTTTCATCCGTTGAAAGTTCATCAAATCGTCTCTGGGATATATGAGAAAGAAAGGCCACAGGGTTTTTACCGATTTTTTCCCATTGCACCGGATTGATTCTCTGGAACAGATCATTGGCTTCGTGGTGCCAGCACCACCAAAGGTTCCTGGCAAGATCGTCCAGAAAGGACAGGGGTTCGGGGATGGAAGGATATACCTTGTAAATCTGCATCTTTTCCATATGGTAAATTTTTCTCCTATATCAAATTTATTATAATAACTTGTGCATGACCCGGGCAGCCTCACTTGATCCCCAGGCCTGGGCATCACATCCCCTTGGCGTATGAGGATAATCACCGTCAAGGATTTCAGGGATATATCCGGCAGCCCCTTTTCTCATTAAATCAATCACACTGCCAAGCCACGCCAGGCAGGTAGAATGACTGTTTTTACCAAATGCCGCTGCCCATGCTTCACAAAATACTGGAAACTGCCAGGTCCAGGCTGTACCATTATGGTAGGCAGGTTTTCTCTGGGTATCTTCATCTCCTTTATATTCTCCTGAATAAGGAGAATGGGGATCCTTTATCAATCCGCCATTATAAAAAATATTTATGGGATATTCAAGCTTTCTGTCAGCAAGACTTCTGATCCCCCCGGGAACAAGTAACTCCTGGCAGGTTTCAACACATTTTTGTACAATTTTTTTATCTTCTATCACATCAAGGGTGAACAAAAACAATTGGTTGGGTCTCAAGGCATCATCTGGGACGGCATTTTTTGCACCAACCGGGCCATCAGAATGGAGACAATCTGAAAAAAAGCCTGATTTTTCATTATAAAAAAGCTCAAGAATGGCACCTTGAACTATTTTGGCTTTTTTGTGCCAGTCCGTTTTACGGGATGCATCAATAGATGCCAGCAGAACCAGAGCATTATACCATAAGGCCTGGATCTCTACAGGATACCCCTGTCTTGGAGACCCTGCAGGAAAATTGGTATCCATCCATGTAAAATGCGCCGGGCTATACAACAGCATGGTTTCAGGATCAGCCTTCACACCAGTCCGGGTTCCTTTTATCAGGGAATGGGCAATGGATAAGAGAATATCCAGAATCCTTCGATTATCAAGCGCTTCATTTAAAAAATCTTGGGTCTTCTCTTTTTCAACCAGGTCTTTGCAGCAGGCAAAAAACCATAAAGGAGCATCAGAAGTTTCAATATTTGCTGCATCCTTACCACAGATCATATTAGGTAAAGTCCCATTATTTTCAAACCTGGCAAACAGTCTTAATATAGCCCTGGCTTCTGAAAACCGACCCAGTTCAATCAAGCTTCTACAAAATATCAGGCTGTCTCTCCCCCAGTCCAGAAACCAGGGATATCCAGCGATTACGCTCTTATCCCTGCCGCGATCCACAAGAAATGCATCAAGACTTCTGTATACTGCTTTGGAAAGGGGCATGCCTTTCTCAAAGGATTTGAATTCCAAATCTTTTATCTGTTCACTAAAATCAATTTCCTTATCTTGATTTTCAATCACTGCAGCATCGAGAAACACTGCTTTTCCCCCCAGGCAGGGAGCTGTAAAATATCCCGGACTGAAAAGATCAGATTCAGCATCCATTCCTCTCTGGGCTTCCAAAGGACGATGGATCATATAGTGCCATTCAGGCTCATGCACAAATTCACCTTTTGATATAGATAGCCTGAATTGTTTCCCATTGGAAAGTGAAAATAAAAATCCTTTTTCAAAAGCTGAAATAGCTGCCGGCCATTCTTTTTCAGGCCCCTTAAATGCTTTAACAACTTCATGAAAACTTCTATCTTCAATATCCGGCCGGATAATGAGGGTGACAATTTTATCATCTTCCAGTAAAAAACCAGTGTTTTTCAAGGACTTTATTCTCAATATGGAAAGACTGACATGATTCTCCCCAGGATCAATGGATAAGTATAGCTCTAAAGCATAATACTTGCCTTCTGATGTTGGGACATGAAACAGCCATTTTCCACCATGATCATAGGAAAATGTAAATTTTTCAAGACAATCCGGTGCAAGTTCCCTGGAATATCCCTGAAAGATTGCCCAGATTCTGCATCTTGAAAGCACCATCCACCTGTTTTCCGGTGTCGTCTTGTCCATATTTGCCCCGAGGATTGCATCATACCGGCTGTCAAGCCTTCCCCACCATGCAGCAGCCCTCATCATGCCCCCTGTTTTGGTGGTGCCCAATAATTTTAAAAAAGGGGTTCTTACAATTTCTTTTCTTGAAAAGGATGAACTCATATATAAGTCATCATAAGGGGCAAGGTATAATAATGGAACTTTTTTGATCTGTGTACCACGTGTGACCTTTAGGTTATTGGTTTCAAATACCCTGAGACCTAATGTATATTCTTTATGGTTATTTTTTATTTTTTTTGGGGAAAAAAGAGCAAAAAAGCCTTTTCCATCCCGGGTTGGGATTCCTTCTTCATATCCTATAAAAGTTTTTGGGAATGTCTTGGAAAATGTTGCAGGAGAATTTTTTATTGATATTTTTTCATCAATACCCTGAAGGGCACACGTAATTTGGGCCCTGAATCCGGTCCTGCATTTTACTAAAAGAAAAAACCCAGGTGGAATCATCAATTGGCGTTTCAAATCCTTTTGAAAGTCAAAGACAATCACCCGGCTCTCTTTTGAGTTATTGTTAAAAGAACGTATGAATTCAACAGGATCATTTGCAAATAAAAAAGCCTCTTGTTCGACATTTATGCCTTGTATATTCCCATATCCTTTGAATGTGGTATGAATTGCCAATACTTTTGCCCTGAGCTTCTGCAGATAAACCCTTTCAGGGGTCTGGCTTTTTTTCTGCCGGCTTTGTTCTATGATTTTTATATCATCCGGATCAGGTGTCAGGGCTAAAACTTGTCCCGGTGTCAGTTGCATCACACAATAATCATCGTGTTCCCGGGTTTTAATTTGTGTCCCTGAGATCAGATCATACAATAGTGTTTCGTTAATATGGGTATCCTGTCTTTGCCAGGATGCCTCGCTGTGATTTTCACAGTCAAGATTAACTAAAATTAAAAGTTTTTTATGATGCTGTTCATTGTGCCGCATCAAAACCAGGCACTGGGATTGATTTTTCTGAATCAAGGCAAGCCGGGTCTGGGAAAAATAGGTCGGATGATTTTTTAATATCAGGTTCAGCTTTGAAATATGGTCTACCTGATTGATCTTATCCCCCCAGTTAAGACTGTTCAATTCATGGACATCAATCTTTTGAGTGGCAAACCATTCCACACCATTGGCAAATCCAAACCCGCCACACACTGAAAAAAGGGCACAAAGAGAAGTCCTCATTTGTGCATACAACATAGAAACCGAGGCCAGACGATTGTTGTCATGGGTTTCTGCAAAATGAATGGTTATTCCACTGGTCTGTGATATATCATATGCTTGAGGCAGATAATTTGAAATCTCTTCTCTTGTATAATTCTGAAACAACTCCGAATAGGCAAAATTAAAATTAGCCCGGGTTAATATTTCCCGGGTTGTCTTGATTGGTCCGCCAAGCCCTTCTAAAAAGAAAAGCGTTTCAGGAAATTCAAGTCTTACTTTTGCAACAATATATTCCCAGGCTTCAACGGGAATCATATAACCGGCATCACATCTGAACCCGTCAACACCTCTTCGACACCACAACAGAAAAACATTTGCCATATATTGCCACAGATCAATGTTTGAATAATCCAATTTTGTCAGATCTGCCCAGGTAACGCCCCATGCACCGGGAGCCTCTATTTTTCCATCAACTCCTCTGACCAGCCATTCCGGATTGGTTTCATGGATTAAAGCTGCCCACCCCGTATGATTGATGGCAATATCCATGAACAGATATCCGTTATGAAGGTGAACCATATCGGCCAGTTCCATGAATTGTTCAAGGGGAGTTGCCAAAGGGTCAAACTCAGCCAGGGCTGGATCAACCTGAGTAAAATTCAAGGCTGCATAGGGACTGCCGAACCGCCCCATCCTGGCATAAGTGGTGGGAGTCGGATGGATTGGCAGCAAATGAAGGACACGGCACCCCAGATGAGAAAAAATAAATTCCACCTGTTCTTTAAGATCCCTGAATTTACCTGATTCCGGGATGACGGCATAGCCTTTGTCATCCAGTTTTTTAATAATGGATGACAGATCCGTTTCGCCAGAATTTTTTGGCACCCCGGATTTTGATTTGCCAAACTGCCGGACAAATGCATTGTAAATAATATTGGCGCAACAGGTGCCGGCCGGCTCTACATTGAAAACACAATTATCACCCAACGGCCAGATGGTTGCTGTACTTTTTTCAGGAGAAAAAAAACATTTTGCCTGGAAAAATCCTGTCTCATGTAATGGAAGAACAATTTTGTAAATTAAATCATCTTTTGTCTCCATCTGGATATCATACCAGGCTTCATCAAGCTTTATTTCATTTCTTTCCACCCGCCTTATGATTTCTTTTCGCGCAATGGCTGCATAACCAAGATTGGTTCTGACCCATGCCTTACCTTTGACCTCTGTTGAAAGCGTTAATGTAAAGGAAGCGCAATCCCCACAATACATAACCTGGGATTTTCCAGGGACAGGAGATTGGGTTACATTTGGCAGTGTTTCCATTCTTATTTTTTCCAGCCGTCTATCCGAGGCCAGCCACCGATCAAATGAAGGTGAAGATGAAAAATCACCTGGCCGCCACCTTTTTCAACATTGAATAAAAGTTTATATCCAGACTCATTGACACCTGTTTTTTTTGCCATGTCTGCCGCAATCATGAAAAGACCTGAAATAATGGCCTCATCTTCTTTTTTTAAATCATTAATGCTTCTGATATGTTTTTTGGGAACCAGGAGGAGATGAACCGGGGCTGCCGGATGGATATCCTTGAAAACAACAAAATCATTATCTTCATATAAAAACTCACCTGAGGCTTTTTTGTTGACAATTTGACAAAACAGGCAGTTGCTGGACATACAAACTCCTTTAAACAATTATAATTTTTCAAGTTCTTCCAATAATTTTTCCATGGCAATGGTTGCCTGTTCCTCAAGAAAAATATCAGTGACAGACCCTGTATATTCAGACCTGTGTGGATTTATCTCAATAACTTGGGCCCCATTTGATTTTGCATTCGCTGGAATCATATTTGCAGGTGCAACCATTCCTGTTGTGCCAATAAGAATAAAGCAGTCTGCCTTTCTTGTCTCATTAAATGAATTGGTCTTTGCTGGTTCAGGGATGGCCTCTCCAAAAAAAATCACACCTGGTTTTAAGATACCTCCACATTTTTCACATTTTGGCGGCAGAACATTCAGGTCGACTTCTAAAATTTTATATTTTGTCCTGCAATTAAGACAGACAACATTTTTTAAAGAGCCATGGAATTCATGCACGACCTTACTGCCTGCATCATAGTGCAGATTGTCCACATTCTGGGTGATGACAGCGCTTAACAGGTTGTTTGCCTCAAGTTCGGCCAGGGCATAATGGGCTGCATTGGGTCTTACAGTTCCAAACAGGTCATAAAAAATTTCCCGGATCACTTCCCAGGACTGCTTGGTATGGGTATGAAAATATTGGATATCAAAAATCTGGGGATCATATTTGTTCCAAAGGCCATTTTCCCCTCTGAACGGAGGGATACCGCTTTCCACGGAAATACCTGCACCTGTAAACGCGACACATCGTTTAGATGATTGAATCATCTGTGCTGCCCTGGCATACATAAAAGTCACTTCCCTTTATCATCAATTCAAACAATCAGATCAGACCCGGGTCAAAATTGGATCAGACCAAGTCCATGATATCAAAAGTATTGGTCCACAATTCTGCAATCAGCAATTTATTTCGAAGAATATCCCCGCGATCCAGCAAAACCTTCAGACATTCAGAGGATTGAAGGGCTGCCACAAAAAAAGCGCAATAGGCTATATTGCCGGTTCTTGTTTCAACGCCCTTTGATTGTTTCCGTCCTTTTTTCCCATATATCAACTCATAACCTTTATCATCGGGGAATATGGTCGTCACCTGCCCTGCAACCCCTGCGATGGCTCCTGACACAATGGGAATGGATGCTTTTTGGGCTGCCTTTTGCAACTTGAATCTTGTATCAATGGAATCCAGGCAGTCCATGACCACATCTGCATCTTTTATCCGTTCATACAGATTGGATTCATCTACATATTCAATAAAATGTGTTACAATGACCTCAGAATTAATGGCATTTACCCTGTTTTTTGCAGCTTGTGCCTTGGGAAAACCTATCAGACGTTCTTCACTTAACAATTGCCGGTTTAAATTACTGGCTTCAAATACATCCCCATCAATCAGGGTTAAATGACCGATCCCGACCCTTGCCAGCATTTCACAGACGCTTCCGCCAAGACCGCCCAACCCTATGACGATAACGTTTGATGTCCCCAGTTTTTTTTGTTCCTCAAGGGAAAGTGTATTAAAATTCCTATCATACCGTGCTTTCAAGTTTGAGATTCCCATTTTCTATCCGCCTCCAACCGGGGGGAAAAGCCCTACCCTGTCATTGTTTTTCAACCTGTATTTGCTCTTTTGTATTTTCCCGTTAATAAAAATCAATTTCACAAGCTCTGAAGGAATGCCAAGATCCGCCATAAGTTTCTCCACAGTGGTTTCTTCGGATATTTCAAGGCATTTGTCGTCTTCTGGTTGATATTTGGATAAAGTTACAAACAGCTTTAAGTCTATTTTTATCATTTTTTTACATCTACACTTTTTAATCCTGCTGTTATTAAGATAATTCAGTATATTACATAAGCTAATCATTTTGTACATTAATTTAATAAAAACAAAATTACGCTTGTTCAGACCTGGGTTGAATTGTAGCAATGGAATTTTATGCCTGTCAGAAGAAAACCTTCAGATGGCTGAGAGGATGTCTTTTCTTGTTGATGTATTCTGCCTTTGATGCAAGGCTGTAGATGGGCCAAAAGACAAGCAATTACGTTCAAGTAGTTTCATTTCCGATCCTAATACTTGTAAATAAATACAATAGTCTGTAAAAAATAGTAATGAATGATACAATACAGGATATAAGAGATCAGGCCTATTTGACAGAAAGCGAGGTGTTAAAACTCAATTTTATAAATGATTCAAGTCACTATATCTTCCGAAAATATTATAGATCCGGCTTAAGGTCTCACATTCTTGAAATCCTGGCGGCCGAAGATGTCCTCAAAGAGATACACGGAGAAATCACAGAAGGGATACGAATGTTTCCCAGGGCCAAACCCAAAAAAATGTTAAGGATATTACGAAACCGATTTAAAAACAAAGAAGCAGTTTTTCAGGAGATAAAAAAATATCAGCTATTATTAAAATTTTTAGGGCCAGCCTTTATTGCAGAATCTGAAGAGTTTATTGTTGATTATACGGGGACAGGAAAAAGCCAGATTGTCCTGTGCGGTCTCCAGGAATACATAGAAGGAGAAATTTTGGATCCCTGGGGATTAGGTGGTAAAAATTTTTTATTGGACTTGTTCAAAACCTCAACCTGCCCGGATTCCCAACTTGCAGCCAGGGTGGAAAAAGCCCGGAAAAATATAGCCATTTTTGTTAAAAAAATCCGGCAGATGATTAGCGATACCGGATATATTCCTGATCTTGCAGGTTTTGGGAATCTGATATTAACCATTGAGGGGAATTTAAAACTGGTTGACATCAACAATATCGTTGAAATTAAACTTAACAATTTCATTCCCATTGATGACAAGGGATATCCTTCCTGTGATGTGTCTGTTGAAGTTTTGTCGCTTCTTGAAAAAGATATTCTTCAAAAAAATATCCAGATTGATGACCCGCTTTACCAGTTTTTTTTATCCCCGGAAAGGAAAATAAAAGTAAAAGCACTTGAAAAACAATTTTACAAATCTCTTTAAAACCAGCAAAGTTAGCCCAAAAATAGACAAACGCTCGAAATAATCTTCACCAAAAAAAGATTTCATTCCCCAATTATTTTGACCAGAACACGTTTTTTCCGTCTACCGTCAAATTCCCCATAAAAAATCTGTTCCCATGTACCAAAATCAAGCTTTCCCCCTGTGATTGCAACAACACTTTCTCTACCCATGATCTGTCTTTTCATATGGGCATCTGCATTGTCTTCACCAACATTGTGTTTGTATTGAGAAACCGGCGCATGGGGAGCTAATTTTTCAAGCCAGAGATCATAATCATGGTGTAATCCTGATTCTTCATCATTAATAAATACAGAGGCTGTGATGTGCATTGCGTTTATTAATACAAGCCCTTCAGCTACTCGGCTTTCATTAATGCAGTCTTGAATATCAGATGTGATATTGATAAAAGCCCTTCTTGTTGGAATTTCAAACCATAGTTCTTTTCTATATGTTTTCATAGAATGAATCCTCTATTTTGTTAATTGACAATGAAAATAAAACATATAAAAAAATAATTATCAAGAAATGGGCGTGAAAACTTTAAAG
>CALGRI010000171.1 GCA_937880875.1 uncultured Pseudomonadota bacterium
AATGAATAATGAGCAATGAAATAATTTATAAATTACTTAAACTTTTTATTATCTTATTGGGGTTCCTTCCCCGGTCGGCTGCAAAATTTTGTTCCAATATTATAGGGCTTGTATGGTTTAAAACTGACAAACGTCATAAAGGTATTGCCCTGAAAAATATTTCAAAAGCATACAAATCAGAATTTTCTCCTGAGCAAGTTTTAAATCTCGGCAAACAGGTTTTCCAAAATACCGTCCATATGATTTTTGATATTGCCTGGGCTTTTAGAATGGATCAGGAAGAGTTGTTAAAATATTATACAATTAAAGGATATGACAACCTAAAAAAGGCCCTTCAAAAGGGCAGAGGCGTTCTTCTCTTGTCAGGCCACATTGGAAATTTTGAACTTTTGGTGGCTGCCTTTGGACATGATCCTGATTTTAAAATGTATGGCGCGTATAGAAAGTTTGATTTTCAACCACTGGAAAGGCTGATGCTTGAAGAAAGACAACGGTTTGGAACCACCATGATTCCCTTACAGGGAGCGGCCAAAAAAATTGATGCTATTTTGAAAAACAAAGATGCAGTGGGAACCTTGCTCGATCAGAACGAGAATTGGCACAGAGGCGTTAATGTCGATTTTTTTGGCAGACCTGCCTGCACCAACAAAGGGCTGGCGGTTCTTGCCCTGAGGACCAAAGCATTGGTTGTGCCCATGTGTATTGCTAAAACAGGGGATACCTTTGTGGTGGAATTTTTACCCGAGATTCCTTTACAATCCACTGGAGACATGATCAAGGATATTGAGAATAATACTCAGAATTATACAGCTGCCATTGAATCCATGGTTAGAAAATATCCTGATCAATATTTCTGGGTTCACAACCGCTGGAAAACAAAACCCTACAGCCTCATCCCCAAAAAATAACCCCAGGGAAATGCCCAGGTACAAGCAACCGGCAACAGGGATCAGATTGTTTTTATTTGATAGCTTTTATTTCCAATGCTCTGCCAGCCATTTTGTTGGTTTCACCGTTTTATAAAATTTTTTATACCACGGGACAGGCGCTCCCCAGACCCCTTTAATGGCATCGATGGGGTTGGGATTTCCATGGAACACGATGATTTTTGCATTCTTTGGAATCTTGGTGGGCGTTATAAAACTGTTCAGAATTCCACCGGCCATGCAGTGGAATTTAAAACTCTTGCACCAGTCATCGGGAAAATAGTCAAACTTACCCTTGCCCAACTCCCGGGTTATATAAACCTGTTCCGTTCTGTGGGTTTTCACCACGATTTCTTGTTGGGCCTGGTATTTTTTGAGCAAATGGGTATACTGCCCCACTTCAAAACAAATGGCAGAAGCCTGGCCTATCAAGCGGTTGGGTTGAGACCAGTTCTCAATAATGGCAAGTTTATTTGAAAAATCAAAGAAACAATCAATATTATCGATGACCACCACATCCAGGTCCAGAAACAAAACTTTTCCTTCTATATCAAAGAGCTGCTCATCAAATAATGAGAGTTTCCGCCAGGCCTGGCAAAATTTATAATACTCGGGAGCCGGATCTTCAAATTCGGGTATGGGCATCACCTCGATCTCTTTTTCGATCCCTTCAGGGTGTTCTGTCAGGCAGATAAAACGAAATGGCAGGGTCATGTTCCTTTTAACCATATGGTAAAGAACATTCACATATTTAGGACCATATTTCTCCCCCCACTTCATACAAACAACATTGTTTGTTTTCATACTATCTCCAAAAAAGTATTACTGACCAAATAGTGGCCTAATCCAAACCAATGCTTGGTATACTGTTTTTAGGGCATTTGATCAAGACGAATATAAAGTGGAAGTTCTTATGCCTTGCAGCCGGTCCTTCAACAGAATAATCAGCCATAAACACCTGCATGCCTCGATTTGCACAATCCCATTCAAAGTCTGATATTTGATCTACTCCGGGGGGGAAACATGCCTTGATGATTCTCGAACAGGATAAAAAGCGACGATTAAGAAGGCAAAAATATGACTGGGCATTGTAGAAAGTATCCAGGAATTTAGAAAGCACCCTATAAACAAAAACAGTACGGTGGCTTGAAGAGCAAACGCCTGTGCATCTTCTTTACGCCGGATCAATTTAAAGGAACGCAGCAGGGGGTCGATAAACAATGACAAGAGCACAGATAGTCCCACAAAGCCTATCTGTACTGTTGTGAGTAAAAACTCATTATGGGGATCTGTTGCAGGTTGAGTAGAAGTTCCCTCAACAAGAGACTTTTGTGCTATTTCCCAGGCGCCTGTTCCATATCCAAAAACAGGTTTTTCCTTTATTAATTCAATACTGTTCTGGTACCAATCCAAGCGTAAACCAACACTATCACGCGAATTTAGTTTTTCCACATCGTAGTTTTGTAAATTTTGAATTGTCTCGCTCACTCTATTCTGAACAGAGTGGGAGGTATAAAAAATCCCCAACAACAAAAACAGGGATACTATATAAAATATTAATTGTTTCTTTATGAAAAAATATTGAGATATAAATAGTACGGCAAGGGCAATGAAGATCAGCCAACCCGTTCTGGTATTGAGAATAAAAAAGATATGATAGCTGATTATCAGAAAAAAACCACCCCACAAAAACCTGCGTTTTTTTTCCAGCATCGACCTTTGCAGGACAAGGTAGGCAAAGATAACAAGGAATCCACCGCCATATCTTTTCAACGCCAATTTATTCATGGTGATGAGACCAAAGTCCACCAGATAGTCATTAACAAGCACGAATAAATAGCCAAGCAGCAGGGCATTCACAATATTTCCGGCCATATTCGGTTGTCCCTTTGTTAGGGAAAGAACAATGGGAATAAACAATAACACCCGATATTTTTTGAAAAAATCAAGGGATACCTCAAGTGGGGCCGGAGAGTATATGATCCCAACCAGTAAAAGAGTACAAAAGACAATTCCTATGAGAGTTATGGAATTTTCTTTTAGAATGAGAGGAATATTTTTAAACGTGCCTGAGGCAAGCCAGCAGACCAGCATGATCACAGAAAAAATTGCCGTCAACGCAGATGAAAAAAAGCAGATGAAGCAGGTAAGGTATAAGGCATAAATGCCATATTTTTGAAATTTATCTGATAAGGTCATTTTTTTTATCCTGTACAAGGAATTCTTCGAGTACTCTTTCCAAATTCCTTCGCAGGCATGAAAAGCGATCATATATCTCTTGTGCAGCAGTATTCACAAAAAGAGGTTCCCGCAAAAATTGCTCTCTTACTTCCATATTCAGGTACAGCTCTTTGATGGTGGACAGCACCTCTTCTGCTCGAGATTCATCCCAAAAAATAATCCTTTTCGGATTCAATACAGCAGGTTCCGGGTTGGGGTCCCCCCAATAAATCGGGATTGTACCGGCCTCTAACGCTTCAAAAATTTTTTCTGTTACATACCCCTTTACACAAGCATTTTCTGCACAAATATTAAACAAAAATTGTTCCAGATATAGCTTCTTATCATCATGGTATTCATCTTTCAAGGAATTATCATTGTGCAACAGCTTGCCCGGACAGTGAACAAAATCAATCATGCCCACTTTTTCGGTAATTTCAGCTCTTGACACGATTTCAACAGGCCCAAAAACCTTTTTCTTGGAAGCATAGCCATCATAACTTGCAACCATGGCCGCAAATTTTGTTTTTGAACCAATATGCTGCTTTTCAATTTCATCTAACCGCTTTTGGATTTCTGCAACAGATGCTTTTGCTGCAACCTCTGGTGGAAAGAGATACATCAGCCATAAAGGAAACCGCCGATAATTTCCTGCATCAGAATAATCAAACCCCATTGCCAGAGAAGGGCGCCCATCCAGGTACGTTTTGTATTCTCGATATTTTTTTAATGTTGTAAGGTTTTCTTCAGAAAAAAAGATGCTGGGGACCTTGTATATGCTTAAAATAATCTTGAGAAGCCAATAGCTGCCAAAAGAGGAGCAAATGATAACGGATGGTTTATACCAGGACACAATAGGATGCCGGCCTGTGAGTTCACTGATAAAAAAATATAACCAATCTTTCTGAGGTCCTGAAGAATGACCATTATAACCGACACGCAAGGTATTGTTTTTACCCGTTTGTTTCCAATAATCCGTCAACACCATGGCAACAAAAAAATAAGATTCTTTGAAAAATTTTAGCGTCCTTTGTAAATAAAAACCAATATTTCTTAGCATACAACGTAAGATGAGAAAATAAATTCAAAAAATGAAATTTTTGGCATAAATCTAAAAACCCTTGATATAGCTATCGCTTTCAGCAGGATTCGACGTCCGGCACTCTATCCGGCTGAGCTAAGGCCCACTAGTGTTTTGAAGAACAAATTGTTCAACTTTGTTTATCATAAATTTATTTAGAAGACAATACTTCAAACTGATCCCAAATCCACCGCCTATTTTTTATACACCAGTAAAAGGCTAAATCGGTGAATTTAGGTCACTAACTTTTCGCTGTAGGGTTTGGAAGGCTGCATATTGTTGTACGGCAGATAGTTGGATATGATCGTTTTGAAGGACAACACGCATATAAACAGCTCTCAGAATTATATCGAGAATTACGCCTTTATGTGAATTTTTTTCAACCCTCTATGAAACTTAAACTTAAAAAGAAATGCAGGGACAGCAGCAAAATAAAAAAATATATTATCATGGGGGCATATATAAGGTTTTTAATTTCTTTCATACATTTGTTGACAAAGAACTGGTTTCTATCTATCACTGTTCAAGACAGGGTCTTAATAGTTGGCGTTTACGGCTGATGAATTTTTATCAGATTAATTCCCAGATTAGGAAAATAAAATTTAAAGTAGTTTAGGATGGTTTATATATGAAAGACAGACATATAACAGTTAAATTTATGTCACGGAATATAGCAAAAGAGGGAGACATTGAATGCTGGCTCCGTCAATTTCCAGGGAAAAATCCAGTGTGGGGCAATTGCCGTTTTGTCTTTGATTGGAATGCCCGTGAATATGACTGGCTTGTAGTTTATCATGATCTGCACAGAGAAAAGTATAAGCAAAGTGAGGAAAAATTAAAGTGTCCCAAAGAAAAAACCATTCTGGTGACAACAGAACCGTCAACAATAACTGTGTATGGCACAGACTATCTTAATCAGTTTGGCCATGTGCTGACAAGCCAGGAGCCTTGGGCAATACCACATCCTAATGCAATTTTTTCTCAACCCGGACTAATGTGGTTTTATGGTCTGCCATTTTCTAATGACCCTTTAAATACTTATTGTTCAGAAGATAGGTTCAAAACATATGATATAATGCAAAAAACGACGCCACCCCAAAAAACAAAATTGTTATCAACGGTCTGCTCGCAGAGAGAAGGCAAAATTACACTCCATTCCAAAAGGGTTTCATATACAAAACTATTAAAAACGGACATAGAAGATCTTGATATTTACGGACATGGTGTGAAGCCAATGACAGATAAAGCAGAAGCATTAGATTCTTATAAATATCATATTGCAATTGAAAATCATGTTTACCCGCATCATTTAACTGAAAAACTACCCGATGCATTTCTTGGTTATACCCTGCCATTTTACTATGGATGTCCAAATGCAGGAGATTATTTTCATACAGACAGTTTTGTTCCGATTAATATCGACAACTATAAACAATCCTTAGATATTATTAAAAGTACAATTTCAAATAATGAATATCAAGATCGATTGCCTTATATAATTGAAGCAAGAAAAAGAGTGTTGGAAAAATATAATCTTTTTGCGGTCCTGGATTATGAAATTACCAGAATCAACAGCCAGGTGAATCAATTTACCCACAACCGGAAGATAATGAACAGGCAGACAATGAGGATTAAAAAACCGCTTGCCGGAATCCGAAGTCTTTTTCAGAAAGTTATGATCAAATCCAAGCATAGATTTAAGCTCACCTGATTAAAATTATTAAAGGACATTTTGGTTGTTAAAAAGAATAATGGGCGTTGATCATCATTTCGGCCACAGGTTCATGCTCTGCCCCGTGCAGGTCTGCATATTGTGTTTAGAATGTCTCTATTTATTTTTCGAAAACTCAAGTAAATATAAGGCCAGGGTTTTCTCGCACATTACTTTTTTTGTGAACAAACGCTTTACCCTGTCCCTGCCCTGGGAACTTAAGGCTGCATATAATTCCTTATTTTCAATAAGGTTTTTGAGTGCCAATGCCATCTCGTCGACACTCCCGGGTTTTACAAGTATCCCTGTCTTGTTATGGCTGATTGTTTCAATGGCCCCCCCATGAGCTGTGGCAATAACGGGCCTATTCATTGATTGGGCTTCAACTGCGGTCCTCCCGAAAGATTCCGGCTCGCTGGAAGATGACACAACGATAGAGGACAATTCAATTGCAGCCGGCATATCTTCACAATTACCGGGGAATAGTATACGGTTTTCCAGCCCCTTATCGACTACCATTTTCTTAAGGGAGCCTAAATATGAAGATTTCAAATCATGGCTGCCGGCACAAACAGCTATCCAGTTTAGTGA
>CALGRI010000172.1 GCA_937880875.1 uncultured Pseudomonadota bacterium
TCTGCTTTGGATGTATCTGTGGCAGCTGCTGTGACTGAGCTTTTAATGGATATCCAGCGCAAACACAAAACCACCCTGCTTTTTATCAGCCATGATCTAAGTGTTGTCCGCTATCTGGCGGATCGTATTGTTGTCATGTATCTTGGGCATATCCTTGAGAGAGGAACCACAGAGGAAATATTTTCTCCCCCATATCATCCTTATACAGAAGCTTTATTATCTGCAGTTCCCATTGCTGATCCGGATATAACCAAGCGTAGAATAGTGCTGGAAGGAGACCTGCCAAGTGCAATGAATCCCCCCAAAGGGTGCCCGTTCTGCACCCGCTGCCATCGGAGGCTTGGTGACATTTGTGATAATGAGCTTCCACAGGAAATGTTGGTAAAAGACCGCCATGTCATCAAGTGTCATATACCCATCGAAGAATTGAGTAAGATAGAACCTGTCATAAGAATGCCGAAAGCAGCAGATCTTATTCAGGCTCTATAAAAAATTCAGATAACTTATCTGAGGCAGCTTTTACTAAGGGGTTCGTTGTCCCAGCTTGCCCAGGGCAAGGCCAGATCCTACAATGAGCAATGCACCGGCAAAGAAACGCCAGGTAGCCGGATCATTAAGAAACATAATACCCACAATAGCTGTAAAAACAGTTTCACTGGACATGTAGACCGAGCCCTCCCAGCCCTTACAGAAGAAAAATCCCTGGTTCATGAGAAGCTGTGCTCCCAGGGATGTAAAAACAATTCCCAAAATCATGGCCCATTCCAGAGCAGAAGAAGGATCTATGGGATTCATGATAAAAGCGGGCAGGGTGAGTAAGGTTCCTGTGGTGCAGAAATAAAGATAAATGATGACCGGGCCATTTTTAGCTCTCAGGGACCGTATCAAAGTGACGGTTACTCCGGCAAACACGGCTCCAAGAATGGCCATGATCTGACCATAGGTATTGCCGGTGAAACTGAAGTCGAAGAGAACGATAATTCCGGCTACTAACAGGGTAACACATCCTATTTGACGAATGTTTATGGTTTCTCCGTAGATAATGAATCCGAACAGGCCTGCAAATACGGGATAGGCGTAAAACAAAACACAGGCTGTTGATATCGGGAGAATCCGTACAGAAGTAATAACGCAGAAAAAGGCAATGGAACCGAAACATCCCCTCAGGATCAGCAATGGAATATTATGGCCGGAAAAAGGGTTGCGTCGGGTGCCCTTCCCGGGAAAGCCTGCCGATATCACCAAGACCGTCATTCCCCCAAAGAATCGAATGAATCCAAAGTGCCAGACGGTATAGTTTTGAGGCATGAGCTTGACCAGGACACTCATGATGGTGAACAGAAAGGCTGCCAAAAGCATGAAAACCGGTCCGGCAACCCGGGGTTCCATATTAATTATCCGCAATCTGGCAGGCAGCCGTATCATGTGCTTTCCTTGTTTCCCGGAAAAGAAATTGAGAAAAACTCTGTTTAGCACTGACAGAAAAAAAGAACAAGATTAATTTGACTGGATGATAATTTTTTTTCAAGTGTTGAGTGTATATCACACCTACCATCATATCTTGTGTATGATTTTGTCCAGAAAAAGTATTTATAACTTTTGCCCTGTCAAAATTTAAAAGATATCCATTAAATTTGATGAAAGTTTTTCCAATAAAGAACATTCTGGTAAATTTTTTCCGAATCAATTATATTGTTCGCTAAAATTTATTTGTAAATATCTTTACTGATTTCTGAAATATTGTTACAGAACTTTTGAATCAAATTTTTTTATTTATCTGGTCGGATAGCGTTCAAATTTACAAGATAAACAGAGCCGTATAATTAATAATTAGCCATCCAATAAAGGGAGGTGCCAAAATGAAACTAAATGTCAAAGCGTTTTCACTTACCTGCGGAATAGTTTGGGGCCTTGGTCTTTTTTTGTTGACCTGGTGGATAATCGCTTTTGATGGGGCAACTGGTGAGCCTACTATAATTGGCCGCCTGTATCGTGGGTTCAACATATCTCCAGCCGGCAGTTTCATCGGATTTATCTGGGCGTTTGTGGATGGTTTGATTGGAGGGGCAATTTTTGCTTGGCTCTACAATCTAATATCTACAAGGTTTTTGAGTACAGAATAATAAATCAGCTTTGGCTAACACATCATCCACTTTTCAAATTCAGGGTCATTCTCAATTGGCTGGATAATCAACCCTTTCTTTCAATTCCTTGCCACACTTGAAAAATGGCAGTTTTTTTGAGGCCACTTTAACTTTCTTTCCGGTTTTAGGGTTCCTGCCGGTGTAGCCTTCATATTCTTTGACAAAAAAAGAACATAGCCCCCTTATTTCAACCCTTTTACCAGCAATAAATGCTTTTGTCATTTCAGAAAAGAAGAGTTCAACAAGGTCTGAAGCTTCTTGCCCGGTCAAGTTGCATTTGTCTTTTACTTTCTGGATCAGTTCAAATTTGTTCAAAGCACAATCTCCTTTTCACTAATGAGCTTGGCAGGACCGAAGTCCTGCCAAGAGAAAAAGATTAACTTTGGAGGTGCCCGTTAAAGCATGCAATCTTTTTCCATCATTTATATATCGTAGGAAAGTATCTTTGTAAATTAGGGTAAACCCTGAATTTTGTATTTTTTTTAAAATTATTAATAATGCAAATCTTTGCGAAATTAATAATTTTCCACCGCTGTTAAATTGTATTATCTGAGCCCATAAAAAGGGGTGAGTCTCAAAT
>CALGRI010000173.1 GCA_937880875.1 uncultured Pseudomonadota bacterium
CCTTATGGGTTTCAATATAGGCTTTAACTGTTTTTGAAATGGTAATGGTATCCTGGCTGTCTGTTCGCCGGACAATGATAAGCGCTGCTGGTTTTCCATTAAATCTTGCTTTAATGTCTTTATCTTCAAACCCGTCGATAACCCTTGCAACATCTCCAAGTTCAATGGTTGTCCCATCTTCTCTTGTAAGCACGGGAATCCTTTCAAACTCTTCACCCGTATAAAGCTTTCCCTTGGCACGGACCAGAAACTCTCCGCCTTTTGTCTTGATTTTGCCACCCGGTAAATCAAGGCTTCCTGTTTTTACAGCTAATGCAATCTGATCAAAGGACAGGTTAAATTGTCGCAGATTTTCTTCAGACACTTCAACTGAAATTTCATAGTCTCTGACACCGATGAGGCTTGCAAGGGAAATATTATCTGTTTCTACAAGGTCATCCCTTATTTTCTCGGCAGTATTCCGCAACACCTTTTCATCAACATCACCATAGATAGCCAGATAGATGGCCGGATCATTATTTTTGATCTCTGTAATAACAGGGTCTTCTGCCTCCTCGGGGAATGAATCGATAAGGTCTATCAGGGTTCTTATTTCATCGAGTTTTTCATTAATATCTGTCCCGGCTGCAAGTTCCAAAGTGACAGATCCATGTCCTTCAAGGGCAGTTGAGTACATTGTTTTTACATCTTCAAGACTTTTAAGCTTCTCTTCAATCTTGATACAGATCCCTTCTTCAACCTCCTCCGGGGATGCACCCGGGTATGTTAACCCGATATCGATCATATCAAGGGAAAACACGGGGAATAATTCCCGTTTCATGTTTAAAACCGTGTACAGCCCTGCCACAATGAGAAAGACCATTATCAGGTTCACAGAAACCCTGTGTTCAACAGACCATTTGCCCAATGCTTTCATGTTTTATTTCCCATTTTGCTGGATGGTAAGTGCCATACCATCAAGGGCACCGGGAAGGGGAGAAAAAACAATTTTATCACCGGGTGCAAGCCCTGAGTCAATATACATTTCTTCTTCAAATTTTCTTAAAACAGTCACCTTTTTCATTTTTAAATGATTGTCATTCACTGTAAAAAGGATATTATCGCTCTTTAACAGGTACCTTGGCAGCACATAGACATTCTTATATGTTTCTCCTGTAATACTGCAAGTAACAAAAGTTCCTGGTTTTAAGTCAAAAATATTTTTTATTTTTACATCAGAATTCAGTATTTCAAGTGTCATGGGCAATGTTCTTGTTTTTTCATCAATCTTGGCTTTTATTCGTGCGACTTTTGCATCCCATGCATAGGATTCCATGCCGTCAGAATTTGCCATCATCACTCGTGCATCCGGTGTTTTCCCATTTTCAAAAAAGGATTCAATCCATTTCATTTTTTCCAAAGGGATTCTCACATCCACATCCAGACTGTCTTTTTGATATATGGATCCCAGGATCTGTCCGGTATTAATATATTCTCCCTGCTCAACGAATTTATCCAGAACAAAACCATTAAAGTCTGATTTGATTTCTGTCTTCTCAAGTGCAAGGTCTGCTTTTTGGAAATCAATATGGGCCATGGTAAGAGCTATATTTTTCTGTTCCATTAATGGTTCGGTTAAAGACAGCCTGTTAGTAATATTCTGCAAGGCAATCTTTGCCAGCAGATATTGCTGTTCTGATCTATCAAGACTGTTTTTGGAAGCAAATTGATTGTCACTCAATGCCTTGACTCTCTCAAGTTCTTTTTTGGCAAGGTCCAGATTTGCTTTGGAAAGTTTGATATCGTTTCTCAAATTTTCAATATCCTGTTTTAAGCTTTCAATATCTGTTTTTGCCTGCCTGATTC
>CALGRI010000174.1 GCA_937880875.1 uncultured Pseudomonadota bacterium
TGCTCTTTTCCAAGGTGCTTTTCCATCCAGGGCGCCATCATTCTTCCAATCCCGTGATGGTGGCTTAACGACCCCTTGTTTGTTTCAATACAATCTATGATCCCCTGCTGGAATGATCTGAACTCATCTATGGATTTCATCTTTGTGATAAAGATGAAATAAAGATTTGTGCCCTGGCTGTAGAAATGCGAGGCATGGGTCATGCAGATGGTATGGGGAAGATTCTTTATATAGGCCCTGACCTGTTTGTGAAGGTCATGGATATTGTCCCAGGTTACAGAGGATTCAAGGGTGTCAATGAGCACGGCAAAATCATTTAAGGCATCGCGCATATAAGGGTCTGAAAACCGCCCCTTATACCATTTTTTCATGGGGTAACCTGTAAGGTAAAAGCCCTGGTTTTTTTTACAGGTTTTTCTGATCTGTTTTGCTATATTTTTTGAAAATTTTTTCTCGCCGTCTGTTTTTCCCATTAAAAGGCATCTCTGGCCGGGCATAAGATTTTTAAACTTCATGAATTTATCTAAAACCCCGTGTTCAAGCCCATACATTTTCATTGCCACATCTGTTTCTTCAGCATCAGATATCCTTAAAATGGAGGGCATTCCAAATTCGCCCTGGCAGATCTGTCTGGCAGCTGTTGCTGCTTTTTCAAAATCAGGGAACATGAATGTAAAGGCTTTGGAATTTTCAGGATTGTATTGGAACACTTTCATTGTAACTGCCACAAGAACTCCGAAACACCCTTCAGACCCTTTCATGATGTCATTGACCTTAGGGCCCGTTGCAGTACCGGGATATTCATGGGTTTTAAAAGAACCTGAGGGGGTAACATATTCCTGGCTTATGACGAGATCATAGGCATCTCCATAATATGAAGATGCCTGGCCAGAGCCTAAGGTCACAACCCATCCGCCCACGGAAGAATACTCAAATGACTGGGGGAAATGTCCTCCAGTATATCTTTTTTTTGTACCAAGTTTTTCAGGGGCATTGTTTAAAAGATCTTCATAAAAAGGTCCCATCATGCCCGGTTCAACGGTTATAGTTTGATTTTTTTCGCTGAATGATATCAATTTGTTCATATGGGTTGACATGACAAGGGTTACCCCACCCTTGGGACAATTAAGACCAAAGGTCACAGAGCTTCCCCCTGAATATACATGAACAGGTGTTTTTTTATCATTGCAAAGGGCAATTATATTTTTCACATCTTTTTTGTCCCTTGGGTGCAGGACAAGGTCGGATATTTTATCAATAATATTCTCCCTTAGTTTGAAGATATCTTCCATGGACTTGCCGCTTGAATATTTGAGCCTTTCATAGGTATCAACAGCCAGGTTCTCTTTTCCAACGATGTCTTCAAACAATCGGATGTCGCTTTCAGAAATCATGGAGGCCCGGCAATCTTTTACCTTTTCTTCACCTGGTTTTTGCTTTTTTTTAAAATTTGAATCATCAAGACCCAGTTCCTGTTTTATTACATTTAAAAATCCCGGGCTGGGATTTTTAAATTCATCCGGGGCACCCCATTTCATGATTGACCTGAATGATCCTTTTTCAGGGGCTCGGTTTAGCCAGGCTGGCATGAATTGTTTTTTTTCTCTCATCAGTATTTTGGATATCCCGTGATTTGCTGGATTTGTGAGTATAAGGGTTCAAGGGCCTTGTACATTTTGCTGTAAACCCTTGAATAAAGCTCTTTGTAAATTTTAACATTGTTCTGGTCAGGCTCAAAAATATGTTTGATTTTAATCATATTGTCGATGGCCTCATCAAAGCTCGAATACATGCCGATACCCTTGGCAACAATAATGGCGGCCCCAAGTCCGGAGGTTTCATGGGTCCTGCCCTTGACCATGGGAATATTAAAAATATCAGCAGTGATTTTGCAGATTTCATCACTTTGGGACGCACCGCCTGAAACGGCAGCTTTTTCTATCTTGATCTTTGTTTTTTTCTCTATTTTTTTCATGCCTTCGCAAAGCGCAAACCCAAGGCCTTCAATAACTGCACGATAGATATGGGATTTTTTGTGGACATCCCCAAAACCTATCATGGCACCTTTGGCTTTTGGCTGGTCAAGGCCTGGGCCCCAGTAGGGCTGTACAATAAGTCCCATGGAACCGGGTTCTGTCTGGGCTAAAAACTGGTTTAAGATTTCTTCAGCAGGGATGCCGGCTTTTTTTGCCTGTTCAACTTCTTTTTGGGCAAACTCTTTTTTAAACCAGGTAATCATCCAAAAGCCCCTGAAGATCTCAACCTCGGAATTATATAATCCCGGTACGGGGGCAGGGTAGGCAGGTAACAATTTTACGGCCTCAAAATATTTGTCAGAAGTGGTCTGTACCGTTGCAATGGTCCCGAAACTAAGGCTTGCCATGTTCTGCCTGATCACCCCTGCGCCAAGGGTTTCGCAACCTTTGTCAGAACCGCATGCAATCACGGGGATGCCTTTTTTTAGACCTGTTGCTTCTGCAGCCCTGGAAGTTATTGTTCCCAGGATTTCACCAGGGATGGCAATCTGTGGTAGTTTTTCTTTTTCTATGGGAAAAAGTATTGCCGGAAGCTCATATCTTTTTGCCCAGGTCTGTTTTTTATAGCTAAAGGGAACATGCCCTATCTGGGATGCAACAGAATCAATGAAATTCCCTGTGAGCCTGAAATTTAAGAATCCTGAAATCTGAAGATATTTATGGGTTTTTTCCCAGATCTCAGGCTGGTTCTGCCTGATCCAGTTGCATTTGCCCTCTGCCTGAATTCCGACAACAAGTTTTTCAAGGTTCACCATCTTCAGCCCCAGGTTCAATAGCCCTTTAACGGCAAAAAAAGGCTTGGCCTTTCTCTGGTCAAGCCATATAATCGCAGGTCTTAAAGGTTTGCCTGTTTCATCAACATTTATCATGCTGTCTCTTTGGGACGTGATCCCGATACCGGCAATCCTGGAAAAATTTTCTCTGTTTAAGGATTTAAGCTTTTGGCAGGCTTGGGCAAGGCTATTCCAATAAAGTTCAGGGTCTTGCTCAGCCCATCCCGGGTGTTTGGAAAAATAGGGTTCATATTCAATCTGTACCCTTTCAAGGAGCTCTCCTTTTTGTGAGAAAATGATGGCCCGAAGGCTCTGGGTCCCGCAATCTATTGCAAGTATTGTTTTATCGACCAAAATAAGGCTCCTTAAAATTTATTAAAATTTAGTTTGTCCATTATTCTTTGTCTTTGTCCTTATTCTTTGACCTTGGGCGGAGAATAAAATTTTTGCCACAGGTCCATGTATGTATTTTTTTCACTTGCCCAGCGCTCTTTATCCCATGAAAGAAATGGTTTGCATATTTTTTCAATTTTATCAAGATATGCTTTGCCGCCATGGGGAAGAAAAAGTCCTATCCTTACACGTCTTAACATAAGATCTGAAAGGTTATGAATATTTTCATGCTGTGCTGCATGGCAGAGTTCAATCCATAGACTTGATGTATCTGCTATGTGAGTAAATCTCTCTTTATCATTATTTTTTAAAATCTCCTTTGCCATGTGACCATATCTGCCATAAAGTCTTTGTTTGAGAACTTCAGGAAGATCCAGAAAACTATCATTCATTTCAGGTTTTTGAATGGCAATTTTGGTCTGTATTTTTAAATGTTGTGGAAGATATTTTTTTGCAGCATCCAGGGCATCAAGAGCCAGAAGGCGGAAGGTGGTAAGTTTTCCACCCGTCACTGTGACAAGGCCTTTGTCTTCCCATACAACATGTTCCCGGGATTCTTTGGATGCTTTTTTTTTCTTTTTTGAAAGAACCGGTCTTATGCCTGCAATGGATGAAATACAATCTTTTAAGGAAATATCAAGGTCCGGCAGAATGAATTGCAGGCCGGAAATTAAATAAGATGCTTCTTCATCTGTGACAAAGGGCTCTTGATCAAGGTTGTTTTCATGGTCAACATCCGTTGTTCCAAGGATATTGCACCCGTTCCAGGGAAAAAAGAAAACCGGCCTTAAATCCTCTGGGTGGGCAAAGCTTATGACCCGTTCCAGGGGTAGAATGTCCTCGGGGAAAATAAGATGGCTGCCCCTTAATGGTCTTAAATGATATCCTTTTACAGGAGATGGATACAATTGTTCAGCCCAGACTCCCGTGGCATTTATCACAGTTTTTGTTTTAAGCTCAGCTTTGTGACCGGTTATTGTATCATGGGCATTTATTGCAGCGACATTGCCTTTATTATCCCTTTCAATTCCAATGACCTTTGTATAATTCAATGCAGTCCCGCCTGCCAGGCAGCCGTCATTGATCAATCTTAAAACAAGTCGTGCATCATCCACCTGGGCATCTTTAAAGCCAACGGATGACACAAGGTTGTCATTTCTTATCTGCGGAATAAATTTTAAAGTCTGGTCTCTTGTAAAACTTTGATGCTGCCTTTGTCTTGCCATAAAGCTGTAAATTGAAAGCCCTATTCTCATGGACGATTTTTTAGGGCCATAGTCGTCATAAATAGGCATTAGAAAGTTCAGGGGGTTGACAAGGCCTGGATAGGTTTTTAAAAGGCGTTCCCTTTCTCTTACAGCAGATCTTGTTAAAAGAAATTTACCCTGCTTTAAGTAACGAAGGCCGCCATGGACCATTTTTGAAGAACGGCTTGAAGTACCCCATGCAAAATCTTTTGCTTCCAGGAGAATGGTTTTAAGTCCCAGGTTCACGGCCTCGTGAAAAACCCCTGCTCCTGTAACTCCTCCTCCTATGACAACCATGTCAAAATTATTGTCTGTATCTATTATTCTCATTATTCTCCTGCCAGATTTTTTTATGCTCCATAACCTTTTGGACAAGGTTTTTATTTTTTTATATAGGATTTCACAAACAGGTGTCAAAAAACAAGTCTTTTCAAAAACCAGCATAATTTTTCCCCGTTTATCAATACAGTTAGAAATTATTTAATACCTTGGGAAAATACTTTACAAATTATAAACTATGGAATATT
>CALGRI010000175.1 GCA_937880875.1 uncultured Pseudomonadota bacterium
TATATTTTACTGGCTATAATTTTGTTGCTGTTTTTTATATAAAATAAAGGATCACAAATGAAATTACTTGAACGCAATTTTTGTTCAATTTATATGATTTTTGATCCTAATTAAATGGGAAGACTTTATGATTGAATCCATTATCCTTTGGCTTCTTGCAGTTTTGGTGGCGCCTTTTTTTTCAGGGGTTATACTTAAAGTAAAGGCTTTTTTCGGGGGAAAAAAGGGGCCACCCCTTCTAATTAACTACTATACCTTGATCAAGCTTTTTAAAAAAGGATCGGTTTATAGTACCAGTACCACTGTAATGTTTAAGCTGGGACCAATCATTTCATTGGGAACTGCCCTAGTCGTACTTATGTTTCTGCCCATAGCCGGACAAGGCCCGATTTTTTCTTTTAAAGGAGATATTCTCTTTATTTTATATCTCATGGGTCTTGGCCGATTTTTCGTAATTGCCGCTGCCATGGATACTGCGTCTCCATTTGAAGGTATGGGTGCTGCAAGGGAAGCCTATTTCCCGATTATATGTGAAGCCACAACCTTTATGATTTTGATCTTTTTTTATAGATTAACAGGTGAGCTCCAGCTATCGGCTTATTTTACAGGTGGAAATACGATCGGGTTGTGGAATTTGACGGGTGCGCCATTATTATTTGTAGTGATTGCGTTTTTTATTATTCTTCTGACGGAAAATTCAAGGGTTCCTGTTGATGACCCTGCCACACATCTGGAATTGACCATGATTCATGAAGTCATGGTTTTAGATCACAGCGGCCCTGATTTTGGACTCATTGAACTGGGATCATTTTGTAAGCTTTTTTTCTATTCAACAATAGTTTCAAGGCTGATTTTCCCTTTTGATTTCGGGTTTTCAGCAATTGGTTTTTTAGTCTTTATAGCAGGGCTTATCATAGTATATGTGGCAGTGGGTGTTACTGAATCCGTCATTGCCCGCTATAGAATGGATAAAGTTCCACAATTTGTCCTGACATCATTTGCATTGGCCTTTTTTGCAACCATTATCACTTTGGAGTTTATCAAATGATACTACATCCGGTTGATACAATTTTATCACTTGTACTGCTCTCTGTTTTATTTGCCTTTGGCGCAAGCCGGCTCCCCGGATTGATAAAGGTGATCGCTTTCCAGGGAATTGTAGTTTCCATGGTTCCTTTTTTTATTGGTCACGATATGAATGCTGGTGGAATGGTCTTCACCTTTGCAACTTTAATAATCAGAGGAATTATTATTCCTATGAGCATTTTTGTGGCTATAAAAAAGGTGGACATAAAAAGAGAAGTGGAACCCATTATCGGTTTTCATGCCTCCATACTATGCGGTCTTGGATTAATCGTTGCAGCAACATATATCAGCAAACAATTGAATATCCCTTCCATCAGTGACTATAAACTTTTGTTTCCCGTCGCCATAGCGCTTCTGGTAACGGGAATGTTCCTTTTGATTGCCAGAAGAAATGCCATAGCCATGGTATTGGGTTATATAATGATGGAAAATGGTATTTATCTTGTTGGAACAACAATTTCAATTCGTGCCCGACATATTGTTGAATTCGGAATTTTACTGGATATACTTGCCGGCGTTATGATAATGGCCATTATACTTCAAAATATCAAACGAACCTTTGATGACGTTGATACAGCTAACTTGAGAACTTTAAAGGAATAGGTATTATTTTATGGTAGAAATCGTCTTTCTGGCTCCTTTCATAACAGGTATTATTGCTTTTTTTGTTCCAAAAGTGATGGGCCGCAGGCTTTTAGTAGGTACTGGAGCGATTCATCTTTTTCTTTCACTACTTCTTTGGAAAAATAGACCAGAAGCAATTTTTAATAATTATTTTGCAGTGACACCGGAAGGTCTGTTATCTCTTTTAGTTATTTCACTTTTGTTCTTTCTGATTTCCATCTATACGATGGCCTATCTTAAAGAAAGTGAAATCCAAAAAGAAAATATTTTTACAGGCTTTATGCTTTTGTTTTTATCAACCATGACAATGGTAACCTTATCAGATCATATCATGGTAATGTGGATAGCTATTGAAGCCACAACACTTGCCAGTGCACCCCTTATTTATACCCATAGATCTGCAGCATCCCTTGAAGCAACATGGAAATATATACTGATATGTTCCGTTGGTATTGCCATGGCACTTCTTGGATCAGTTTTTATTACACTTGCTATGGACATAGGTAAGGTTGATGCGGCCCTGTCTTTTTCAGCGCTTACAATGGTGGCAAAACAACTTGATCCCATGTGGTTAAAAGCAGGATTTGTATTCATATTGGTTGGATATGGGACAAAAATGGGTCTTGCACCCATGCACACATGGCTTCCCGACGCACACAGCGAAGCTCCCAGTCCTGCTTCCGCATTATTATCCGGTGTGCTTTTAAATTGTGCATACCTGGGTATATTTAAAACCAATAAAATTATGCATGCAGCAGGATTAAATGATTTTTCAGGTACGATTCTCATCGCTTTTGGTTTGATGTCTATCCTGGCAGCAGCAACTTTTATCCTAAAACAAAACGAATATAAAAGAATGCTCGCCTATTCCAGTATCGAGAATATGGGAATCATAGCAGTTGGAACAGGTATCGGCGGTATCGCAGCATATGGGGCGATGATCTGCATGATCCACCATAGCTTGATCAAATCCTCTCTGTTTTTGTCATCGGGAAATATTTTACTGGGGTATGGCGACAGATTCATTAAAAATACAGGAGATATGGTCAGCCACATGCCCAAAACCTTTGTGGCATTTTTCGCCGGGTTTGCAGGCATTTCAGGATTTCCACCCTTTGGTATTTTTATCGGGGAAATGTTTATTATTGTCGGTGCATTCAAAACCGGCCACTATATAGCTGCAGGTATTTTTATTTTAAGCCTTTGTGTCATTTTTGCAGGATTTGCAAACCAGGTCATGAAAATTTCCTTTAATGATTCAGATTCTACAAGAACTATTGGCCTGAAAGAAAAGGCAAGCCTGGTCTGGCCTCAATATATATTACTCTTAACATCCCTGATATTATGTTTCTATATGCCGGATACATTATATCAAACAATAATTGATGCAGTGACTGCCATTGGCGGAGGACTTAAATGACAACTGCTTTTATAGAAATTTCAAATGGTGAAAAGCTGACAAGAGAACAGATTCCTCATCTTGGTTTTGATGAATTCCAAAAAAATGCCATGGGCATTGTAAAAGAAGGAGGAAAAGTTGTTCAGTATTTCGGTTATCAGGATGGTTCATCCATTAAACTTTTGGCTGTATTGAGAACTGATAAGCTTTTTATAGCAGGCTGTGATGCACCGGATGCATATCCTTGTTTTAGTCAGACCTGTGAACCATTTCATATGTTTGAAAGAGAGCTTGCAGAACAATTTGGTATAAAGCCTGAAGGTCACCCCTGGTTGAAAATGGTCAGGTATCATCCAAACTATAGAGAAAAAATGCCTGATGTTTTTGGTAATGATTATAAAGAAGATATCCCGGGTAATTATGACTATTACCAGGTCAAAGGCGATGAAATCCATGAAGTTGCAGTGGGGCCTGTTCATGCCGGTGTAATAGAACCCGGTCATTTCAGGTTTAACTGCATTGGTGAACGCGTACTTCATTTAGAAATTCAGCTGGGCTATCAGCACAGGGCAGTGGAAAACCTGCTCTATAATGTCCAGGCAAAAAGATTGCCCATCCTTGTTGAAAATATAGCAGGGGACACCACCATTGGTCATAGCCTTTGCATGGCACAGGCGGTTGAGGCGCTTACCGAGGTTAAACCTGACAAAGGCGCTCAGATTATCCGAACCATTGCACTGGAACTGGAACGGCTTGCCAATCATATCGGTGATCTTGGCGCGTTAAGCGGTGATGTGGCATTTTTACCGCCAGCCAATTATTTCGGGCGTATTCGGGGGGATTTTTTAAATCTGGCTCTTCTGTTATGTGGAAACAGATTTGGAAAAGGATTGGTTCGACCTGGCGGGGTTCGTTTTGATCTATCCCATGATATTCGAAAAACCCTTGATGAGAGGTTAAAAGAATTAAAACCCCAGGTGGAACATGTTCTGGAGCTTCTTTTTGCAGCTTCAACAGTGCGGGCCCGTTTTGAAGACTGCGGTATTGTAAGCAATAATGATGCAGAGCACTTAGGTCTGGTAGGACCCGCTGGCAGAGCCAGCGGTATCTCCTATGATGTTAGACGCTGTTTTCCCACGGAACATTATGGGCAGATAAATATTCCTGAAAACAAAAAATCTTCAGGTGATGTATATGCCCGTGCAAGAGTAAGATATGATGAAGTATTGCAATCGATTAAAATTATTCAATCTTTAATTGATACACCTGTTGAAACAAATATTGTGGAGGATATTAACTATAACCTGCCTGCTTCTTCTTTTGTGGTAACGATAAATGAAGCATGGCGGGGTGAAGTATCCCATGCATTGTTGACGGATAAAAATGGGAAAATACTTCGATACAAAGTTAAGGATCCTTCTTTTCATAACTGGAACGGTCTTGCCATGTCTTTGCGGGATACCGGGATATCGGATTTTCCCTTAAACAATAAAAGTTTTAACCTTTCTTATTGTGGATTTGATCTTTAACAATAAGAAAAATATAAAGAGAGTTTTAAATGCTCAATACACTTAAAAATAGATTTGAACAGGGTTATAGAACATGCAGCTATCCTAAAGAAAAACCGGCTGTATTTGAACGGTATCGTGGAAGACCCGTCATACAAAAAGATGTATCTCAAAAGATAGTGGAAATGTGTGCAAATGCCTGCCCTCAAGATGCCATTGATATTGGTTTAAAAAAAATTGATATGGGACGATGTGTATTCTGCGGCACGTGTGAACGCATCTCCAATGGAAAATTTGTTACATTTACCGGAGATTTTGAAATTTCCACTTCCAAAAAAGAACACTTGCTCACCGATGGAGACCTTCCATCCCTCGCTGAACATTCAAAGCAGCACTTTAAAAAATTGTTTGGCCGGTCTTTACAACTCAGGCAGGTATCTGCAGGGGGCTGCAATGCCTGCGAAGCGGATTTGAACGTTCTTGCAACCCCATTTTTTGATCTGGCCCGTTTTGGTATAAACTTTGTTGCCTCCCCCCGCCATTCAGACGGCATTGTGGTGACAGGACCTGTATCCAGAAATATGAAAACAGCATTATTACAGACATATGAAGCTGTCCCTGATCCAAAAGTGGTTATTGCCGTGGGGAGCTGCGCCATAACTGGTGGTCCTTTTCTGGGAAGTCCTGAAATTACAGAAGGCCTGGACACTATTTTGCCTGTGGATCTTTTTATACCCGGTTGTCCCCCGCATCCGCTGACAAACCTTCATGCGTTGCTGACATTTTTTAAATAAGGACACAGATTTATAGAGGATAGCCCAGTGAATTTTTTTAATCATGAACAGCAAAGCCTGTAACCTGCATTCTTTCAAATTCAATTTTTTATATTATAAAAATTAATTGGGAAGAATGGTTTATAATGACGGTTCGGGCTCATATATTGTAATTCAAACACTGAACATGTTGTCCCCGTGCCCGGCTGAGTACATATTTTAACTCTTTAATAATTTTTCATACCTTTCTTGACAAAAAGCAAGTTCCTATCTTACAGTGAAGGGAGAGGGTATAACCTGAACTAAGGGGTTCACTGATATACAGGGACAGTTTTGGGTGGTATGGGATTATTGATGGAGGTTCTATGAAAAAACTGCTGATTATTCTATTCTGCTTAATTCTTGTTGGGTGTGTGAAAACCCTGCAACGGGATGCCCTTACTTCTCCTCTGGAGGGGAAATGGAAAATCTCAGGGGTAGAGCAGAATAAAAAATATGTTGCCCCAAAATTTAAGGGGGCGGCGACTTTTATCTTCAATGGGAACTCTTTTAATATTGTGGTTGACGGGGAATCTCTAATCGACGTGCTCAATCAAAACGATGCGCTTGAGTTGGGTAAAATATCATACAGTGTAAAGAATGGGGAAATCACTTTGAGCAATCCTGCCGGGGAAAAACTTACAGCGAATATAGAATTTTTTACCCCAACTTCCTTACGAGTATCAAATTTTAGAGCTACCCACATAGCGTCGTTGTTGGCTATGAGCATAAAGGCGGCTTTTACAGGAGAGCCTATGTTCCCAGTTAAAAATTTGACAGAAAATACCACTTTATATTTTTTAAAGCAGAAGGACATGCCATGAAAAAACTAATCATAATCATAATGCTATCCCTGGCTATCGGATGCACATCCACCACGGCAAAAGTTGAAAGATCAGACGAGGAAATAGCCGCCGCCATTAAAGCCGACAACGCCAAATTTGATGAATTTATGAACCGGGAAGATGAAAACGGGGGCAGCCTGAGGGGTTTGACTGATTTTGCCGGGACGGTTTTAAACATCTTCCAGTGGTTTTAAGAAAGCTCCGGTAAAACATAAATCCAAAGAGTTAATCCTTTATGTGTGTATTTTATTTGTTTCTCCGAGGTCAGGTTCTCATGAGGTTTGTTTCAATCACAGAACCCAGCGGCAGACCTTGGACTATCTGTGTATTCAAGAAGCAACGATCCGGAAAATTTATATGAATGAAATTTAGTCCATACACCTTTCATTCTTCATATATGGCTTGAATGTTTAACAAACAGGATGGGTTTTCTTTTAGTATTTATTAAGCAGCTTGTCTTTACTCTTGTCGTAATCCTCTTGGGTAATCAAACCTTTATCCTTCATATTTTTTAATTTTATCAGTTTTGACTCAATGTCATCATCCGTTTGTTTACCCTGATTCTCAACAGGCGTTGGGGGTGGTGTCTCTAAAGAAGGGTCAACAAGTCCTTTCAGTAAATCGGATTTGTCC
>CALGRI010000176.1 GCA_937880875.1 uncultured Pseudomonadota bacterium
TGAACACGGATTTATTGAATATCAAAGTTTTCACTGAAATTTCCCCTGACATGCCCCTTTAAAATTGTTATATTCTCATTGAGTCTGGTTGTCATTGAATCCGCTTCAATGACGGAATCTTCCTTTTCAAGCGCCACATGAGTGTTTGAATATATTATATGTTCTTTTTTGTTATAATGCAACTTATCAGTTCTCAGGATAGAAGTTTCATAGGTTACAACCACATTGTCTGAAAACACCATGTCATTGGTTTTTGTATTCAGGATTCCTTTTTGGGATGTCAAATGAACTTTTTTATCATCTTTTGTAAAAAAAATGACGGATACATCAATGAGAACAGCTTTGTCTTCATTTTTTAAAAGCGTAGCAGAAGCGGCTTTCAATTCCCATTCTTTTATGCCATTTTTTTTTGAAATCTGTTTTAAGACATTCAATTTCAAAGCAGCTTTGGTGTCTATTTTAACATCATGAAATTGTATTGGTTTGGCCAAAAACTTGTTAAAATAAAAAAAGCCGATGATGATGATGATAATCACTATCAACAATCCGATCAACGGGGCTGTCAGTTTTTGTTTTAAAGAATTTATCATGATAAATATTTATCTAGGATAGCATCCCATAAGCCTTTTGCTTTTAAAATACTTTCACAGATTTCCCTGACAGCTCCATGGCCTCCTTTTTGCCTTGTGATAATGTCTGAATGGTTTTTAACATCTTGACAAGCATCTGAAACGCAAAAAGAAACACCAACTCTTTTCATGACAGGAAGATCCATCAGATCATCTCCAACAAAGGCAATTTGTTCAGGCGTTATTCCTGTCTGGGAGATAATTTTATCAAAGGCGTTTAATTTATCTTTGATCCCGTCAAACAATAAGGAGATGCCAAGATTTTCACACCTGTAATCCAAAGCTTTTGATTTGCGGCCGGTAATGATTCCCACCTTGATGCCTGAATCCATTAAAAGTCTTATTCCGAATCCGTCCCTTGAATGAAAGGTTTTTATCTGGTCGCCAGAGTCTGAATAGGTGATACCACCGTCAGTTAAGACACCATCCACATCCAATAGCAAAAGTTTAATGTGTGCAAGTTGTGTTTTCATAATACTTATCCAACCGCTTTTTTTATAGCCAGAAGTGTGGATAAAAAATCTTTTATATCGTTTAATGGCAAAGAATTTGGTCCGTCGCACAGGGCTTTTTCAGGGTCTGGATGGGTTTCTATAAATAATCCGTCAGCTCCTGCGGCAATGGCAGCTTTTGATAGAGTGGGAACAAATTGGCGTTCTCCGGCAGAAGAGTCTATGGCACCTCCAGGGAGTTGAACACTGTGTGTGGCATCAAATACAACGGGCACCCCTAAATTTTTAATGATAGGAATGGACCGAAAGTCCACCACAAGATTATTATACCCAAATGACGTCCCTCTTTCCGTGATACAAATATTTGTATTGCCGGATTCTTTTGCCTTGTTAATGATATTACGGCATTCCAGGGGGGATAAAAACTGGCCTTTTTTTATATTAACGGGTTTGCCTGTATTGCACGCAGCCAGTATCAAATCGGTTTGTCTGCACAGGAATGCAGGAATTTGGATAATATCCAGAACTTGGGCTGCTTTTTTGGCCTGGTCAGGTAAATGGATGTCCGAAATAATCGGAATGTTCAAGTCTTTTTTAATAGCGCCAAGAATGTTTAAACCAACATCAAACCCTGGACCTCTGAAAGATTGAATGGATGTCCGGTTTGCTTTGTCAAAGGAGGCCTTGAAAATAAAGGGAATGTTGAGCAGACTGGTAACTTTTTTTAAATGATCTGCAATCAGATGGGTGGTTTCATAATTTTCAATAACACAGGGACCTGAAATCAGGAAAAAGACGGGGTCAGGTTTGTTTATTAAATCAAAGAAAAAATTATTCATAAATTAAGTCCTAAATATAAGTTTTGTAGATCAAATTATATTTTGAAGCTCCAAAAGTCAAGAATGGAAAATACCTTGATAAGTTCGACCATAGCTGCTATTTTACCTTAATTTTATTTGAATATATACTAACCACCCGAAAAAATAGGTATTATTGATGAAAAGAGTTGTCTATTTAACCCTCATTCTTATGGTTTTAATTCCCGTTACCTGGATGTTTGTCTATAAATTTGAAGGCAGAAAACCGGTTGTTGATATGACACTGCCGTCTTTATATTTGAAAAAATCTTATGAGATGTCTTTTAAAGTAACAGATCCTAAAACAGGTCTTCGTAAAATTATGGTATCCATCATGCAGCAGGGAAAAGAAAAAATATTGCTTGATAAGCAATATGAATCCACAGATTTTTTCGGGGTGTTTCCAGGCTCAAAAACCATAAAAGACGCTTTTATAATCCCGGTTCATTCCTGGAAATATGGAATGACGGATGGTGATGCTGTTATTCGAATAATGGTTTCTGACTACTCATGGCGAGGGTGGGGTAAGGGCAATATTTCCTATATTGAAAAAAAAGTGATTATTGATTCAAAACCGCCTCAAGTAAGTGTATTAACCAACCGTCATAATATCGAATCCGGCGGCACTGCTCTTGTTATTTATAAACTTTTTGAGGAAAATATAAAAAGTGGTGTTATAGTAGGAGAAAATTTTTTCCCAGGCCATCCAGGCCTTTTTGAGGACAAGGATATCAATGCTGCCTTTTTTGCATTAAGCCATACACAGGGTCCTGGTACCCAGATCTCTGTTATAGCCGAAGATATGGCAGGTAATACCACAAAAAGAGGATTCCATCATTACATAAGGGATAAAAAATTTAAAACCGATATTTTAAATATTTCTGATGATTTTTTGGAAAATAATATTTCTGATTTTGATGTGGGTGTAACGAATGGATCTTTTCAGGGGGAAAAAAATCCATTGCTCGAGAAATTTTTACACATCAACGGTGAGACTAGAAAGAATAATGTTGAAAAAATATTAAGCATTCCCCAGGTTTCAGAAAATAAAAAGTACTGGGACGGCAGATTTTTGAGACTTCATGGATCTGCAAGGAGAGCTGGATTTGCTGACCATAGGATTTACAAATATAAGGGTAAGGAGATTGACAGGGCGATACATATGGGCATTGATTTGGCTTCAACCGCTAATGCGCCTGTGAAAGCTGCTAATTCAGGCAGGGTTGTATTAACAGAGCTTATTGGTATCTTTGGTAATACTGTGGTAATTGATCACGGATTCGGACTTTGCAGTCTTTATTCACATCTAAACCAGATTTCCGTCAATAAAGGAGATATGGTTAAAAAAGGGGATGATATCGGCTTCACTGGTGTAACAGGTCTTGCCGTGGGTGACCATCTTCATTTTTCAATGATTGTGCACAATGTTTTTGTGAATCCTGTGGAATGGTGGGATGATTCATGGATTAAAAATAATATTACATCAAAGATAGATTTTGTGAGACAAATGTAATTTATGAAATATACTTTAATTATGATGAATTATGATGAATTATGATGGGGGCAGATTTATAAATCTGTCTCAAAATCAAGAAAGTCTGTTATGAAAGAGCATAAAGTTAATAAAACGATTGAACAGATAAATAAAAAAATTGCCAAAGGCCAGGCAGTGGTTGTTACTGCAGAAGAAATTGTCGATATTGCGAGAAAAGAAGGAATAGTTGAGGCGGCAAAAAAAATTGATGTGGTGACAACGGGAACCTTTGCCCCCATGTGTTCCTCGGGAGCTTTTATTAATATCGGCCAGTCCAAACCCCTGGTCAGGACAACGAAAACCTGGTTCAACAATGTAGAGGCATATTCAGGCTTGGCAGCAGTGGATTGTTATCTGGGCGCAACCCAGACCTGTGAAGATGATCCGTTAAACAAGCGCCATCCCGGTGAATTTAATTATGGCGGAGGTCATGTGATCCAGGATCTGGTTGCAGGGAAACAAATTCATATAAGGGCCCAAAGTTATGGTACTGACTGTTATCCCAACAGGGAAATAGAAAAGCTTGTCACATTGAAAGAATTGCCCAATGCCATGTTGTGTAATCCTCGAAATGCCTATCAAAATTATAATTGTGCCATTAATAAATCCGATAAAATAAAATATACCTATATGGGAACATTAAAACCAGGCATGGGCAATGCCAATTATTCAACATCAGGTGTGCTCAGTCCCCTGTTAAATGATCCTTATTTAAAAACCATTGGTGTGGGAACAAGGATTTTTTTAGGCGGTGCACAAGGGTATGTAACCTGGACCGGCACCCAGCATAAAAGCCAGGTTGAAAGAGGATTAAACGGTGTGCCTGTTGCACCGGCAGGGACCCTTTCCGTGATAGGAGATTTAAAAGAAATGTCTCCTGAATGGCTTGTGGGACAAAGTATCAGGGGGTATGGATGCTCGCTGTCCGTGGGGTTTGGTATCCCGATTCCCATTTTAAATGAGGAAATCCTCAAGTTTACATCGGTTTCCGATAGCGAATTGTTTACCCAGATCGTTGATTATGGATATGATTATCCAGAAGGCATTTCAAGATCCTATGGGCAGGTCAGCTATGCTGAACTGAAAAGCGGTTCCATCATGATCAAAGGCAAAAAAATTCCAACCGTCCCTTTATCCAGCATGGTAAAGGCTCGAAAAATAGCTGATATTTTAAAGAAATCAATACTAAAAGCAAAGTTCTTTTTAAGTCAACCTCAGCACATATTCTATTAGATTAAGCTATAAGGAAAAAAAATGATAAAAAAGAAACCCAAGAGTTCTTTGCGGGAAAATACAGAGGCAATCATTATCGCCATTATTATTGCCATGTTTATCAGGACATTCATTATTCAAGCATTTAAAATTCCATCTGGTTCAATGCTGGAAACGCTTCAAATCGGAGACCAGATTCTGGTTAATAAATTTATATATGGCATAAAAATTCCGTTTACAGATGGAAAAACTCTTATTCCTGTGAAAAATCCGCAAAAAGGTGATATTGTTGTCTTTAAGTATCCGGAAGATCCTTCCAAGGATTTTATCAAACGGGTGGTTGCCACAGGAGGAGACACCTTGGAACTCATTGATAAAAAACTATATGTAAATAGTAAGATGGTTGAAGGGGAGACCTATGCTGTTTATAAAACCCAAGACATAATCCCAGGAAAATTTAGTTCAAGGGACAATTTAAGAAAAATCAAAGTTCCTGAAAATAAATTGTTTGTCATGGGTGATAATCGGGACAATAGTCATGACAGCAGATTCTGGGGATTTGTTGATCTTAATGCAGTAAGGGGTAAAGCATTGATCATTTACTGGTCATGGAATAAAGACAAGTCTGTGCCTATGTGGGCTAGTGTCAGATGGAACAGAGTTGGCGACATATTAAGATAAGGCGGGAAAAATGCGGTTTATTAAAAAAGATATTCTTGATATCGAATCTCTGGAACCCCATGAAATTTCAATGATCCTTGATACAGCCCAGGGCATGAAAGAAATTTCAGAACGACCTGTAAAAAAAGTACCTACCTTAAGGGGTAAGACCATCGTCCTTTTTTTCCAGGAACCCTCAACAAGAACAAAACTTTCTTTTGATACTGCTGCTAAAAGACTTTCTGCAGACAGCCTTTCCATTTCAAAGAGTTCTTCAAGTATTGTGAAAGGAGAAACCCTTATTGATACTGCCAGGAACCTGGAAGCCATGAAACCTGATGTCATTGTTTTGCGGCATCCATCATCAGGGGCTGCACACTTAATTGCAAAACGTGTAAAAGCTTCGGTTATTAATGCAGGGGATGGTATCCATGCCCATCCCTCCCAGGCACTTTTGGACATGATGAGTGTCAGGGAAAAAAAGGGGAAAATTAAAGGGCTAAAGATTTCCATTATAGGCGATATTGCCCACTCTAGGGTGGCACGATCTGATATTACAGGATTTTCTAAAATGGGGGCCAATGTTTTTATTTGTGCGCCCGGAACCATGATTCCCATGGGAATAGAAAACTTAGGGTGTACTATATCACCCAATATGGAAACCTGTATTGAAGGGGCTGATGTCATAATGATGCTTAGAATTCAGAAAGAACGGCAGGGTAATATACTTTTCCCCACAGAAAGGGAATATGCAATGCTTTTTGGATTGAACAAGGCTCGGTTAAATCTGGCTAAAAAAGATGTTGTTGTCATGCATCCCGGGCCCATGAACCGGGGAGTTGAAATATCAAGTGAAGTTGCAGACTCTGAGTGTTCTTTGATTCTAGAGCAGGTGACCAATGGCGTTGCTTTGCGCATGGCATTGTTTTATCTGGTGGCAGGAGGAGGCAGAAATGCGGATTTGGATTAAAGGGGCGCACCTTCTTGACCCTGGAAATATTGATGAAAAAAAAGATATCATCATTAAAGATCATCTTATTGAAGGCATTGTTGATCCAGAAGATATTGAAACCAGGACGGATATTGAAATAATTGATGCAAGAGGCATGTTTGTTGTGCCCGGGTTAATTGATATTCATGTCCATTTAAGAGAGCCGGGACACGAATATAAGGAAACCATTGAATCAGGGCTTCTTGCTGCAGCCAGAGGCGGTTTTACTGCGGTTTGTTCCATGCCCAACACAAAGCCGGTGAATGATAATCGTCAGGTGACAAAGTTTATTATCAATCGTGCAAAGGAATTGGGTCTTTCAAGAGTATATCCAACCGGGGCAATCACCCAGGGGTCTTTGGGAGACAGTCTTGCTGAAATATATGATATGAAACAGGCAGGGATCGTTGCTGTAACGGATGATGGAAAACCACTTGAAAATCCAAACATGATGCGGCGGGCATTGGAATATTGCAAAGGCCTTAATATCCCCATCTTTGTCCATGCTGAAGAGTTAAGTCTCGTTGATGGCGGGTCCATGAATGAAGGTCCTTTTGCTACATCCTGGGGAATAAAAGGCATCCCTAACGCGGCCGAGAGTGTTATGGTTGTAAGAGACATCGCACTTTCAGAATTCACAGGAGCATGGGTACATTTCTGCCATATCAGTACCAAAGAGTCAGTGGAAGCTATCCGCCAGGCAAAAAAAAGAGGTGTAAACGTCACCTGTGAGACAGCACCGCACTATTTCACATTAACAGATGCAGATGTGAAAGACTATGATACAAACTTTAAAATGAATCCTCCGCTGCGATCTGAAGAAGACAGGCAGGCTGTTATTCAAGGCCTTTCAGATGGTACAATTGATGTGATTGCATCGGATCATGCGCCTCACAGTGTGGTGGAAAAAGATATGGAATTTGACATGGCAGCCTTTGGTATTGTCGGCTTGGAGACCTCTTTATCACTTTCTTTAAAACTCGTCCATGATGGTTTTTTAACTATGGGAAATCTTGTAAACAAAATGGCAAAGAATCCGGCAAAAATTATTGGGGTCAACAATGATATCAAGCCTGGCAATATTGCAGACCTGACCATTATCGATCCTGAGGATATATATGAAATTGACCCTGGAACATTTAAATCCAGGAGTAAAAATTCACCTTTTTCAGGAATTAAGGTCAAGGGTCGGGCATTTTTAACCATGGTAAATGGAAAGGTTGTATATTTAAATGACAAATAAACAAAGTATCCTTGTGGTAGATGATGAAATAAGTATGCGCGAGTTTCTTGGAGTTTTCTTGTCTAAAAAGGGGTATAAGGTGTCAGATGCCAAAAATGGCAGTCAGGCACTAACGATGATTCAAAAGAACAATTATGATCTTATTCTGACAGATATTCGTCTGGGTGATATCACAGGGCTTGAAGTTTTAAGAGAAGCTAAAAAGAAAAATCCTGATATAGTTGTTATCATGATTTCTGCATATTCCACAACTGAAATTGCCGTGGAGGCCATGAACGAAGGGGCCTATGATTTTGTTCCCAAACCCTTTGATAATAATGAGCTTACGCAGACCATACAAAGAGCCCTTGAATTAAAGACCCTTGATCAGGAAAAAGAGCAGGTGTCCACAGAGCTTCAGGACAATTTGTATTTTAACCGGATTATCGGGAAAAGTCCTGGAATGCAGGCCATTTATAAAATAATCAAACAGATCAGCTCAACAAAAACCAATGTTTTGATTTCCGGGGAAAGTGGGACTGGAAAGGAGTTGATTGCACGGGCCATTCATGAAAATTCCGACAGAAAAGATAAACCTTTTGTGGTTGTCAATTGCGGCGGTATACCGGATACATTAATGGAAAGTGAATTTTTCGGACATGTCAAAGGATCTTTTACCGGGGCAACAGGTGATAAAAAAGGGCTTTTTGAGGCATCCCATCAAGGCACCATTTTTCTGGATGAGATAGGGGAATTATCCACCTTTCTCCAGGTTAAATTGCTCCGGACGGTTCAGGATACTTTTGTGAAACCTGTTGGCGGGACAAAAGAAATAAAAGTAGATACCAGGATTATATCTGCCACCAATAAAAAACTTGAGCAAGAGGTCATAGACGGCAATTTCAGGGAGGATCTGTTTTTCAGGCTCAACGTTATCCCCATTAAGGTTCCGCCATTAAGGGATAGAAAAGGAGATGTGGAGATCCTTTCAAAGCATTTTGCTGAAAAATATGCAAAAAAAATGGGGAAAGATTTTGTAAAACTGTCTTCCTATGCCATTGATTTTTTAACTAAATATAGTTTCCCCGGTAATGTCAGGGAACTTGAAAATTTAATCGAGCGAAGTGTGGCCCTTTCTTCCACAAATATTATTTTACCTGAAAGCCTGACAATTTCAATGCATAAGAAAAGAAGATGGGTTGAGGGCATAAAAGGAAAACGTTTTGACCTTGCCGATGTTGAGCAGGGGGTTGATCTGGATGAAATCCTGTTAACCATTGAGCAGGGCTATCTTAAAAAAGCCATGGAACTTGCAGCTGGTAATAAAAGCAAAGCTGCCGATTATTTGAATTTAAACTTAAGATCCCTGCGCTATCGCCTTGACAAAATTGACATTTTTGATTGATTTAAAGCATATCGTTTCTCTCCCCCCCCCCGTTCCCTGCTTCGAACAAACATTTTATGCTTTTCTTGACAAAGAGGAAGGCCTTATTTTATGGTAAAGAGAAAGTCTCATCCAATTTTTTCACATTAATCGAGCTTGGCACACGTATTGTATAAATTGTATATAGTATGCCAGGAGGATGAAATAATGCGCAAAAAGTCAGGCTTTACACTTATAGAGTTAATTATAGTTATCGGCATGATCAGCCTCCTTACTTCGATTGCGATTCCTGCTGTTATGAAATGGCTGCCGAATTACAGGTTAAAAGCAGCAGTAAGGGATTTGTATTCAAATATGCAGAAGGCAAAAATGGAAGCAGTAAAAAGAAATAAAGCTGTTTTAATCGGTTTTGTTGTCGGGACTTATGATCCTGCCGGTATGATCGGAAGTTATCGGGTGTTTGTTGATGATTCTCCGGCAAATGGAGTTTTTGATGCTGGGGAACAGATTTTAGTCCAGGCAAACATGCCTAAAAACGTATCTCTGTATTATAATAATTTTACGGGCAATACTGCCGGCTATAATTCTCGAGGTTTGCCATGGATATACAATTTGGGAAGTGTCCGATTTCAAAACAATAACTCAAGGTATTATCAAGCATCTTTATCATTTGCAGGAAATGTGAAAATTAAAAAAAGTAATGATGGCGTAGCATGGAATTAAAAAAAAAGAATTTCACATCAAAAGAACGTGGTTTCACATTAGTAGAGATATTGATTACAATAGCCATAACAGGGATTGTTTCAGCAACTATTTTTACAGCATTTCAATCCCAGCAGAAAAGCTATGTTGCTCAGGAAGATGTGGCTGTTATGCAGCAGAATCTGAGAGCTGGAATGGATATGATGGTACGGGAAATCAGGATGGCTGGCTATGATCCGACCAGCGATGCGAATGCTGGAATTGTTTCAGGCATATCCAATTCCATAGCATTCACAATAGATGAAACCGGCGACGGGGATATTGATGACAGCAATGAATATATCACATATTCTCTTTATACGTCTTATAATATACAAAAACTGGGAAGAAAAAGTACTGCTACAGCTAATAACCAACCTGTGTCTGAAAACATCGACGCTTTAGAATTTTTTTATAAACTCGTAGATGAATCACAAACCTTGACTCCGTCGGATACAACGCTTATCAGGAGCATTCGGATAACCCTGCTTGCAAGGGGTGACCGTGCGGATCAAAAATTTGTAAATACCCACATATATACAACACCTGGAGGACAGAATTGGGGGCCATACAATGATAATTTCCGGCGCCGGCTTTTAACCACAACAGTAAAATGCAGAAACTTGGGATTATGAGCAAAATAACACAATATAATCAAAACGGTTTTACGCTTATAGAAATCATGATTACCATAACAGTCCTGGCTATTGGAATTCTTGGCGTTGCAAAAATGCAGTTGTCAGCAGTTAATGGGAACTCTTATGCCAGTGGATTAACCGAGGCGACAGCATTTGCGCAGAATAAAATGGAAGAATTGGTGTCCCTTGCTTATGATGACGCTGATCTTAATGATGATGACGGTGATGGAATCAGCGGTATTGATGACACAACCAGTTCTGATGGTTTTCAACAGGGTAATGGAGCAACAAATATCCAGTATGATATATTCTGGAATATCGCGGTTGATGAGCCTGCAATTAATGCTAAACATATAAGAGTGTATGTGCAATGGCAGCAAAATGGAGCGACAAGAAATGTAGTCCTTGATAGAATCAAGGCTGATATTTAAGGACATTTGCAATGAAAGAAAAGCTCATTTTTTTAAACAATGAAAAAGGCTCGACACTGATCATAGCAGTAGTATTCCTATTGTTATTAACTTTTCTAGGTATTTTTGCAACAACAACATCAACTATCGAAATGCAGATTTCCGGCAACGATAAAATAAACAAAATGGTATTTTATGCCGCTGATTCAGGAATTCATTATGTTGTTGTTAACCCTGATTTATATGGTCCAAACAATATAATCGAAGGTGAACCATTTTCTTTTCCTGATTCTGTTAATGCAGTTGCAACATATTCATTATCAAACCTGTTACAGGTTAATGGGGATGTGTCATACCTTGGGAAGAGCAATATGCCGCCTGGTTCCGGATATTCTGCTGGGACAATTTTCGCTATAAATTATAAGATTGAATCTAATAGTACAGGTCCAAACAATGGGACCAGTACTGTCGAAGCCGGATTTTACCGAATAGGGCTTTAAAATAAATCACATACCCAGCAAAGGAGAAAGGTAATGGGAACCTCCATAAAATTAATAAAAATCATTTTAGTTTTGTTTGGATTCCTTCTCCTTGCAGGGAAACCGGTTTTATCTGACGATACCTGCATTTTTCAGATTTCAGCAGATGATGTGCCTCCCAATATAGTGCTGTTACTTGATAACGGCGCTGAGATGGAGAATATCATCTGGCACGACGATTATGATAACAGTATTGATTATATACCTGATGTTAATAATGACGGAATTGATAATGATGGTGACGGCACAATAGATGAAGCAGATACAACAGAGGAAATAAAGTGGGGTGATGGCAGTACGACCAATGGATTCCTTAACCAAAATGGATATACCGTCGTTAAATTTGAAACGGGCAAATACTATCTCAGGCCCATTTTGCCTGATCTCACACCCGACCCTGATGCTAAAAATGCTTTTTTTTCCTCAACTAATACATTCACAATAAATGAACGTGCCATAACTTTACCTTTTACACCTTCCACAGTTAAGGTTGACGAGGTTATAGACAAAGCAGCAAGATTCAGATATTCCAAAAATTATCTTAACTGGTTATTTTATGGCGCCTATGCAGGCGATGGAAGTGACCTTCCTGATCAAACCCGCTTTTATTTTGCCAAAAAAGCTATATTTACAGTTGCTGAGCTTACTCAAAGAAAGGCGTATTTCGGCATTTACTCTTTTACGGCAAGTGCCACTGGTGCAAATAATGTACAGCCCCTTGACTTTGTATATGATGCCGCAGAAATAGTTGATCCTAATTTTATCAATAATATCAATAATCTCGGAACTTTTGATTATTCGCCTCTTGCAGAGGGCCTTGCAAGTGTTGGGGGATATTATGGTTCGCTTTCATCCGGAGTGGTGGGTGAATATTGCCAGAAAAATTTTGTTATTGTAATCACATCAGGTATCTCTTCCCAGGATCAGGCTGCAGCAGCGGGTTCTGTTCCGGCGTCTTTCAGTGATTATGATAATGATGGAGAGGGTCAGATATCGCTTAATGATGGAACAACAACGACTCTTGTCACAATCCCCATAAATATTAATGGCTCATCATATCTTGATGATGTAGCTCATTATCTTTACATGAACGATATTGTGGATTACCAGGACGGTTTTCAGAATGTAACGACCTATACAATAGGATTCATGGGAAATCCAGAAAGCAATGCATACCTCATTAATACCTCAAACAACGGAAACGGAAACCTGAACTTTTATAGCACAAGCTACGTCGAATACGGCAAATATCATTTTGAGGCTCAAAACCCTGATAACCTTGCAGGGGTGCTTCTTGATACAATTAATGCCATACTTTCCAAAACATCCTCTTTTACAACGCCTGTTGTACCGGTTACAAGAACAACCAGCGGCAATCAAATATATCTTGCTTTTTTCAAGCCGGGCGAGAGTAATTTCTGGGAAGGAAATGTCACAAAATTCAGTTTTTCTTCTGATGCGCAAATTCTTGATGCTAATGGTATTGCCGCCACCTGGCCAAATGGCGCAATGAAAGAAGATGCGGGTCCATATTGGGGAACAATTAACTGGGCAGATACCTCAAAGGCGAATGGTATAGACAATAGTGCAAGAAATATTTATACTTATCTTGGCTTAGACAATGAATTAACACATTTTTCCAATTCATTTTCTGTAAGTGAATTAACGCCTGCTTGGCTTACGACTTATGACGATTCAACAGGTCCGTTTGAACTTATCAATATTACCGGTACGTTTTTCATTGGAAATGTCTTGACCGGATCTGACAGCGGCGCTACAGCAACAATATCTTTAGTTAATGCTAGTAATATTTCTTATAGTGGTAAAACTGGATTTTTTAGAACAGGTGAGGTGGTAACAAACGCTTTCGGGGTTTCCGGCACAATTGCCAGTACAGGAACAACCGAACTGATCAATTATATCAGAGGCGCAGATGTTCATGATGAGGATGAAGATGGTAATACCAGTGAAAACAGAAGGATAATCTGCGGTGATCCGCTTCACAGTGAACCTGTGGTTGTTAATTATGGCGATCTTGATAATAACCCTGCTACACCAGATAAAACAATGGTATTTTTTGGAGCAAACGACGGCATGCTGCATGCGGTTAATGATGAAGACGGGACTGAAGCGTGGTCGTTTATTCCTCCAGACCTGCTGCCAAGCTTAAAGAGAATATTAGAAGAATCAGAACATCAGTACTATGTAGATTCATCCCCTGCCGTCTTAATAAAAGATTATAATAAAAATGGAATTATTGAGCCAGTGTCAACAATCATAGACGGGGTAACTTATCCTGCGGATATAGTTTATCTTATCTGTGGGGAGCGAAAAGGCGGTACCAGCTATTTTGCATTGGATGTTACGATTCCTGCAGAGCCTGAATTTTTGTGGAGAATCGCTCAGACTGACGGGACTCCCGTTTCAACCACTACCATTCCTGAATTAGGAGAAACCTGGTCCATCCCTCAATTCGGAGTTGTTAAAACATCAGCGATAGCTACTGGAATAGATGTTGTTTTCCTTGGAGGCGGATATAGCGAAGATAATTCAAAAGGGAAATGTATTCTTGCAATAAATGCTTCAACAGGTGGTATTGTAAAAGAATTTACCATAGCCGATGATACTGATATGACATACAGCATCCCCAGTAAAATCTTTGCCCTGGATAGAGATTATAACGGATTTACAGACAAGCTTTATGTGGGAGATATGGGTGGCCAGATATGGAGAATCGGCAACTTTGATTCCACATCTTTCCCCGATGGAGGTGAAAATATTGAAAACTGGACAATTCATAAATTATTTACAGCCAGATGCAACGAGATAAGCTGCGAAGATACTGTCGATAATGATATTGATACCTTAACGGATGATACTGATACCAGTAAGTTTTTTTATCCTCCTGCTGTAACGCTTGAAATTGGTTATGACCTGGTGTTTATAGGTTCAGGCGACAGGGATGATGCCTGTAATACGGATACTTATGATACTTTGTATGCAATCAAGGATATACATAATGCCTTATCACTGGAATTAGATGACCTGGTAAATGCTGATTCAACTGCTTTAGGTTATACTGCTCCAGATCTTGCTGAAAGTGATAATGGCTGGTATTTACTCATGGAGCAGGGTGACAAAGCTCTTGCAGAGTCAGTGGTATTTAACAAAACTTTGTATGCAACAACCTTTCTGCCGAATAATGAGGCTTGTGTGCCCGGAGGGTATGCAAAGCTGTATGCTTTAGATTACCTGACAGGAGCGGCAGCGTTTGATTTTGATGGTGATGGAGATAATGACACAAATGAAATAATCGGCGGCGGCTTACCATCTAAACCAGTTGTTATAATAACAGAGACAGGAGTGGCAAAATTACTTATTTTAACCAGCTCTACCAATCCTGATCCAGCCTCGGATATCACCTCTGCAGGGGTTACAACTACCGGGCTTGAGTTCCCAGTCATAAACTTTTTCTTAAAATGGTGGAAAGAAATATTTAATTAAGCCGATGCTGCCACTCAAATACAAAATGTGTGGTTTGTCCCAAGTCGGACAGTATTGATGGGTGCAAAGTTTGAACAAGGTGCCTCCAATATTTATGTGACAATTTTTGGCAAAATATTCTAAAAATTGTTTGGAATTCGATCTTTTCCTTCTGAAAATGAAACCCAAGTTTTTTTAAAAATAAAAAAGATCATTATGTCAAGGCACCCCGGGGTTTTTTTAAATTTTTAATGCGGTTGGCATCCTTTTTGAAGGAAGATTTAGGTTTGGCAAGACAAGACGGTTTTAGAAAATAAATAATTAAAAGCAGCGTTTAAATTAACACAAACAATGGGAGGCAGCAAATGTTTAATCCTTTAAAAAAACACAGAAATCAAAAGGGCTTTACCTTGATTGAGCTCATGATTGTTGTCGCAATTATCGGTATTCTGGCGGCCATTGCCGTTCCTCAGTTTACTGAATACAGGGCAAGGGGTTTTATGGCGTCTGTTAAGTCAGATGCCAAAAATGCATTGACCTCTGTAACTCTGTATATGACAGATAATGTAGGAGCTATCCCCCCTGCAGAAACGATTGCATCAGAGACTCAAGGAACGATTTACACCGGTGCCAGGGCATCTAAAGGTAACACTGTAGCTATCGCGGTGGGTACTGCGAAGGATCCGGGCGATATAACAGTTACAAGTACGAATCTGGGTGGCTCCTATGTTATCACCGGTGTGACCGGCGCTGTGACCGACACTTTGACAAAATAGTAAACCAGCACTCATAAAATTAATGGGTATCAAGAGAGTAGCTTTGTTTTTATTTTTCCTGCCAGACCGGGGGACGTTTTTCAAAAAATGCTTTAACGCCTTCTTTTGCATCATCTGTGGTGCAAAGTCTGGCAAAGGCTTCATTCATATAGGCAAACTGCGCTTCATAATTCATGTCTTCTGAATGATAAAAAGCAGTTTTTGCAATCTGCAAGGCAATGGGACTTTTTTGAGCCAGTTCTTCTGCCCATTGAAGGGCCTGGAATTCAAGGTCTTCTTTTGGGACAATTTTATTTATCAGCCCGAGAGATAGTGCTTCAGGCGCTTTTATTAACTTTCCATAAAACAGGAGTTCCAATGCCTTTTTACGGCCCACACATCTTGCGACCGGAATAACAGGCCCTATGCAGTTGAGTCCTACGTTGATGGCGGTAAGGCCTAACCTAGCATTGTCTGCGGCAATGACAAGATCAGCTGCTGCAATCAAGCCCATGCCGTTTGCTGCGGCAACCCCGTGAAGCTGTGCAATGACAGGTTTTTTCAGTTTTGAAATGGTAACAAGGGGTTGTTCCATTTTTTCTATCCATTGGCGGTATTCAAGGGCTGTTTTCCCGGCCAGTTCGGTTACGTCGATTCCAGCACAAAACGCCTTGCCGGCTCCTTTTAAAAGAATGACCCGGACTAATGGGTCTGAATCCAGATCAATGAGAGCCTGATTAAGTTCAAAAGCCATCTTGCTGCTAAAGGTGTTCATGCTTTCAGGTCGGTTTAAAGTAAGCGTTGCAACATGATTTTCACCTGTTTCAATAATGATTTGTTCAAATTTCATTATGCAAATCCTTTTATTATATTTAATCCTAATTATATCTAATATCTTATTTAATAATAAACGTAACAGTTATTCAGGTTAATTAAAAGAGCTGAAAATACGATTTTAATTTTTATTTATTTTTCCAGTTCGGATAAAAGATTGTTTCATTGAAACTAAAATATATGTCTTGAAAACCTTTTTCACCAAGCTCCTTTTTACCATCTTCAAATATTTCATTTTGAAGGTTATCCAAAAAATCATCCAGATTGTTCATGATTAAAATTTTTTCCCGCATATTTGCTGCAATCCTCACATTTAAACTCATAAAGGGGCATTATTTTTTTCTCCTTTGTTTTAATAAACAATCATGGGGAACAAGAAAAGCACCCTGATTTGAGAATGGGCAGTGATCCTTTCTTCAAAGGTGCTTTTCTTGTTTATATTTATATGGTTTACCAGTGGCCGTCCTTGTTTGCGCCATCGGCAAAAACAACATTGCCCTGTTTAAACTTCTGGACTGCATCAATTACCCGTCCGCTCTGATCATTTGCCACTTTTACACCGGCGGCTTCCAGAGTTTTAAAGGCATTGGGACCGCAGAATCCGGTCAGCAA
>CALGRI010000177.1 GCA_937880875.1 uncultured Pseudomonadota bacterium
CAGATTTATTAGCATCAGACGTTGAAAAGGAATCATACAAGCAAAATCAGAAATCCGAACTCACGGACCAGGAGAAAATCGACCAAGCACTCGAGCTTTGTGATTATGCCCAGCAGATGTGGGAAAAAGGCAAATTAGATGACGCGCTTACCAACCTTGACTCTGCTTATTCTACTATTCTTGAGATCGACGTAGAGATTCATTCTGAATTTAATCAGCAAAAAGAAGATATCCGATACCTGATATCAAAACGAATTCTTGAAATTTATGCATCCCGCCAGATAGTGGTAAACGGGTTACACAATGAAATACCCATCACTCTGAATAACCATGTAGAAAATGAAATAAAAAGGCTAACCGGACCTGAACGTAAATTCTTTATACAATCCCTTGAAAGATCTGAAAGGTTCAGGCCTTTTATACTTTCTGAATTAAGAAAAGCTGGCCTGCCCGAAGAGATATCCTGGTTGCCCTTAATTGAAAGCGGATTTAAAATCAGGGCTCTATCCTCTGCCAGGGCTCTGGGTTTATGGCAGTTTATCCCTTCCACCGGGTACAAATTCGGATTAACCCGCAACTATTATATTGATGAACGTCTTGACCCTCACAAGTCGACCATGGCCGCTATTAGTTATCTAAAAGAGCTTCACAACCTTTTCGGAGACTGGACAACAGCCCTTGCTGCATATAATTGCGGAGAGGGTAGAGTATTAAGAACCATCCGAAAACAAAGTATAAACTATCTTGATAATTTCTGGGATCTTTATCAGAATCTGCCTAGGGAAACCGCACGATATGTTCCCAGATTTTTAGCAACTCTTCATATCATGAACAATCTGGATAAATATAATATTAAAATTGGGGTTCCTTTATTGCCCATTGCTTTTAAAACATATGAAATCAAAAAACAGATCCATCTCAAGGATATTGCAAAAGAAATAGGCGTAAAGGAAACTGTATTAAAAGACTTAAATCCAGAGCTCAGATATGGACTTCTGCCACCGGAGCCATACCTGTTAAAAATCCCAGAGGATAAAGCCGAGATCTTTCTTTCAAAAATCGATGAGATTAAAACCACCTATTCTCCGCCACCAATGTATGTATTCCACCGTGTAAGAAGAGGCGACACATTGTCTGGACTCGCTAAAAAGTATAAAACATCCATCCGTGCCATATCAACTGCCAACCATATTCATAAATCGCAAAGAATCATTGCCGGCAAGGTATTAAAAATACCTAGCAGAACCAATGCTGCAAATATTCATGCGAAGGCCTCTGTCCGGGTAGTGCCTGAACAAAGGCTTGTTTATAAAGTCAAGAGTGGGGACAATCTTTGGAATATTGCCAGAAAATTTGATACTACGACAAAAAACATCATGGTCACAAATAAATTATCCTCCACTGCATTAAGCATTGGTCAAAGCCTAAATATTACATCTGAAAAGCAATTAAAAATTGCTAAAAAAGGGGCCTCGACGTACAAAGTTCGGTCAGGAGACAGTCCTTTTTTAATTGCAAAAAAATATAATATGAGTTTAAATCGATTACTTGCCTTGAATCAATTGAATAAAAAAAGTAAAATATTTCCAGGCCAAAAATTAATCGTTGAATAAATTGCGCCCCCGTAGCTCAGTGGATAGAGCATAGGATTCCTAATCCTTGAGCGCAGGTTCGATTCCCGCCGGGGGCACCACTTAATATGCAGACCATATGAAAAAAAATTCTTTTAAACCTGAGCTTCTAGCACCTGCCGGAAATTTTGAAAAGCTTGAAATTGCCATCCATTATGGCGCAGATGCGGTTTACCTTGCAGCCAAAAATTTCAGCCTGAGAAATTTTTCTGGTAACTTTACAGATGCTGAAATGGTTGATGCCATTACCTTTGCCCACCTTCATAAGGTCAAAGTCTACCTTGCCTGCAATATTTACTCAAGAAACCATGAACAAAAAGAACTTGAGGACTTTTTATACAAAACCGGCCAAATCGGACCAGATGCAATTATCATCTCTGACCCGGGCATCATTATGCTGGCAAAAAAAATCATTCCTGATATTGATATCCATTTAAGCACCCAGGCCAATACAACCAACCTGAATGCTGCCAGGTTCTGGCACGGGATAGGGGTAAAAAGGGTTAACCTTGCAAGGGAATTATCCCTGGAAGAAATAAAAGAAATCACTAAAGATGCGCAAATAGAAACTGAAACCTTTATTCACGGCGCCATGTGTGTATCATATTCCGGGCGATGCCTGTTAAGTAATTTTTTAAGCGGGAGGGATAGCAACAGAGGTCTTTGCAGCCATCCATGTAGATGGAGGTACTCAGTAGTGGAAGAACTCCGTCCCAATGAATATCATTCCCTCATGGAAGATGACAGGGGCTCATATATCTTTAACTCAAAAGATTTAAGCATGATCGAGCATATTCCTGAACTCATTAATGCCAACATAACATCATTAAAAATCGAGGGTCGAATGAAGGGCATCAACTATCTTGCTTCCGTTGTTCAAACCTACAGGAATGCAATTGATACCTATGTTGACGCCCCTGATACATACAAAACAAATCCAGACTGGCTGGCTGAACTTTACCAGATTTTTCACAGGGAATATTGTACAGGATTTTATTTTAATAAAACAAGTGAACCACAACTCAATTACAATAATATTCACATAGGGAAAATCCACAGTTTTATTGGGAAAATAATGGAGAGAACAGAAGATAACCATTACAGGGTAGGCATCAGGAACAAACTTACCCGGGGTGATACAATTGAAATCCTGTCGCCAAAAGGTTCCCCCAAAAGCACAAAAATCCTGGGACTATTTGATATGGAGCATACTTCCATTGATAGTGCCCAGCCAAACACCATGGCCATACTATTGCTTGAAATTCAATGCTTTCCCAATGATATTGTCCGCAAAATATGACAGAACCGGTGTTCATGCTTAAACAACACTGGTATTTAATATCCATCGCTTTTATCGGAATTTTTTTCGGCATACTGGCAGGAATTTTTTTCAGTCTTATTCATGATTTGCCGCAAATAAATTCGCTTAAGCAATTTAAACCTTCATCTGTCACAACGGTTTTTTCATCTGATAATAAAATTCTTGCCAAATTTTATATTGAAAAAAGATTCCCTGTCTCCATTGAAAAAATTCCAAAAAATCTCATCTCTGCATTAATTACAATAGAAGACAAAAATTTCTACATTCATTCCGGCATTAATTTAAAAGCCATCTTCAGGGCAATCCTTCATAATATAAAAGACAGAAGCTATACACAAGGCGCCAGCACATTAACCCAGCAATTGGCAAAAACATTGTTTTTGTCTTCTGAAAAATCCATTGCCAGAAAAATTAAAGAAGCCTTTTTAACGATCCAGATTGAAAGACGGTATACTAAAAATGAAATACTGGAATTATATTTAAATCTGATTTATCTTGGTTCTGGTGTTTATGGTGTTGAAGCTGCCTCACAAACTTATTTTGGAAAATCTGTAAAGGATCTCACCCTGGCAGAATCAGCCTTAATTGCAGGCTTGCCCAAAGCACCCTCTGTGTATTCACCGATAAAAAATCCAGATTTAGCAAAAAAAAGGCGAGATATTGTCCTCCAGCAAATGCTGAGCGCAAAAATAATTACTTCAGTGGAATATAATTTAGCCAAAGCAATAGAAATTTCTCCAGCACCCCAAAAGGCAGAGCACAACAAGGCCGGTTATTTTATCGAATATATTAAAACCAGCTTAAAAGAACAATTTGATTTGCAAAACATCTATTCAAAAGGGCTCAACATCTATACAACTCTTGATTTAGATCTTCAGCTGGTAGCAGAAAAATCTATTTCCAAGCAAATGGACCAACTTGAAATCCGAATGATAAAACACGGTATCGACACCTCAAAGGTTCAATGCGCATTGATTGCCATGGATGTTAAAACCGGAGGTGTTTTAAGTATGGTCGGTGGGAAAAATTTTTCTAAAAGTCCTTTTAACAGGGCTGTACAGGCCAAACGGCAACCGGGTTCCGCTTTTAAACCCTTTGTATATGCCACTGCCATCACCTTAGGTTTTTCACAGAACTACAAACTGCTTGATGCTCCTTTATCCTATCGCCATGATAATAATCAAACCTGGCAGGTAAATAATTTTTCAAAAACTTACTTAGGAGAGATCACATTTCGCAAAGCCCTGGCCTTATCCAAAAACACACCGGTTGTAAGACTCATGGAGATGATCGGTCCGGCCAAGGTGATTGAATTTGCAAAAAAAGCAGGGGTGTCCTCGAAACTTCGCTCCAATCTTTCTTTGGCTTTGGGAACATCAGAGGTCAGCCTGATTGAATTGACAGCATCTTATATCCCTTTTGCCAATATGGGGATTAAAGTTGCCCCTTTTTCCATTATTAAAATAACGGATTCAGACTCCCGGATAATGTATCAAAATACGACACAGAAACAATCCATTATGTCCCGGCAAAACGCGGCCATTATAACGGATATGTTAAAAGCTGTCGTGCTTGAAGGCACTGGGAAAAAGGCCTTGGCCATACAAAAGGATATTGCCGGCAAAACCGGGACAACCGACAATTATAAAGATGCCCTCTTTATTGGATTCAGTCCGGATATTGCCGTGGGTGTCTGGGTGGGCAATGACGATGCCACATCTCTTGGAAAATATGAAACCGGTGCAAGGGCTGCTCTACCCATATGGATAGATTATATGAAACACGTTCTCTCCAACAAATCCTATCAATATTTTGATATCCCGGATGGAACAAAAATGGTATACATGAATCCTGATACAGGGGAAATAACAAAAGAAAAAACTTCAAGGACTGTAAAAACACTGATTAAAATAAAGGACTTAAAATGATAAGAAAAGCCATGCTTGATGATGTCCCGACCATCCATGCATTACTTCAATTTTATAATGTTAAAGGTGAACTTTTAGCAAGGCCTCTTAGCAAGCTATATGACCATTTAAGAGATTTCTGGGTTTTTGAAGATCTCAAACAAAAAAAAGTTGTTGGATGCTGTGCTTTGCAGTTTTGCTGGGAAAATATGGCAGAAATCCGATCCCTTGCAGTGGATATTGCTTTCACAGGTCGTGGAATCGGCTCTACACTAACAGAAAGGGCTATTCAGGAAGCCTTTTATTTTAAAATCAAGGATCTTTTCACCCTCACCTATCGGCCCACCTTTTTTGAACAATTCGGATTTTTAACAATTGATAAAAATGAACTTCCCATAAAGGTCTGGTCAGATTGTATTGGGTGCGTAAGTTTCCCCAATTGTGATGAAATAGCCCTGCTTAAAAAATTATAAATATACCATTTTATAGGGAATGGGGGGATGTATTAATGTGGATGGTTTCGGTAGAATATGCTCCTGGGATACTGTCAGCCAATTTGTATCAGGATTTAATTCCCTAAGTCTTCCGCCCTCTGAAGGCAATGCATGACTGGTATAATCATATTTTACATTTAAAATACAGATATAATTTTTACGCTGCCGTGCAATAACATAATTTTTAGTAAAACTGTTTTGGGTAATGCCTGCATTATCAACCAATTTTTTAATTTCACTGTCAGGAAGTTTAACCAGGACTGATTTGCATACCCCTCTTTCATCAATGCGTAAAAGATTTCTGGATTCACTGGAAGCAACATAAACAGTTGTAATTCCAGGAAACTGTCTAAAGTATTGAGCAGCTACTATGGCTGCGGTTCTTCTCCCTCCGGACATAACAGGAATACCATAATATTCAAACAATTTTTTTTGAAAATCTTCAGCATATTTATCCCCTTTTTCATAAAGGTCTTTTGAAATATACCTTAACTCCTTGGCAAGATTTTCAGATGCTTCTGCTATGGGCCAGTCTATCCTAACATGGAAATGAGTCAGGGCATATCTTACCTTTGTTCGCTGATTCCTTTGAATCAACAAGGCATAATCAATGGGGAGCAATGATCTTAATAATGAGAAGAATTCACTGGTCTCAAAAAATTTAATGTCCCGGTTAAAATTCTCCACATCAGGAAAATATTTGTGCTTTAATAAATTATCCTTTGTTGTCTTATTAATGTCAAAGTATCGAATGTATTTTTTATGTTTTTTATCGATAAAATCTTCGGAAAATATGATTAAAAATGAATTCTGTGCATCAAACTCATTCGAAGGGATTCTTGCCCTTGGCTTAAGCTCCCTTAATTCCACAAAAGGATAAGGCATCCGTAATCGAAGAAAATTATTATAAGACTCCACCAAGGAGTATCTTAAAACAAATTGATCCAGTTCGTCGCGCAACACCTCATAGTAAGACCTTCTAAGTCTTTCTTCCCGGCTTAAACAATCTCTGTGCTTACAAAATATCACGCTATTTTCCTTTTATCATCTATTACAGATTTTATTCCAAGGCAACCACTCCAGGGAGCTTTTTGCCCTCCATTAAATGTAAAAAAGCACCGCCGCCTGTTGAAACATAACTTACTTTATCGGCAACATTACATTTTTTTGCAGCAAGCCCGGTATCTCCCCCACCAACAATGGAAAATGCTGAAGAATCTGCAATGGCATCCGCTATAACCTGGGTTCCTGACATAAATTTTTCCATTTCAAAAACCCCCATGGGACCATTCCATACAATGGTTCCAGCTTCTTTGATGGCTTTTGCATATTGTAGCGCGGTCTTTGGGCCTATGTCCAGGGCCATCCATTGATCCGGAATTTGATCTACCAAGACTTTTTTTACCTGGGCATCTTTATCAAATTTATCCGCACAAACCAGGTCATGTGGGAGAAGGAAATCTACTCCTTTTTCTTTTGCCTTTTGAACGATGCTTGCTGCCTTGTCTAATAGATCTTCTTCAATCATTGACCCCTTGGTATCAAAACCCTGGCTTTTTAAAAACGTGTTTGCCATTGCACCGCCAATTATCAGTTTATCAACAAATTTGAGCATATTCTCCAGAGCTTCAAGTTTGCTGGATACTTTTGCGCCACCAATTATTGCCACCAGGGGCCTTTTGGGATTCTCAACTGAATCGTAATATGATTGAATTTCTTTTTCAAGCAGAAAACCTGCCCCGGATTCTTTTGCAAATTTGGGGATACCTGTGATAGATGCCTGATCCCTATGGGACACTGCAAAGGCATCATTTACATATACATCACAAAGGTCGGCAAGTTTTTTCGCAAAGGTGTCATCATTTTTTTCTTCTTCACTATGAAATCTTAAATTTTCCAACATCAGGATCTGACCATTGGTAAGTTGCCTGACCATTTTTGTGACCGAATCTCCAATGCAATCGTCTGCAAAAAAAATTTGTTTTTTTAATAATTGGGACACCCTTTTACACACTGTTGACAGGCTGAATTTTGGATCTTTTTTTCCTTTGGGTCTGCCCAGGTGAGACGCGATAATGATTCTTGCATTCTGTTCCACCAGGTATAAGATAAGATCCAGGGTTTCCAATATCCTGTTATCATCGGTAATATTTAGTTCTTCATCAACAGGCACATTATAATCTACCCGGACAAAAACCCTCTTTGATGTCACATCAATATCTCTTACAGATTTCATTGGTTCCTCCAAAATTATTTTTGCTTTTTCCGGTGCACCTGTTTTTTTCGGGACCAGCGCTCAAAAAAATTTATGGCACCTGATTGGGTTCCCCGTTCAATAATTTCCTCTTCCACTTTTATACCATCTTTTGTGGTCATGGCCTTTTGCAGGCATTTTGTTTTAACCGGGCAATGGTAAAAACAATCATCAGGGGTCTGTCTTAACCCCTTATCGGTCATGGGAAAAACTTTTTCAAGGATGCCAAAACATTCTGGAATTTCATTGGCTTTATTCATTTAAGATCTTCAAATTCTTTATTGAACTTTGATATGTGCCCCTGGGCTGCAAAACTATAAAACCCTTCATTCCCAATAATCATATGCTCATGCAATATAATTTCCACATATTTTAATGCAAAAAATAGTTTTCTTGTAATCTGAATATCACTTTTAGAAGGTTCAACATCTCCCGAGGGATGATTGTGTGCAAAAATAACGGCGGCGGCATTATGCTGTAATGCGCTTATAATGACTTCCCGCGGATAGACCGAGCTTGTTGTCAAGGTACCGGTAAAAAGAATTTTAGATGTCAGTACCCTGTTTTTGGCATCAAGAAAAATCCCGACAAAAACTTCTTTTGTTTTATGTCCGATGGCGTGGTGCAAATACTCCATCAGGTCCTTGGGATTTTGAACCACATCCTTTGATATAATTTTGGCTTCAAGGTATCTGTCAGATACTTCTTTAATCAACCGGATGCCCAAACTGTTTGCAGGTCCTACGCCTTGGATTTCACAGAGTGATTCAAGTCCTGCCTCCAGAACCCCCTGAAATGTTTTAAATTGTTTTAAAAGCAGTTTTGCACTTTGTTTGCAGTCCTTTCGAGGTGTATTCAGGGAAAGCAGCAACTCTATGACTTCATAATCATGAAATCCTTGAAGGCCACTTTTCAAAAACCTGTCCCACAGCCTTTTTCTGTGCCCTTCTCCCTTATGAGTCGATGACTTCTCCGTCTCCATTCTCCTTATCCACAGAAAGGTCTTCCAGATTTATATCCTTTTGATCATCTTCCGCTGGCTGATCTTCTTCTTCTGGAAGTCGTGCAATTCCAATAAGTTTTTCACCAGGTGACAAGTTAATCAATTTAACACCCTGGGTGTTTCTGCTGATCACATTGATGCCTTTAATGGATGTTCGAATCAGCTTTCCTTTATCTGTCACCATCATAAGTTCATCATTATCATCTACCAGAAGCAAGGAGACCATCTTACCATTCCGCTTTGAGGTTTTAATGGAAAAAACACCTTTCCCGCCACGGGTCTGGGTTCTGTAGTCTTCAATTGATGATCGCTTCCCATATCCATTTTCAGTCACAGTAAGAAGCGTGTCTTCCGGCCCCAACACTTCCATACCCACAACTTTGACATTTTGGTCGATTCTCATCCCCCTGACACCCATTGAACCCCTGGCTGTAGCACGGACATCCCCTTCATGGAAACGGATCACTTTACCACCTTCAGAGCCAAGAAAAATATTCATGTTCCCATCGGTTATCCTTGCTACAATTAACTCATCGCCCTCTGCAAGCTTGACCCCGATCAGGCCACCGGATCTTCTTCTTGAATAGGCCATCAAGTCGGTTTTTTTCACCCTTCCTTTTTTAGTGGCCATTACCACATATTTATTCTCAACAAACTCATCAACGGTTAATACAGTGGCAAGCTTTTCACCTTCATCAAAATTTAACAGGTTTACAATAGCCTTTCCAAGACTTGAACGTCCTGCCATGGGCAATTCATAAACCTTTGACTGATAAACTTTCCCAAAATTGGTAATAAACAAAAAGGTGGCGTGGGTGGATGCAACAAAAAGATGTTCAACAAAGTCATCAGACTTTGTTCCCATGGCTGTTTTGCCTTTTCCGCCCCTGTGCTGGCTTGAATACAGAGTAATCGGATTTCGCTTGATATAGCCGCTTCTGGTCACAGTCACAACCATATCTTCCTGGGCAATCAGGTCTTCAATGCTTATTTCAGCTGTGCTTTCGACTATGATAGTACGCCTTTGATCACCAAATTCTTCGTCAAGCTCGGACAATTCATCCTTAATCAGACCCCTGACCACTTCATCGCTTGCAAGAATCTCATTATACCAGGCAATGTCCTTTAAAAGGGCATCATATTCGCTAATGATTTTTTCCCTTTCAAGCCCTGTAAGCCTTTGCAGACGCATATCAAGTATTGCCTGGGCCTGGATGGCCGAAAGATTGAATGTGGATATCAATCCGTTTTTGGCCTCTTCAGGGGAATGTGATGCCCGGATCAGTGCCACCACCTCATCCAGATGATCCAGGGCAATTTTCAAGCCTTCTAAAATGTGGGCTCTTTCTTCTGCCTTTCTTAAGTCAAATCTTGTTCTCCGGATAATGACATTTCTGCGGTGGTCAATAAAATGATTCAAGATCTCTTTTAACGTTAGAAGTTGTGGTCTGTTATTTACAATAGCAAGTAGGATAATTCCAAAACTGGTCTGCATATTGGTATGTTTATAAAGCTGATTAATCACAACTTCATTAATCTGATCCCTTTTAAGCCCTATGGCAATTCTCATTCCGTCACGATCGGATTCATCCCTGACAAAGGATGCGCCTGTAATGATCTTGTCCCGCATGAGTTCAGCTATTTTTTCAACTAGTTTTGCCTTGTTGACCTGATAGGGAAGCTCGGTCACAATAATGGTTTCCTGACCAGACTTTTGATTTACCTCAACCTCAACCTTGGCACGCAAAGTAATAATCCCCCGCCCATTGTTATAAGCTTCAGCAATGCCTTTGGTGCCATAGATATGACCATAGGTTGGAAAGTCAGGGCCGGGAATGTATTCCATCAAATCTTCAATGCCCATTGAAGGATTATCAATGAGTTGGTTTAACGCTGCAATAACCTCTTTTATGTTATGGGGAGGAATATTGGTTGTCATTCCAACGGCAATTCCCGAGGAGCCATTGACCAGCAATGCAGGAAATTTTGTCGGTAAGACTGACGGCTCTTCAAGGGTTTCATCATAATTGGGAATAAAGTCAACGGTTTCTTTTTCAAGATCAGCAAGCATCTGGTGGGCAATCTTGCGCATCCTGATTTCCGTATACCTCATTGCAGCCGGTGAATCACCATCCACCGATCCAAAGTTACCCTGGCCATCAACCAGCATATAACGCAGCGAAAAAGGCTGGGCCATCCGCACAATGGTGTCATAAATAGCTGAATCACCATGGGGATGATACTTACCCATAACATCACCGACAATACGGGCAGATTTCTTATAGGGTTTATTCCAGTCGTTCCTTACTTGCTGCATTGCGTACAGCGAACGCCGGTGAACCGGTTTCAGTCCGTCACGAACATCGGGTAGCGCCCTTCCGATAATGACACTCATTGCATATTCGAGATAGGATTGTTTCATTTCCTTCTCAATGCTAGTCACATTAATATCTTTATTAATAATCAACGTTTAAACTCCAATTATTTCTCTTTATGAACCTTTCCAGGTTCAACCATAAACTGAAAACTTGAAAAATATATATCTGCAAGGGTTAAAAACAAGGTGGCTATCAACGGCCCATAGATAATACCGAGTATTCCATATGCTTTAAGTCCACCAATAATTGCAAAAAATACTATTAACGGATGCATTTTCACCCTGTTACCAACCACTTTGGGTTTAAAAACATACTCAATGCCCCAAGAAAGAACCGCATAAAAAACAAGCACAAAAATACTCGCTGCAAATTTAGATTTCAACATCAAAATTGCCGCAGCAGGGATAAGTATAATCCCAATACCTAAAATGGGCAAAAAGGCCAGAAATCCCATAATCACACCCCATAAAAATGGAGAATTCCATCCTAGGAATAAAAAAAGTGCTCCGCCTGCAACACCCTGTATCAGGCCACCAAGGCCATTCCCTATAAGAACGGCACCTGCCATGCCCTTAAATTTTTCAAAAAGTTTTTCATCATGCTCGTCCGACAAAGGAGACAGATCATATACGTATTTTATAAACTTATCCCCATCTATGAGCATGTAATACACTACGATCAGCATCAGGCAAAAATACAAGACAATATTAAATACATTGGATGTAAAAAACCTGGCCTGTTCAAACAATGAGAATCCCACTATCTTTCCAAGCTCTGAGATGGGGCTGATCAACTCATCCCAGGTCACCACTTTTTCAATCCCTGTCCTTACCAGCAACTCATTGAACCGTTCAAGGACCTGTGTGCTTTCAAGCAGATTTTTTAATTGGTTTGAAAAAACTGCGTCCTTAGCCATGACATAAAGATTGAACGCTTCCTTGGAAAGCACCCCGACAAAAAAGACAACTGGAATAAACACGACAAAAAAAATCAGAACGCAGGTAAGAATAGACGCAATTTTCGGTGTCAGCTTTTTTGATAAAAACTTGAAAACCGAATTAAAAATCCCTGTGGACACAACCCCTAAGATGATAATAGCAAAAAAAGGGGCTATCAAATTGCCTGCAAGCAGAATCGCTATGCAGAACAGCGCAATAAAAAAGATAAAAACCGCTCTTTGAGAAATGCTTTGCTCCAAGGTTTCACCAAATCTGTTAGGTTTAAAAAAAGATTAAAAAACATGTAAAGCCACGATATGCAAAGTAACTTGCACAAATGCGGCTTTACATAAATCAAATAATCATTTTGTTTTAACTGCTGATGAGACCAAGAGCTGCCAGAACAAGAAGTATCTCAAATATAATGACTTGAACAAAACTTCCAAAAAAATGATATACAATACCGCCACCAACGATAGCCGGTACTGCTGTAAAAACTAATATGCCTAATTTTCTAGGAATATCCATAATAAAAACACCCCTTTATGCATTTCATTTCAAACATTGAAAAACCCATAAAAAATCTATAGGTTCTTATCATTTTAATGCATCCAAGTAAAGGAAAAAACTTATCTTTCTATTATCATTGCCATGCCCATACCGCCACCGATGCACATGGAGATGAGACCTGTGGAATAAGATTTTCTTTTCATCTGGTTAATGGCGGTAACCATCTGTCTTGCCCCGGTGCATCCAATGGGATGACCGATTGAAACACCTGATCCCAGCTCATTTGGTTTTTCCACATCAAGGTTGAGTTCTCTCATGCATCCAATAGCCTGGGCCGCGAAGGCTTCGTTCAATTCGATCAAATCAATGTCACTAATGCTCATACCGGTCTGTTTCAACACTTTTCTAATGGCCGGTACAGGGCCAAGGCCCATGTATGCAGGATCAAGTCCACCTGCTGCAAAACCTTTAATTTTTGCCAGTTTTTCAAGACCGAGTTCATCTGCCTTTTCTTCGGACATCAAAAGAACGGCCGCTGCCGCATCATTGATTCCTGATGCATTCCCTGCTGTCACGCTGCCATCTTTTTTGAATGCCGGTCGAAGTTTGGAGAGTTTTTCCATGCTGGTTTCCATGGGGCGTTCATCTTTATCAACAATAGTATCCCCCTTGTAGGATTTGATTACTACAGGGACGATTTCTCCGGCAAATGTGCCATCATTTACCGCAGCAAATGCTCTTTTGTGGCTCAACGCTGCCAGTTGATCCTGTTCTTCCCTTGTGATGCCGTATTTTTCTACAATATTTTCAGCAGTGAGCCCCATGTGGTATCCGTAAAAAATCTCGTATAATCCATCAAATACCATCAAGTCATGGACAGGTCCGATACCGGTGAGCTCCATTCGATGTCCCCATCTAGCCTTGTTCAATGCCATGGGGGCATTGCTCATGCTTTCCTGGCCGCCGGCAAGGATCACCTCTGCCCCTCCTGCCATAATGGCCTGGGCGCCAAGGGCAATGGCTTTGAGGCCTGAACCGCATATTTTATTTATTGTAAAGGCAGTACTATGTCTTGAGATGCCCGCTGCAATCATAGCCTGTCGGGCTGTATTCTGGCCCTGCCCTGCCTGCAGAACATTTCCCATGATAACTTCATCAATAAATACAGGGCTTAAGGAATCATCATAATCATATCCTTTTTTTTCCAAATCAATCATACCCTGATCTTTTAACGTATCTGGAGAAAATTCACCTTCAGATGCATCAACAGCCGGTTTTAACCCGACTCTTTTTAGAACATCTTTCATTACTATTGTACCTAAATCAACCACGGGTACGCTTTTCAAGGAACCACCAAAGGATCCTACCGGCGTTCTAACACCACTGACGATAACAACATTTTTCATTTAAAGCCTCCATCAATATTGATTTTTTCATTATTAACTATTACATTTTAACTATAATGATTAAGACAAATAACAAAGAGGCGAATAAAAAACAAGAGATTATGCCTGTGTTTTATTTCTTCTTTTCCTTTTTCAATTTTCGTTTTTCCTTTGGATTAAGAACAGCCTTTTTGAGTTGTTCCTTTTTGCCTTTGTCTTTTTTTCCCTTCTCACCCATATCTATTTCTCCTTGTTTGAAAACAAATTGCGCCGGACTATGGCGGTAAAACCATGGCTTCCAGCCGTCAGAGCGAAGCCTTTGGTTGTGCTTAAATTAATCTTTTGAAATATCAAATAGCTTTATTTGCCACAGCATTTTTTATACTTATTCCCGCTTCCACATGGGCAGGGTTCGTTGCGGCCAACTTTCTTTTCAGCTATCTTTGATTTTGGTGAATTCAACAATATTTCTAAATCAGTAATATCCTCTGGCTTATCTGGCTCTAATCCAATTATATATTTCCAACCCTTTTCTTCAAATATCGATGAGACTTCTTTTACTCTTTCTTCGGTTTGAACATTAACAACAGCTGGCTTTTTTTCAGTACCTAATTTCGCTGTTTTTTGACCATTAAAAATTTTTTCCATCTTTTCACCCCTAAAAATATTATAGAATTCATTGCAGTAATTGGGAAAATTAGCGATTTTCATTCGAGCTCAAACTATTCAACTTCAATCATTATATACTATATTAAGAAAACAGCATAACAATAAAATCAAAAAAATGCCAGATTGACAAAATGCTGAGATGAAAAATCAGGTGACAAAGCAAATAGTCGAACTACTTTATTAAAAAAAATGAGCCGGCTATTTTATTTTTCCGACAAGGGTTATGTTGTGCCTTGACTGGCCTAACGAAACAAGTATTTCAAAGCTTTACAAATCTAACGATAACGTTGACAAATCATATATTTTACGCAACACTTGCACAACCTGTATTGAAAAAGGATTTCTTTTGCTATGGAACGAAAAGTTGTTGTTGGAGGATGGGGCCAGATCACTCAGCCAAAAACATTGGACCGAACAGCAAAAGATCCCATGGGATTGATGGCCCAGGCATCCAGGAGAGCTGCTGAAATGCTGGCTTCTAAGACAGCTCTGACTCATCTGGATGGGATCATGATAGTCAGGACCTTAAGCCACCACTACACATCGCCTGCAAAACAGCTTGCCCACAAGTTAGGAGCCAAGCCAAAGTTCACCCATGTTTCCGGGATTGGCGGTAACTCTCCCCAGACACTGATCAACATTGCAGCCGGCATGATTGCCCGCAATGAACTGGATTCAGTTCTCATTGTGGGAGCCGAAGCCTATATCCAAAGAGAAAAAAAACCAGAAAAGATTGAAAGCGCCCTGTTCAGGGGCATACCAAAAGAGTATACCGGAGATGATCTTATCGGTTCCACAACTTTGGAGAATCAACATGGTATTAAACATCCCATGCATGGATTCCCGCTTTTTGAGACTGCACTATGGGCTGCTTCCGGTCTGGATCTGCAAGCTTACCTCATGCAGATTGGTACGATGTGGGCTAAATTCAGTGAAATAGCAGCAGATCACCCCTATGCCTGGACAAAATCCATGCGAACCCCTGAAGAGATCATCACACCCGGCCCGACAAACAGGCCTGTTGCATTTCCTTATACCAAGTACATGAATTCATTTGTTAATGTTGATCAGGGGGCTGCTGTCATATTAATGTCAGAAGAGATAGAAAAAAAATATTCACAAAAAAACCGACGGACTGTCTATTTCCTTGGCGGAGGGTATGCCCAGGACCGACAGCGCTTTATGATTGAAAAATATGATTTCACCTCAAGCCCACCTTTAAAAGCAGCCGTTGAAAAAGCATTGGCAAGATCCCTTATACCATTGGAAAATTTGGATTGTTTTGATCTTTATTCATGCTTTCCCTGTGCGGTTTCCATTGCAAAAAAAATGATCGGAATAACAGATGATGATCCAAGGCATCTCACTCTGACGGGTGGACTTGGTTTTTTTGGGGGTCCTGGGAATAATTACAGCCTCCACGGGGTAGCAACCCTTGCCGAAAAAATTTCCATTGGAGAAAAATCAAACGGCCTTGTCACAGCTCTTGGCTGGTTTATGCACAAACATGCGGCCGGTGTCTACGGATCTGAGCCTTCAAAAAGTAAATTCAAAGATTATGATATAAGGGATCAAAAAAACGGCTTTGCCGGAAAAGATCCCGTTAAAATCAAAGATCAGGTCACAGGCACAGGAACCATTGAAACCTATACTATTATCTACTCAATGGATCAGCTACCTTCCTATGCAGTGCTGTATGGAAAAACCCGGGACAATTTTCGATTTATCGCCAGAACACAAAACCATCCCGACATCTTCGAGCAGCTCACTAAAAAAAACAGGGTGGGGCAAAGCGTAAATATAAAGTTTGCCCCTTCAATAAACATGAATATTGCCGATTTGGCATAACAAATATTAAGTTAAAGCCCTAAAAAATCTTTGATCCATTGATTTTTTGGCGTTCGGATCAGTTCATCGGGTGTACCTTTTTGCTCAATTTTCCCCTGATTCATGATAATCACCATATTCCCAGCAGCAAAGGCCTCTTCATGATCATGGGTGACAAAAATCGTGGTGATGTTGAGCGTTGAAATAATGCCTGTCAGCTCAATTAAAAGACGCTTTCTCAATACCCTGTCAAGAGAACTTAAGGGTTCGTCCAGCATCAACAAGCCTGGCTGGGGAGCCAGTGTTCTGGCCAGAGCAACCCGCTGGCGCTCCCCACCGGAAAGATCATCAATATGGCGTTTTTCAAATCCCTCCAGGCCTGTCATCAACAGCATCTCTTTGACCCGGGACTCAATTTTTGCTTTATCCATGCCTTTCATTTTCAGACCAAAGGCAATGTTATCAACTACATTCAAATGAGGAAACAAGGCAAATTCCTGGAACATCATACCAAAATTTCTTTTATGGGGAGGGCAATCGTTCATTGGCTGCCCGTCAAAGAAAATGGTACCGGAATCCGGTGTTTCAAGCCCTGCAATGAGTCTTAACAATGTGGTTTTTCCACTGCCCGACGGCCCCAGGACAGATAGTTTGGTGCCCCGCTGCAGTCTTAAATTAATGTCTTTCAGGATAAGGCTTCCATCATCAAATTTTTTATTAATCTGTTCAAGAACAAGCTCGTTTTCCATTAGAATCCTTCTGAACTTTCTTTTCTGAAATTTTCAATCCCAACAAAACCTATGGCTGTTACGATCATCAATATGGCTGAGATGGCCATGGCCTGTCCATAGTTCATTGCTCCGGGCTGGCCTAAAAATCTGTAGATGGCCACCGGAATGGTGGGTGTTTCAGGCCGTGATGTAAAAATGGTTGCCCCAAACTCCCCCAGACTGATGGTAAAAGAAAAAATAGCGCCTGCCACCAGGGCTTTTGAAATCAGCGGGAGATCAATGGTCTTGAATATTTTCAAGGGGGATGCCCCAAGCAGTGATGCAGCATCGATCAATTGTTCCGGAATTGATCTTAAGGCCGGCAAAATTGCTCTGACCACAAAAGGAAATCCCACTATGGCATGGGCAATGGGTATCAAAAATATGGATGTTCTCAAATTCAAGGGTGGCTTATCCAGGGTAATAATAATCCCAAATCCCAATGTAACAGCAGATGTGGATAACGGCAGCATAAAAATAGGATCAAGCAATGAAGTCCATCTATTGTTGAACTTTTGGTCACAGAACCGGATGAACACTGCTGCGCATACACCTGTGACAAGAGCGATTACAAGAGAAGCGCCGGCAAACAGAAAAGAATATTTGATGGCATGAACCGGCGGAATATAAAAGATGGAGTCTGATGTGTTTTTAAACAGCGCTTTATAAAAGATAAAGGACAATTCCCCGTTATGGGTCAAGGACTTCAACACAAGTCCCAGCAGGGGCACAACGCATAACAGGACGATAAAGGTGATAACACCCGTAATAACCATTTTTTCCCACAGAAGAACCGGCCGTTTAAGATTTGCCTGTTCTGCATCCGGTGAGAACCGGGTTGCTCTCTGGGCAAACGAGGTATAGATCCACATCAATGCAAATGTAAATCCAATTTGAATTAAAGACAGAAAAGATGCCAGAGGAAGGTTGAACAGGTGCGCCGCCTGCCGATATATTTCTGCTTCAATTGTAGAATAGGTCGGCCCTCCAAGAATGAGAATAATGCCAAAGCTTGAAAAGCAAAAAATAAACACCAGGGCTGAAGCGGCATATATGGCGGGTTTTAATAACGGCAGGGTAATGGTTAAAAACACCTGCCAGGGGCTGGCCCCAAGGACCATGGCAGCCTCCCTGATCCGGCCCTGGAGGGAAGACCAGAACCCGGTGATAATCCTTAGCATGACTGAAAAATTATAAAAAACATGGGCCAGGAGGATCAACACCAGGGGATGTTTGTCTGTTCCAAAGCTGGCATGAAACGCTGCTGCCACAACAACTGCCGGAAGGACAAATGGAATGGAGGCCAGGGTTTTGATTATTTTTTTGCCTTTAAACGCATAATGGGACATGACAAAGGCGCAGGGCAGCGCACAAACAAGAGTTAACAAGGTTGAAAGCCCTGCCTGCCAGAAGGTAAACCATATGATTTTTATCATCCTTGGCGAGGAGAACACCTGGTCCAGAAAAGAAAGATCGATTCTCCCTTCCTGGAAAAAACTCTTCATAAAAATTCCAGACAAAGGATAAAAATAAAACAGGAGAAAAAATCCAGCCGGAACCAGGCCGGCCAGAAAATAGGGATGAATATGGATACCCTTTATTATTGAAGTATTTTTTCTGTCCATTCCCTGATCCAGACATCTCTTTTGGTGTCAATTAATTGAGGGTCCAAAAGTGCCGGGTCCTTTGTTATTCTGGCATGTTTCTTAAACACTTCAGGTAATGCAGCTTCTTTATTGGCCGGGAAGACAAACATCTGCAACGGGATATCTTCCTGGAACTCTTTTGACAGGATAAAATCCATGGTTTTTTTTGCAAGTGTAAGCTTGGAACTCCCTTTTAAAATCCCTGCAAACTCAATCTGCCGGAATGCTGATCCGTTTTCAACCACCACCCCAGTCGGAGCCTGGGTAAGTTTTGTTTCAGAAAAAAAAACTTCAGCAGCCGGGCTTGAGGCATAACTGACCACAATGGGCCTATCCCCTTCTGATGCTGCGGTAAATTTCCCCCAATAGGCTTCTTTCCAGCCATTGGTTATAAGAACCTCATTAGCTTTAAGCTTTTGCCAGTAATCAATATACCCCTCCTTACCAAACCGGCTGATGGTTGCCAGTAAAAACGCAAGCCCTGGAGAAGATGTTGCTGGATTTTCTACAACGGTTAAACCTTTGAATTCCGGTTTTATTAAATCTTCCAGCATGGCAGGAGGCTGTTTATTATTGTCTTTAAACCATTTAATATCATAATTTAAACAGACATCGCCAAAATCCACTGGAACCAGCCTGTTTTCAGGATCAAGCTTCAACAAAGGGTCAACAGAATCCAGGTTGGAGGGTGCATAAGCCACAAATATTTGGGCGCCTAAAGCCCTGCTTAAGAACGTATTATCCACCCCATAAAAAATATCGGCAAGGGGATTGTTCTTTGACAGGATTGCTTTGTTAAGTGCTTCTCCTGCATCTCCTGATTTCAAGATGACCATTTTTGCATGGATTTTGGCTTCAAATAATGAGATAACCTTTTTGCTGACACTGAAACTGTCATGGGTCATAATGGTGATACTTGGGATTTCAGGCGTAGACCTTTGCGCTTCATCCTGATTTTGCACCTCGTTTGAACAGGCAAAAAGGCTGATCAGTATTAAGCATATTATAATCAAAAAAAACTTTAACTTCATAATCTTATCTCCATAATAAAAAAAACCATTCTCTGAACAAAAAACACCATATCATCAGAGGATGGTTAATCATAAATTCGTTCCCTCCGCCGGTATTATCCGGATCAGGTTATGGACGGTCGGGAATCCCCTCTCAGCATATCACTTATGCTCCCGTACAAATCTTTTTCCTTTTGTACTTCAATAAAACGATTCAACAAGACTGTCAAGCAATAGATTTAATCCGGGTCAGACCTTTTATCATGGGGCCAGGTTTCGCTTTTGCATGGGGGCAGGGTTAGTCATCTAAAAGCCATTTGCTGTGCCGTAGCCCACAAGGATATTTGCGGAATAGAGCCAGGCAGTTCTGATGATCAATGCTTTATCGTCCAAAATTTTACGGACCGCCTGCTAATATGATTTTTTTGCATATCATTAATCTGCCTTTTTTATAGGGGGTGTGCTTTTTGAAAAGCCTCTGAGGTGCCTTTTATACCATCTTTCAATGTGGTTGCCGCGTGCCAGCTCAGGGTTTTTAATTTAGAAACATCTAAGAGTTTCTGGGGTGTTCCGTCAGGTATGGAAGTATCAAAAACGATCTTTCCTTTAAAGCCTGTTATTTCTTTTATCAGCTCTGCAAGGTCTTTGATGCTGATATCCCTGCCTGAGCCTATATTGAAAAGCAGTTTGTTTTTATATTCCTGGTCTGAGAATTCTTTTTGCATTATAAAGAGGCATGCATCGGCCAGATCATCTACGTGAAGGAATTCTCTTTTTGGATAGCCTGTGCCCCAGACCGTTACTGATTCGGCATTGTTTTGTCTGGCTTCATGGAATTTCCTGATCAGGGCCGGCAGCACATGGGATGTTTCAAGATCAAAATTATCGTTGGGGCCATAAAGGTTTGTGGGCATGACCGGGATAAATTTTGTTCCATATTGACGGTTATAAGACCAGCACATTTCTATTCCGGCTATTTTTGCCACGGCATAGGGTGAATTGGTGGGTTCCAAAGGGCCAGTCATCAGGTATTCTTCTTTCATGGGCTGGGGGCAGTGTTTGGGATAGATACAGGAAGAGCCCAGGAAAAGGAGTTTTTTTATATTGTGAACATAAGACTGGTGGATGATGTTGTTCTGGATCATCAGGTTCTGGTAGATGAAGTCGGCAGGATAGGTGCTGTTGGCCAGGATTCCTCCTACTTTTGCTGCGGCCAGGAATACATAATCGGGTTTGTTTTTCTCAAAGTATCTGGATACAGCCTGGCTTTCCATAAGTTCAAGTTCAGAATGGGAGGGAGCAAGCAGGTTGGTGTGGCCGTTTTTTTCAAGATGGCGGATGATGGCTGAACCAACTAAGCCTTTGGGGCCTGCAATAAATATTTTATCGGTTTTTTTCATTTTATTTCTATTCCGATTGTTTTTGGGTAATCACATATCTGTTTGTAAGGTCAAAAACCATTTCAGGGTTTTTGAAAGACCATTTTTAAAAGACTCTTTGGGTGAATACCCAAGGTCTGAAGATATTTTATCAGCGTTGATGGCATAGCGGCGGTCATGGCCCAGTCTGTCTTTCACATGGGAAATGAGTATTTCGGGATGAAGGCCTTTTGCACAAGGGCAATTGGGGAATCGTTTAGCAAGACCCTTGTTTTGTAAAAATTCTTTATGGATTAAATCACATATAAGTTGCACAATGTTTATATTGATCCATTCGTTGTTTCCGCCTATATTATAGGTCTCTCCTGTTTTGCCATTTTCAAGGATCAGGTCAACACCCAGGTTGTGATCATCCACATAAAGCCAGTCGCGGACCTGTTTGCCGTCTCCATAAACGGGCAGGGGCTTTCCCTTAAGGATATTGGTGATGATTAAGGGTATGAGCTTTTCAGGGAACTGAAAGGGTCCATAATTGTTGGAGCAGTTGCTGATGGTTACCTGTAACCCATAAGTTTTGTGGTAGGCCCGCACCATATGATCTGATGCAGCCTTGCTTGCAGCATAGGGAGAATTGGGTGCATAGGGTGTTGTTTCTGTAAAGCCTGGCTCATCTGGTTTTAAAGATCCATATACTTCATCTGTTGAGATGTGGTGAAAACGATGGGTCTGGGGGGTTTCATCAATCCAGATTTTTTTTGCAGCCTTGAGAAGGGTGTGGGTTCCCACAACATTGGTGTTGATGAATTCATCAGGACCCTGGATAGACCGGTCAACATGTGATTCTGCAGCAAAATGAACCAGGGTATCAATTTTATGGTTTTTTAGCAGTGATTCAACAAGGGGTTGATCCAGAATATTGCCATGGATAAATTCAAATTTGGTATTTTTCTGGGCTTCTGTAAGATTTTCTTTATTTCCTGCATAGGTTAATGCATCTAAAACAATAATATGATCGTCTGGGTATTTATTGAGCCAGTAATAGACAAAATTTGTGCCAATAAAGCCTGCACCACCAGTAACAAGGAGATTTTTCACGAGACAAGTTCCTTTAGCATGGATTTTACAATATTATTTGCATAAGCAGATAAGCACAAGGCTGTTTCCTACTATTCGTTGTAGTTAAAAGTATTAAATCCATGGGTTTGACACAGGTGATCTTTTTTGGCTTCGATAAGGTCCTGTTGGACCATTTCTGTGACAAGTTCCTGAAAGGTTATTTCCGGTTCCCAGCCAAGTTTTTGTTTTGCTTTTAAAGGATCACCCAGGAGGGATTCAACTTCTGTCGGCCTGAAATATTTGGGATCCACGGCAACAATCTGATTGTTGGTTTTTTTGTCAAATCCTTTTTCATCAACACCTTTGCCTTTCCAAGAGATTTCGATGTTCAGTTCTTTGGCGGCAATGTTGACAAAGTCTCTGACTGAATATTGTTTTCCAGTGGCTATGACAAAATCTTCTGGATGGTCCTGCTGGAGCATGAGCCATTGCATTTTGACATAGTCTTTTGCATGTCCCCAGTCCCTTTTTGCATTCAGGTTACCGAGAAAGAGACAGTCCTGCAGGCCAAGGCTGATTCTGGCAATGGCGCGGGTGATTTTGCGGGTGACAAAGGTTTCACCGCGAAGGGGGGATTCATGGTTGAACAGGATGCCGTTGCAGGCATAGATATTATAAGCTTCCCTGTAGTTGACGGTGATCCAGTAGGCATAGAGTTTGGCAACACCATAGGGGCTCCTGGGATAAAAAGGTGTTTCTTCAGTCTGGGGGGTTTCCTGGACCTTGCCATAGAGTTCTGAAGTGGATGCCTGGTAAAACCGAGTCTTGTTTTCAAGGCCAAGGAGCCGGATGCCTTCCAGGAGGCGCAGGGTGCCCAGGGCGTCTGTATCTGCAGTGTATTCCGGAGATTCAAAAGAGACAGCCACGTGGCTCTGGGCAGCCAGGTTGTAGACTTCGTCGGGCTGAACCTGCTGGAGTATTCTGATAAGGTTGGTTGAATCGGTCAGATCTCCATAGTGAAGGATTAAGTTCCTGTTTTTTTCATGGGGGTCCTGGTAGAGGTGGTCTATCCTGTCTGTATTGAAAAGAGATGATCTTCTTTTGATACCATGGACCTGGTATCCCTTATCCAGCAGGAACTCAGCAAGGTATGCCCCGTCCTGGCCTGTAATACCGGTTATCAATGCTTTTTTTGTCATGTTGCCTCTGTAAATATTAAATTCGTTTTGAAGCTGATCGATATATTTCTTTGTCTCTTCTTGGGCCTACTGCTAAAATAAAAATAATTACTTTTTTATTGAACACCTGATAAACAACTCTGAAATCTCCGATTCTCAGTTTCTGGAAATTTTTAAGATTATTTGATAATGGTGCTCCAAACTTTCCAGGCTTCATCCACATCTTTATGATAAATAATTTTTTATTCGCATAGTATTACCCTTTTTAAAAGATAGCTCTGCCCTGTCGGTTACACAGCACTATGTCCCGAATGAAGAGTGCTCTTTATCATGATCATTGGCAAAAAGTATGCCATGGTTAGTTTTTTTTAAAAGTCGTTTTCTAACAAATTGAATGTTTTTATTAATTTTATCAGTTTTATCTGGGAAAATCCCTATCTATTTAAATTAAAAGTAGATGTTTTTATTCTTTTGCATTTTCCCAGGCCTGGGAAAGTCTTTTTTTAATGTAATTAATTTCATCCTTGTCATATTCATACAGGTCAAAGCAATACCCGTCTTCTCCAAGCAGACCCTCAGGAATCAATTCGCCGGTTTGGTCGGGATCGGTTATCATCTCTTTATAGAAGCAGACAGACAGCCATCTTTCTTCGGGATCATCATCAATGACATCGACCATGGCAAAAAGAGATCGATTTTTCTGGCTGTTGTGCCTGGGGCGCAGGGAAAAGCTTACTTTTGGTCGGGCCTTGAATTCCAGGGTGATATCTTCAAGTGTTTTCAGGTGCTCATAAATCTGGGTAAAGGCCAGTTTTGTTTTTGAAGGGGTGTCTTTCCAAGTGGTTATAAATTCTTCAAGAGGCTTCATTTTTTTATTCCCTTATATGCTTTAAAATATGCCCAAGTTCCGGAAATATCAGGGCATTGCAGGCCAGTTTGCAGGCCTTGATGCTGCCGGGCATGCAGAATATAATGGTGTTTTTGATGATTCCGGCTGTGGCCCGGGAGAGAATGGCTGCAGAATCGATCTCTTCAAAGCTTAACTGTGTGAAAAGGGTGCCAAAGGCGGTGAGTTCTTTTTCAAACAAGGGCTTGACAGCTTCAATGGTAACATCTTTGGGGCTGATACCCGTGCCTCCGGTCATAATTATGGCATCCGGGCAGATCTTTTCAGTTACATGCCGGGTTAATTCTTTTATGGCTTCAATATCATCGGTAACGATCTGATGGATCACCACTTCATGGCCTTCTTTTTTTGCCTGTTTTTTTATCCAGGCACCAGCTTTGTCTTCAGCCAGTCCCCTTGTAGTTGAGACTGAAATCACTGCAATTTTAATGTCCTCTGGCAGGTTTTGTTTGTGTAAAAGTGTACTCATATTGCATCCTGTTCTATGTAAACCATATCTTGTTTGTCATGTTCAGCCACCAGGACGTTGATCATATCCTGGTGTTCGGTGTTTATGGATAAGCCTTTGTAATCCGCCTGGATGGGAAGCTCCCTGTGTCCCCTGTCTATCAGGATGGCAAGCTCAATGCGGGAAGGCCTGCCAAAATCCATTAAAGCATCCATTGCAGCTCTGATGGTTCGCCCTGTAAACAGCACATCATCCACAAGGATAATGTCCATGTCATCCACGGAGAAAGGAATATTGGAGGGTCGTACGATTGGCTGGTGGCTGATTTTTGTCCAGTCATCCCTGTACATGTTGATATCCATGCTGCCAACGGGAAGGGTTACAGCTTCTATTTTCCGGATTTGATCCGCCAGCCTTTTTGCAAGAAAATCACCCCGTGTCTGGATTCCGACAAGGGCAAGGTTTTTTGTCCCTTTGTGTTTTTCTATGATCTCGTGGGACATCCTTGTGATGATTCGTTTGAAATCCTGATCATTCAGGATGATTTTTTTCTTTTTCATATAATCGCCTTCCCTTGATTTATTATAGTCTTAGAATCTTTATCATCTTTTTTTATAGCAGGCAACACCTTGATTTTAAGTTTGAGTTGCTATAATCAGTATAAAATAAAATTTATTTTTGGCAGGGCAGGTGTGAATGATATTTGACTATACAGGCGTGATACTGGCCGGCGGGAAAAACAGCAGGCTTCCAGGGGGAAAAAAAGCCTTTCGAAAGATCGGGGATGAGATGATCCTTGAAACTATTTATGAATTGTTCTCAAGCCTGTTTAAAGAGGTTATTATAGTGGTAAACGAGCCCAGAGAGTTTGCAGGCTGGGATATGATGGTGGTGACAGATATTATCCCGTCAAAATGCGCGCTGGCAGGCCTTCATGCAGGACTCTTTTATGCCTCCTATCCCTATGCCTATGTGACGGCCTGTGATACCCCTTTTGTTAAACGATCCGTTGTCGAATATATTGTGGGCAGTATAAGACCTGGGTATGAAGTGATTATTCCCCAAACAGATGACGGGCTTGAGCCTTTGTCTGCCGTGTATTCAAAGGATTGTATACCTTTGATAGAGGAGAATCTTAAAAAAAATATCTTTATGATTAAAAAATTTTTTAGAAAAAAAAAGGTTAAGGAGATTCCAGTGGATAAATTAAAAATGCTGGACCCCCAAATGCAGTTTATTTTTAATGTGAATACTCCAAAAGATTTTGAAAAAGCTAAAACAATTGCAAATCAGCAGGAAAATAAATAGTGTTTGAACAAAAATTGGTGGTTTTCGGTCGCGCACTAAATAAGGAGTGAGATATGGATATTGTAACAATGATGGACCAGATAAAACAACACCCGGATTTTCATAAGGCAGGGATGATTTTATGCCATAACGGAGTGGTCAGAGCCACATCCAGGGAAGGCGATGAAGTGACCGGACTTGAAGTTGTTGTTGACCATAACAGGCTGGATCAGATCCTCAATGAACAGAAAAAAAGACCGGGTATTATTGATATTTTGATTCATATCAATGAAGGAGAAATACTTTCCGTGGGTGAGGATGTGATGTTTCTGGTGGTTGCAGGGGATATCCGGGAGAATGTGATTGCAACATTGACAGACACCTTGAACCTGGTTAAGGCTCAGGTAACCAGCAAAACACAATTTTTTGCCGAAAGGCCATAATTTTTCCAACTACTGCGTTAAAGTGCAAATTTTAATCCTCGAAGTACATTAGTACTCCTCCGGTTAAAATTCTTCTTTGCCTTGTATTTGGAAAAAATTCTGACCTTTCAAGTGAATTCAAATTTAGAAGTAATTGTTTAAGATTGATATGAAAAAATAAGAAAAGGTAATAAAAATGACAGATTTTACACATCTTGATAAGGACGGCAGGGTTAGAATGGTGGATGTGGGGGACAAGACCCAAACCAGGCGGATCGCCGTTGTTGCAGGCAGGATTTTTATGGAAGCGAACACCCTTGCCAGGATCATGGATGAAAAAGTGAAAAAGGGAAATGTCCTTGAAGCGGCAAGAATCGCCGGTGTCATGGCAGCAAAGAAAACATCGGACCTGATCCCCATGTGTCACCCTTTAAATATAAGTCATGCCCGGGTCGATTTTTCTTTTGATGTTAAAAATCATGCCATTGATATTGAGGCTGAGGTGTCGCTGACCGGTAAAACAGGCGTGGAAATGGAAGCTTTGACAGCTGTTTCTGTTGCGGCCTTAACCATATATGACATGTGTAAGTCCTATGACAGGGCCATGAGAATATCTGATATCTATTTGAAATCCAAATCAGGGGGCAAAAGCGGGACATATACTGCAAAATAATATGGTCACCCTTGAAAATCTGGCATATCTGGGGATCGGTTTTTGTGTGGGGATTCTTGTCTGCGGTATTCTTGCAAGGTCAGGGATTATATTTTTTTCAAAAAAGTTGAAAACACTGTCCCATGAGGCGCTGTTTGATAATTCCACCAGATTCATGGAGTTTGCAGATAAATATTTTTCTTCCTATGTGAAAGAAGCCAAAAAAGATTTTGATATCAAGGGAAATGATATTTTAAGAACCATTGATCCTGTAAGAAAAATCCTTGATCAATATGAAGCTCACCTCAATATCATGGAAAAAGACAGGGAAAATGCCTATGGCTCCATCACTGAAAAACTTTTGGAAATGGGAAGAAATCAGACCCTTCTTCATATTGAAACCGGAAATCTTGTTAAGGCATTAAGGGTTCCCCATGTCAGGGGAAGGTGGGGGGAAATTACCTTAAAGCGGGTGGCGGAACTGGCCGGCATGACCGAGTACTGCGATTTTGAAGAACAGCTTTCTTCAGGGGGCGGCAAAGGGTCTATCCGTCCCGATATGGTGGTCACCCTGCCGGAAAATCGCAAAATTATTATTGATTCAAAGGTTCCTTTGATGGCCTATCTGGATGCGCTCGAAGCTTTAAGTGAAAAGGAAAGGCAGGAACGAATGAAAGATCATGGACGTCAGGTGCTGATGCATATTTCAAACCTGTCATCCAAGAATTATTTTCAACAGATTTCTCCCACCCCTGAATTTGTTGTGCTGTTCATCCCCGGAGAAAATTTTTTTTCTGCTGCCTTATCGGTTCATCCGGACTTGATTGAAAAGGGGATAGAAAAAGGGGTGATCCTTGCCACTCCCACAACATTGATAGCCCTTTTAAAGGCAGTTTCCTATTCCTGGAAACAAAAAAAGAGTTATGAAAATGCCGAAGAGATCAGAAATCTTGGGATTGAACTTTTTTCAAGGCTTTGCACCATGACCGATAATATCAACCAGCTTGGAAAGGACATTGAAAAAACTGCGGCAACCTATAACAGGACAGTGGGTGCAATGGAGAATAGGGTCATGTCTACGGCAAAAAAACTTGCAACCCTTGAGGTGTCTTCTCAAACAATGGATGATCTGCAGAAAATAGAAGATTCAAAAACAATGACTAAAGAATTTAACAGGCTGTATCAAAATGAAGAATAAAATGTCGTTAAAGCCCATCTGGATCTTTTGGTTTGTGATCATTGTCTGCTTTTTTAACGGATGCTATCCCGGGATCAAAAAAGACACCACACAATTTGGTTCTTTGAAAAAATTGAATCCTAAAACCTATCCTTTATTTGTTGATAATATTGAATTTCAGGGTTTAACGGCTTCAATTGATAACAGCCTTTTATATTTTAAGAAGGTCCCTTTAGAAAGAAAATTCCATTATGGGAAAGAGAGATACACTGCCGGTCATATGATTTTGTCTTTGGAAACCTTTAAGACCTTTCTGGAAAAAGAGCCTTCCAGCAAAGCCTTAAATGATTTTATTAAATCAGATTATATTGTTTATGAAGCAGCGGGAAATGAGGATGATAAGGTTCTTTTTACAGGGTATTTTGAGCCAATTTTTGATGGGCGCATTGAAAAGAGTGAAGAGTTTTTCTACCCGGTTTATTCCAGGCCGCAAGATTTACTGGAAATTGATTTGTCAGCGTTTTCCGATCAATACAAGGGTCATAAACGGCTGATGGCCAGAGTTAACGATTCAACAAAGCGCGTGGTGCCGTATTATTCAAGGCAACAAATTAACGCTATAGAAGATTTTCATACAAGATCCAAGCCTGTTGTATGGCTTAAAAGCCGGGTAGACCGATTTTTTCTGGAAATCCAGGGGTCAGGAAGAATTAATCTGGGCAATGGGGATGTGTTAAGGGTTCACTATGCGGCAAGCAACGGAAATGCATACCGATCCATCGGGCGATATCTGATCGGGAAAAATGAAATATTAAAAGAAAATATGTCCATGCAGGCCATCAGAAGCTGGCTTGAGCTGTATCCACACAGAATGGATGAAGTCTTGCACCATAATGAGAGCTTTGTGTTTTTCAAAACAGAAGAAGGCGGGCCCTATGGCAGTCTTGGCGTTGAAGTCACTGCTCTTCGTTCCATTGCAACAGACAGCAGATTGTTTCCAAAAGGGGCCCTGTGCTTTATGCAGGCCCAATTGCCGGATAAAAAATACAGCTCTTCTTTAAAAGAGTGGGAACCAGCTTCTTTTTTTGTGTTGAACCAGGACACAGGTGGTGCCATTAAGGGGCCTGCAAGGGCAGACCTTTTTTGTGGAAACGGTGATTATGCCGAATTTACCGCAGGCCATATGAATAAATATGGGAAGTTATTTTTTCTTGTCCTGAAGCCGGGCAAAGGTTAGGTTTGGTTTAAATCCATTCAACATCATGCGAGTGAAAATTGAGGATGACTTTTTTGCCCGGATAAAGATCAAGCCGACCGATCTGATCTGGAGAAAGCAATACTATTAAGGAAAGATCGTGTATAGAGATTGTCGCCATGATGGTCTCGCTCTTTTTTTCCAAAAGCATTGAAGTTATATGGCCGGATAATTGATTGATATGGCCATGCCCGGATTGTTTTTCAAGATCAATGGAAATATTTTTCTTTCTGATAATGGCTGTGCATGCAGTTTGGGAAGGCGCATTCAGCATGATGATCTGTCCGTCTTCAAGTTTTTTTATAAGGGTTTTTTGATCTGATTTTTCAAAGGGACCTGTGATAATGTTTTCCACGCCTGTGGAAAATATATTCCCTTTAAAGATGGAAAGCTGATGGTCACAGATGGAATATAGCCATTGCAGATCATGGCTTGCAATAACCAGTGTGGTCCCCCAGTTTTTCTTGGCGTTTAAGGATGCCTGGCGGATCAGCCCGGCGCTTTCAATGTCAATACTTGCAATGGGTTCATCAAGGAGGAGAACTTCAGGTTTTAAGATAAGCCTGGCAGCCATGGCAACCCTCTGGGCTTCTCCACCTGATAATTCGTGCCAAAATCTTGTGGCAAAATTCTGATAATCAAGGCCAACGTTTAAAAGTGCCTCTGTCACCCTTTTTTCAAGATTATTTTTTTCTTTTCTGATCTTTAATCCATAGACAATATTTTCAAAAACAGTTCGTTTTAACAGATAGGGTTTCTGGGTCAGAAGACTTATTTTTGAGCGGATGGATGTTGAAAACGGTAATTCCATACGCCCTTTATAAAAGATTTGCCCCAGGGTTGGTTTCTGAGCAAAGGCCAATAGTTTTAAAAGCGTGCTTTTTCCGCTGCCGTTGGGTCCAATAAGACCTGTGATGGATCCTTTTTCAATTTTTAGGTCATCAATATCCAACACTTTTGTGTTCCCATAATAGTGTTGAATATCTTTTAAATGGTAGGCAGGATCTTTTTTTGTCATTGTTTCCTTAAAAAAGACAGGGATAGATTTACAATAAATGCAATCATGATCAGAACAAGCCCCAGGGCAATGCCATCGGCAAACTGGCCCTTGTTTGTTTCAAGGGCAATGGCAGTTGTAATCGTCCTTGTGTGGTACTTGATATTGCCGCCCACCATCATGGATATCCCGACTTCGGTTAATACTCTGCCATAAGCTGTGACCGCTGCTACCAGAATGCCGTATCTGACTTCCCAAAGACAGGTGGCAATGATATTACGTCTGCCCGCACCAAGGGAGACAAGGGTGAGTTTAAGGTCGTGGTCTATGTTTTCAATGGTTGTGGCAGTAATAGCAGTTACAATTGGGAAGGCAAGGATGGTCTGGCCGATGGCAATCCCTGTCAAAGTGAACAGCAGGCCCAGTTCGCCCAAAGGCCCCTGTCGTGAAATAAATGCGTAAACGGCAAGGCCGATGAAAACCGTTGGAAGGGCAAGCATGGTATCAAGAATCGTTCTTAAATGCTTTTTCCCTTTAAAGTCAAAATATCCAAGAACAAAGCCGCAGGGTAACCCGGCTCCAATGCTCAAGAGCATGGAGCCCGTCGATACTTTTATAGTTGCCCAGACCGCAGTCCAGGTTGCGCTGTCGCCGCTAATCAGAAGCTCGATGGCTTTGATAAAGCCTGCAACAATAAAATCCATAAAGTCCTTTTATTATTTTGCGTTTGGTATAAAAAGCTTTTGTCCAAGAAGCCTGAAGTCTCTTATCAGATTCTGGGCATTTTGTGAAGCCATCCAGTCTGAAAATTTAAGTGCCAGATCATATTTTGTATTGGCGCAGTTTTTGGGATCAAGGGTTAAGACACTGTATTGATTCAACAGGATGCCGTCCCCCTCCACCAGAACCTTTAAGGGCGCATTGCCGTCTTTGTAAGATTGATACTTAATGTATGTGCCCCGGTCTGTCATTGTATACCCCTCCCTTTCCTGGGCAACATTGATGGTGGCAAGCATTCCCTGTCCTGTCTGCACATACCAGTTTTCTTTGTCAGGCTGTTCAATGCCGGCATCTTTCCATAAAGATTTTTCTTTTTTATGGGTACCGGAGTCATCACCGCGGGTCATGAATACAGCCGGTTTGTTTTTAATTGCGCGCAAGGCATCAGATATACTTTTGCCTTTTATAGCGGCCGGATCACTTTCAGGCCCAATGATAACAAAATCATTGTACATGATTTCTCTTCTGTCTTTTCCATATCCGTTTTCAATGTATTTTTTTTCTGCGGGTGGGGCATGAACCAGCAGGACATCAACATCGCAGTTCTGGCCGAGCTTTAATGCCTTACCGGTTCCTGTGGCAGTCCATTTCAGGGAGATGCCGGTTTCTTTTTCAAAGTGAGGGATGAGATAATCCAAGAGGCCGGTGTTATCTGTGCTGGTGGTGGTTGCCATCATCAGGCTTTTGGTTTCAGCCTGGGCATAGATGGTCATGATCATTGTGAATATAAGTGCTGATATAAAGGTAAAAATTTTTGCTCTGTTCATTTCCAAGGCCCCCATAAAATATTTAAAATTAGCTTGATGGAATGAGGTCGGAATATGTTAATATCGGGAGAGAGTCAATAAGATATTTAACAATATGAATAAAAAAGAAATATACTTACCAATACAAACTAATAATGACAATAATTGTTATCAATCTTTTAGAAAGAGACTATGATATTCATCTTCAGAAAGATGGCTCTTTAATTTATCATTAATAAACAGGTATATTTCTTCGAGTTCCAGGTCAGACAACCTTGGGAGAAGTGCTTTTAAAAAAGAGTCTTCAGAAAATTTTTGAAGATAAAACATGATGGTTTCTTCATCAGTTTCCCGGTCTAGGCCAAAAGCTCCCAGGCCTTTGTATTCCTGGATAAAATTGTGTGTGTCTTTTTTCATATTGATCAATCCTCCGGGTCAAATCCTGTTTGATGTATAAAAATGCTTCTTTTATGGTCTTTGTCAATTTAAAAATAACCGAACAATTTGGTGTCTGTGATCCCAAATTGTTCGCTTTCGGCAGGAAAATTTCGGTAAAGTGGTTTATGGATACAGGGCCGAAGCATTGCCACCCAATATTAGTGCCTTTTGAAGGGAACTCATATTGGTATTTTCCATATCTTTGTAATACCGGTCAGGAGCCAGTAACGGAAAATCGGTCCCAAAAAGAACTTTGTCTGCCACTCCTGTAGCAACGGCAAAATCATAGATTTGTGAATCATATAAAAAAGGAGAGGCTGCAGTGTCATACCAGATATTTTTTAAAACAGCTTTTGTCTCTTTTTTCATGATGTTATAAAAAAAAATTCCCCCTCCCCAGTGGGCCAGTATGATCTTATTGTCAGGAAAGGTTTTGGCAAGGGTGTATATTTGTTCCAGGGTAATTGGGGTTTTCCCGGGATATTTGTGCCCGACAGGTTCATTGGTGTGGATCATGCAGGGCAAATTACCCTTTTCCCTTAAAACTGCCATAACAGGATCAAGAAAGGCCAAAGCTTTTTTATCTATACCCGAAAGATAGAATGCCAGTTCTCCAGCTCCGCAAAGACCTGCATCAATGCATCTTAGGGCTTCATCTGCGGCACCCTCCCAGGCTGCATCAAAACAGGCAAGACCTTTAATCCTGTCCGGATATTTTTTGACCGATTCAATGATGATGTCATTGTTTTGCTTTGTATATTCAGGGGTACGCCAGGGGAAACCACAAATAATCGAGATATCAACCTGATATCTGTCCATTGATTTTAATAAGTCAACAATATTGCAGATAGCTGCTTTTGGCGAATTATAGAGCAGTTTGAATTCAGGTTCATTGTCAAAGTATCTGGAACGATCCTTTTTAACCTGTTCCGGGAAAATATGGGTATGTGTATCAATAATCATGTCAATTATCCTAAATAGTGTTTGAACGAAAACTCACCCAAACACGGGGTTTTCGGTCAGGCACTAAATAAATAGGTTAGTTATTGTAAAATAGCCTATGGCAATATATATTAGTTTATTCTTGCAAACAAGGGCTTGAATAGTGTTTGATGGGAAATTGGCGATTTTAGGGATAGCATTAAATAAAGGACAGCAATGAAATATTATCCCATATTTCTTGATATAAAAGACAAGGATTGTCTTATCGTCGGCGGGGGTCCGGTCGGTGCGAGAAAGGCTGCAACCCTTCAAAAATGCGGTGCAAATGTAAAAGTGATCAGTGATCATTTCTCGTCCTGGTTTGATGGATTAAACACAACATCCATTTGCCTTGAAAAAAAAGAATATGAGAAAAAAGACGTGAAAGGGATGTTTTTTGTTTTTGCTGCCACCAATAATGCTGATTTAAACCGGCAGATAAAAAATGATGCCTCATTGCTCAATATCCTTTGTAATGTGGCTGATGCCCCGGATAATAGTGATTTTCTACTTCCTTCGATAGTGGACAGGGGGGATCTGATTGTGGCTGTTTCAACATCTGGATCAAGTCCTGCAATGGCAAAGAGAATCAAACAGGAGCTTGAAAATCATTTTGGTCCTGAGTATGCGCAATTCCTGACTTTGATGGGAAATATTCGAAAAAGGCTTTTATCATCCGGCAGTACTCCAGATGATAATAAAGCAATATTTCATGCCCTTATTGAGAAAGGTGTCCTTGAGTTGATCCAGGCCAATGATGACATAAAAATAAATGCGGTCTTATGCGATGTTCTTGGAAAGGGATATACGTATGAAGATCTTGTTTCTTTAAGGAGTGATGAATGAGTCTTCAAACTGCCCTAATGGTGCTGCAGATAACAACCCTGCTCTATTTTATCAGTATGGCAGGGTATATTTTGTTTTTATTTAATCAAAAGAAAATCTATCAAAAAATAGCCTTTTGTTTTATTTCAACAGCCGTTGTTTTTCATTTTATCAGTATGATGATTTACACCATGGCAACACAGCATGTGCCTATACAGAATTTATCCCAGAGTTTATCTCTTGCAGCATTCTTTCTGGGCGGCATGTTTTTATTTTTCCAGTACAAATTTGATCTTAAAATTCTCGGGGTATTTGCTTCAATATTATTATTTGCCATCATGGTGATTGTATTGATAATGCCAGAGGCAGCGCCGGTGGAGAAAAATATTGTTTTAAAAGGGTTCTGGCTTTATTCCCACATTGTTCTGGTGTTTACAGGCGAGGCATCTCTTGCATTGGCATGCGGAGCAGGGATTTTGTACTTATTGCAGGAAAAAGGGATTAAGACAAAAAGACCTGGTTTTTTTTACAAACGACTACCCTCATTGGATTTCCTGGATAATGTTGGATATACCTGCTTGACCACAGGGTTTACCCTGCTTACCATCGGACTTGTGACAGGGTTTATTTATGCAAAAGTAATCTGGGGCAGCTTTTGGAACTGGGATCCCAAAGAAGTATTCTCTGTGGGAACATGGCTGGTGTATGCTGCCTTATTGCATCTACGTCTTTATTCGGGGTGGCGGGGCAGAAAATCAGCCATAATGACTATTATCGGATTTTTCATCATTATATTTACGTTCCTTGGGGTCAATATGCTGTTAGGCGGGTATCACCAAACCTTTACAAAATAAAGAAATAACAATGTCAAAAATTATATTAATCGGCATAAATCATAAAACCGCACCTGTTGAACTCAGGGAAAAACTGTCTTTTTCCAGTGAAGAGACAATAGCTGCGCTTGAATTATTAAAGCAGGACAAGGATATTAAAGAAAGCCTTATCTTTTCTACCTGTAACAGGACAGAAATTTTATATATCCCTGGAACGGGTGAACAGGTTGATAAAATTATTGAGTTTATTTCACATCATAAAAAAATTGATATTTCTGAATTTAAAAGTGCTTTATATGTTTATAAGGAAGACGAAGCGATCCTGCATTTATTTAGGGTTGCATCAAGCCTGGATTCAATGGTGGTAGGCGAACCCCAGATTTTGGGGCAGGTTAAACAGGCCTATAGGACTGCCGTGGAAAACAATGCCTCGGGTGTGATGCTGAATCGACTGATGCACAAAGCCTTTAATATTGCAAAAAAAGTCAGAAAAGAAACCGGGATAGGGGATAATGCGGTTTCCATCAGCTATGCAGCCATTGAGCTTGCCAAAAAAATTTTTTCAGACTTATCCCAGAAGAGTGTCATGCTGCTGGGTGCCGGGGAGATGGCGGAACTGGCAGTGGAGCACCTGTTATCCAATAATGTGAAGCAAATTATCGTCGCAAATCGAACCTTTAAAAAGGCAGTGGATCTTGCTGCTAAATTCAATGGACTGGCCGTCAAGTTTGAAGAAAGGGAAGATGCATTAAAGGATGTTGATATTATCATCAGTTCAACCGGTGCAACAGATTATGTGTTGACCGAGACCCAGGTCAAACAGGCCATGAAAAAAAGGCATCATAATACGCTTTTTTTTATTGATATTGCAGTTCCAAGGGATATTGATCCTAAAATAAACACGATTTCCAATGCCTATGTTTATGATATTGATGATTTGAAAAATATTGTGGAATCCAATATTGAGCAGAGGGGAAAAGAAACGGTCAAAGCTGAAAGATATATTGAAGAAGCAGTCGTAAAATTTCGCAAATGGCTGGAAAACCTTGCCATTGTTCCGACGATTAAGGCTTTGAACGATAAAATGTCTTCCATTGTTGACATTGAATGTAAAAAAACCCTTTTAAATTTGAAACACCTTTCTCAAGAAGATATGGAGGCAATAAAACGCATGACCCAGGCCATAGCAACCAGAACCATTCATGACCCCATCCTTTTTTTACGCAATACCGGTGACCACAGGGATGATTCCCTTTATCTCAATGTCACACGCCAATTGTTCAATATAGACCTTCCCGAGGAAGAATAGCCAAAAGTGCCAATTAAAGTTTGAGCTATGCTTTAATATCTGGCTGGAATTGGGCTATTTAATTCTTTACATTTTGTTTAATTTTAGTGTATTGTTTTGTTCTGGATGTTCCTGTAATTTAAGATAAAGGGCAAATATAATGAAAAAAAAAGATTTAGATTTTTTTAGAAATCTTTTGACCGATAGGCTTAAAGAGCTCCTTTCCCATGCTGACGGCACTGTAACCGGTATGACCAAACCAAAAGAAAATTTTGCCGATCCAACGGACAGAGCCTCCCATGAATCGGACAGAACTTTTGAACTTCGTATCAGAGACCGTGAACATAAATTGATCAAGAAAATAAAAAAAGCACTTGTGCGTATCGAAAATGAGACATTTGGAATCTGTGAAGCTTGTGGGGAAGATATTTCCCTTCAACGGATTAAGGCAAGACCTGTTACCACCCAATGCATTGACTGTAAAACCCGTGAAGAGGATATGGAGAAGGCTCTCGGAATTTAGCCTGCACAAGATAGTTCATTGATTGATCTTCATGTACATTCTACAGCTTCAGACGGGTCCTTTTCCCCTTTAGAAATTATGGCCCTGGCCAAAAAGGTCGGGGTTCAGGCTATTTCGATAACAGACCATGATACCATAGACGGTGTTAAGGAAATCTTAAAATACCCCCTGCCCCCATTTCCTGAATTTATTACCGGAGTTGAAATCAGTTGTGAGCCGCCATCAGGGTTCAGGGAAGTGGGAAGCGTTCATATGCTGGGGTTTGGGTTCAGTGTTTATGATAAAAACCTTAATGCTATTTTTGATGATGCAAAAATAGCCCGTGCCCAAAGAAATCCCAAAATCATTGAAAAATTAAACAGCCTTGGATTCAATATCACCATGGAACAGGTTGAGAATCGGTTTGGTGCGGATCAGACAGGTCGCCCCCACATTGCAGAGCTTATGATGGAAAAAGGATATGTCAAAACATTTAGAGAAGCCTTTGACAAATATCTTGGAAAAGACAAGCCTGCTTATGTGGATAAATATAAGGTCTCCTGCCACCAGGCAATTCAAACGATTCGCCAGGCAGGCGGGATTGCGGTCCTGGCGCATCCGGGTCTTTTGAGGTTCAATAAAAGTCATCAAATAGAAAATTTTATTGATGTCCTGATGGCCGATGGCCTTGCAGGAATAGAGGTATATTATACAGATCATGACCATCGAATGACATCTTTTTATCAAGACCTTGCAGATCAAAAAAAGCTTATGATGACTGGAGGTTCGGATTTCCATGGATTATTTAATAAAGACGTTCACCTTGGTTCTGGTAAAGATAATCTGAATATTGAATATTCTCTGTTTAAAGCATTAACCCTTGAGTTGGAAGAAATCAAAGAAAAATATTTAGATTTTCGCATCCTTGAGAATAATATTGGATATTCATTTAAAAATAAATCATTGTTAAATAATGCCTTGTGTCACAGATCTTATTTAAATGAAAATCAAGAATCATGTCTTTGTGATAATGAGCGGCTTGAATTTTTAGGAGATGCTGTTTTAGGGTTATGCATCGGACACTTGCTCATGGAAAAAAGTCCATCAAAAAATGAAGGGGAACTTTCAAAGCTAAGAGCCAACCTTGTCAGCGAGTCTGCACTTGCTGATATGGCAAGGCTTATTGATCTTGGCAGGTTTGTCAGACTTGGAAAAGGAGAAGCCTTTTCCAGGGGGTTTGATAAAAACTCCATATTATCAGATACCTATGAAGCCGTTATTGCCGCTGTTTATCTGGATGCGGGGTTTGATACTACATACCGGCTGGTACATGACCTTTTCAAAGAGAGCCTTGAAAAAAATTTGACTAATGATGAGACCCTGGATTATAAAAGTATGTTGCAGGAATTTGTTCAGGAGCATGGTGCAACAACACCTCAATATGAAGTTCTCAATGAGATCGGCCCTGACCATGATAAAACCTTTGAGATCAGCTTAAATATTTTTGATATCCATTCAAGGGGTTTTGGGAAAACAAAAAAAGCCGCAGAGCAGGATTCTGCAAAAAAAGCCTTAAAGATGTTAAAAAAAATAAATCCCTGATGGTTTGACTGATGGATTCATTAATGGTTCAGGCAAAAAAACCCCTTGTTATCCCTGTATTTATTCCCCATTCGGGGTGTCCTCATCAATGCGCCTTCTGCAATCAATCTATTATTACAAGTCAAAAATCAAGTCTGCCGGATAAAATTGCTATTCATCATATTGTAAGTCAGTATTTACAATATAAAGGTACGCGGGAGCTGGTGGAGCTTGCTTTTTTCGGAGGTAATTTTTTGGGGCTGCCTCACGACACCATCATCCAATTGCTGGATATGGTTCAGCCCTATATTAAGGAAAAAAAAATTGACGGCATACGATTTTCCACCCGACCGGATACCATTACCCGCAAGACACTGGAACTTGTAATGCCCTACAATATATCTACTGTTGAACTGGGTGTTCAGTCCATGAACGATGGGGTTCTGTTAAAATCCAAAAGGGGTCACACCAGCATGGATACAATAAACGCCATAGGCCTTTTGAAGGCATATCCATTTAAAATAGGAGTCCAGGTCATGGTTGGGTTGCCGGGTGATACAAAAGCCTCTTTGTTTGAAAGTACAAAAAAGGTGGCGCACCTTACCCCGGATTTTGCAAGAATTTATCCTTTAATGGTATTAAAGGGCAGCCTGATGGAACACTGGTATTGCCAGGGCATATATACGCCTTTGAGTCTTGGAAAAACTATTGGGCTCGTGAAAGAAATGGTTGGTATATTTAAGACGGCTGATGTCAAAGTGATTCGCATGGGGCTTCAGGCTTCCGACATGATGGAAGATGAATCAATGGTGCTTGCAGGCCCCTGGCATCCAGCCTTTGGCCATCTGGTTTTTTCTGAGATTTTATATGATCTTGTCTGTAATAAGATAGATCAATACCAGGGGGGGGTAAAATCCGGAAAACTTTTTTTAAGGGTTCATCCAAAATCAGAATCACAATTGAGGGGCAATAAGAATATTAATTTAACAAGGCTGAGCCAGCGGTATCCAGAACTTGATTTTTTGATCCGACCGGATGAAATGATCCAGATAGACCAGGTAGAGATAGTGGCAAAGTGAAATTTTTTATCCCCTAAATCCCTTCTTTAAAAAGGTCTTCAGAAGCAGAAGCTGTATTTGGTTTTGGGGTATGTTCCGTCGGCAGGGTGCCTTCCTTAAAGCATTCAAATATTGTTTTTTCAGATTCTTCTATGGGAAGCAGTCCGGTTTTGGCATCAATCTTGGCAAAAATAATGCCTTCAGGAACATTAAAGGTTCTGACTGGTTTTCCCTCCAGAGCATTTTCCATAAATTCAAGCCAGATTGGGCTAGCAGCCCTTGAGCCGGTCTCTCCTTTTCCAAGGGGGGCTTCCTGGTCAAGCCCTACCCAGACGCCTGTGGTGTATTCTGGCGTATATCCTAAAAACCAGGCATCAACCAGGTTATTTGTTGTTCCGGTTTTACCTGCCACAGGGCGGTTAAGGGCTTTAACCCGCTGGCCGGTCCCTGATTTTACAACGCTTTCCATTATATTGGTCATAATATAAGCTGTGCTCATATCAATGACTTTTTTTCGGATCAGTTTAGAGGTTTCCAAAAGATTGCCGTCACGATCAAAAATTTTTGTAATAAATACAGGCTCAATCAGGTAGCCCAGGTTTGAAAAAACAGAATAGGCATTTACAAGTTCAAGCAAAGACAGGCCGGATGATCCCAGTGCAATGGACAAATCCCGGCTGATATCCGATGTGATGCCAAGTCTTCGGGAATAGTCAATAACATAATCTACCCCCAGATCCTGAAGGATTTTAATGGTGATGACATTCTTTGATTTTACAAGGGCTTGCCTGAACAGGGTCGGGCCAAAGAATTTTTCTTTATAATTTCGTGGTTTCCAGATAAAATCACGTTCCGTGTCTTCGTAGACAACCGGGGAATCCATGATCACGGTGGCAGCAGTATATCCCTTATCAAGGGCAGCAGCATAAATAATAGGTTTGAAGGCACTTCCGGGCTGGCGCCGGGATTGATATGCCCGGTTAAACTGGCTGTTCCTGTAATCCCGGCCGCCAATCATTGTTTTTACATGGCCTGTTTCCGCTTCAATACTTAATAATGCAGCTTCGGCAACAGGTTCCTGTTCCAGGGAGAACTCTATATTATTATCTTCAGACATTTCGTTGAGCACTTTAACCAGAATGATATCTCCGGGTTTAAACACCTGGGAAGGCTTTTTGATTTTATTTTCATACTGGGCTATTTCAGGATCAGGTTTTCGAGCCCAGGTCATGGTTTTAAGTTTGATGATGCCATGGAAATTTCCTACTCTGACATTGGTGGTACTATTTTCATCATCAATGCTGAGTACAACCCCCTCATAAATACTCCCTTTTTCCAGCGGCTTATTTCCTATTTTGTCTGAAATTTCTGCGCAAAAATTTTCTATTTGAAGGTCTGTGATATTTTTTAATGGGCCTCGATAGCCCGTTCGCTGGTCAAGCTCAATAAGGCCTTTGTTTACTGCATTTCTCCCTATTTTCTGGAGTTCAATATTAACGGCTGTATGGATTTGAAGCCCCTGATTGTATAGGGCATCTTTGCCGTAATTATTTTCTACATATCGTCTGACATGCTCGGTATAACAGGGGACTCTTTCAATGAACCAGTTTTTTCGAGGTTTTATATCCAGTTTGAGATCAATGGCTTCCGTGGCCTCAAGGTTTGTGATAATACCGTCTTCCTTCATCCGGTTCAAGACATAAATCTGACGCTGTTTTGCACGGTCGGGAAACTTGAAGGGGGAATATCTGCTGGGTGCCTGCGGCAGACCTGCAAGCATTGAACATTCGGCCAGGTTCAGGTCTTTTGTATGTTTACCAAAATAATTCTCAGATGCCGATTCAACGCCATAGGCCCCATGGCCCAGGTATATCTGGTTAAGGTAAAGAAAAAGAATTTCATCTTTTGTAAATTTTTTTTCAATCCTGTAGGCAAGGATGGCTTCTTTGATTTTCCTCTCGTATGTCCGTTCCGGGGTCAGCAAAAAAGATTTTGTAACCTGCTGGGTGATGGTGGACCCTCCCTGAACAATGGTGCCGGCCTTGAAATTTTTTAAGGATGCTCTGATTATGGAAATAATATCAATGCCAAGGTGTTCCCTGAACCTTGAATCCTCAGCTGAAACAAAAGCCTTGATAAGGTTATCAGGCATTTCAGAAAGAGGTATGACAATCCTTCTTTCCTCGTAAAATTCTCCTATTTTTCTTCCATCATCGGAAAAGACACCAGTAACTATGGCCGGGCGGTAATCCTTTAAGGTGTTTATTTTTGGCAGATCCTGGCTAAGGTAATAGTAAAGCCCTGCAAGCCCTGCACAGCCTAAAAGAATTAAAAGGAGAAATAGCATAAAAAACCATTTGAAAAGAAAACGAAAAATGTTTTTTTCTTTTTTTTTCCCTCTTTGTTTCAATACGTCGGATTTGCTTTTTCTTTTTGCCATGGCAACCTGAATTATGATACAAAATTAATGGTTTTTCAGATGGTTATTATCAGATTACATATCATATAGCAATACTTATGGAGCGGCGAAACAGGGTAATCCCAAGTAGCGGCTTAAAAAAATCATATTTGCATGTATTATCCCAGAGGATGGATATTTTGCTGTCATTGCAGTCCGGAAGGGGGCATGCTACAATATTAATTTTCTTCATAACAAGGGATATGAATGATTCATACCATAACGCTTCGAATCCAGCCCGATAAACTTGATGACTTGGAATTTATCAAAATATCAGCTGCAAAACTCCTGGCACTGGATGTTCAGGATATTGACATAGTACAGGTGTTAAGAAGATCTGTTGATGCCCGGGGCAGGAGGCCTGTCTTCCAGGTCCAGGTGGCTGTATATCAAGGTGAGGCTGCAACTGAGCTGTTTTGTCCGGTTTTTTATCAGGGGGTAAAACAGCGGAAAAAAGTTTTGATTGTCGGTAGCGGTCCGGCCGGACTGTTTGCAGCCCTGCGATTGATTGAGAGGGGGTTGACCCCCATTGTCCTGGAACGGGGTAAAGATGTCAAAGGCCGGCGTTTTGATCTCAAGACCCTGCAAGCAGCGGGACAGGTAAACCCAGACTCCAATTTTTGTTTTGGCGAGGGTGGGGCAGGAACCTATAGTGACGGCAAATTATATACCCGGTCCACCAAACGTGGGGATGTTAAAAAAATTATGTCCATACTGGTTCAGCATGGCTCAGTCAGGGATATTCTTGTCAATGCCCATCCACACATCGGTTCTAATAAATTGCCCATGATCATAAAAGCCATTCGGAACACCATAGAAAATTGCAATGGCCAGATCCATTTTAACTCACGGGTTACAGATTTGATTCTACAGAATAATAAGATTCTGGGGGTCAGAACGGAAAACCAGGAATTTTTGGCAGATGCTGTAATCCTGGCAACCGGGCATTCTGCCAGGGATATTTATGAGCTCCTGGACAAACGCCATATTCTCATGGAAGCCAAGGATTATGCCATGGGGGTCCGTGTGGAGCATTCCCAGGAATTGATTAATGCAATCCAGTATGGAAAATACAAGGATAGTCATTTTTTGCCGGCGGCCAGCTATTCTTTGGCCTGCCAGGTGGAAAAAACAGGGGTGTATTCTTTTTGCATGTGTCCCGGCGGTATGGTCATTCCGGCAGCCACAGCAACGGGCGAGCTTGTATTGAACGGGATGTCCAATTCGGCACGTAACATGCCCCATGCCAATGCCGGGATTGTGGTGACCATTGGGCAGGCTCAATACCAGGGATACGAAAAATTCAAACACTTTGCAGGTCTTGAGTTTCAAAAAGAGACTGAAAAAAGAGCATTTCATGCAGGAGGCAGTACACAGGCAGCACCTGCTCAGCGGCTGACGGATTTCTTAAAGGACAGGATCTCCTGTACCCTGCCGTCAACATCCTATATTCCGGGAATGGTCACTTATCCATTACAGGAAGTGTTGGGTCCTCATATTTCAGGTGCCTTGAAACAGGCTTTTCAGGTTTTTGGCCAGAAGATGAAGGGATATATAACACAAGATGCAACCCTGCTGGCTGTGGAAAGCCGGACCAGTTCTCCTGTCAGAATTCCCAGGATGAGGGATACCTGGATGCATCCACAGATAAAAGGACTTTTCCCTCTGGGCGAAGGGTCAGGCTATGCCGGCGGCATTGTTTCATCGGCCATTGATGGTGATACCGGTGCGGATGCTGTTTGTGCCTATCTTGGATAGGTTTATGGGAAGAAGGTTACGGGCTGATCTCAGGCAGCACTCTCCTTTTTCAATTCTTTGTAGTGATCATTTACGGCTACTTGCCTGCTGTTCTTATCATACCAACCGTCAAACAAAACCAGATCAGGGTGCGCTTCCAGGGAGAAATAGTTTTCTACTTTTACACCCTTGGCATGGGCTGTGGCTGTATTAAACGCCCGAAAATCAAAGCAGTCTTTTTTGTTCTCTTTTTTGATTGCAACTGATTTAAGTACCCACACCCAATCCGGGTCATATCCCAATTTAACAACCAGATACTTTCCAACGTCCTGGGGAAGATCCTTTGGTTTAGATTGTGCTTTGGCTGGTTTAACGGTAAGATCAGTCTTCTTTTTTTCCCAAAATTTCCAGTTCACTTCAATCCCCTTTTGTAAAGTGTCAGTAATTATCATGAGCAATCACATAGCATAAAACATGCCATTTATTATAATTTATTGAATTTAAAGAGATATTATTTATTCAGCGCAGTTTTATACCAATAAAATGCTTTAAAAATAAGAAATTTTATATCTGAATTGACTTTCAATCGGAATATAATATTCCTGATTTAATAGCAACATTAAAGGATAACATAACGATCCAGGGTTCCAGGGTTTTAAAATTTGACTTTTTTAACAATATCGGTTATTTGATCAAAATTTGATTATTATTTTTAAGGGAGTTACTGGATGTAATGGGAAAACTTGATTTTGAGCTTGATTTTAAAAAAAACAATGGATTGATTCCCGCCATTGCACAGGATTATAAAACCAATGAAGTCCTGATGCTTGCCTATATGAATGAACAGGCCTTTGATGAAACAATGAAGAGTGGAAAAGCCACATACTACAGCAGATCAAGGAAAGTATTGTGGAAAAAAGGGGAAACTTCCGGTCATGTGCAGTATGTAAAAGAAATCCGGGTGGATTGTGACAATGATACCATCCTTTTAAAGGTAGACCAGACAGGTGATGCAGCATGTCACAAAGGGTATAAAAGCTGTTTTTTTTCAAAACTCGTTGAAAATGAGTTAAAAGTAGTGGAATCAAAAATTTTTGATCCAAAAAAGGTATATAAATAATGGAAAAAATATTGAAATTAGGGATTCCAACGGGAAGCCTTCAGAATGCAACCATAAATCTTTTTAACAAATCCGGGTGGAAAATCAATGTGGAAGGAAGAAGTTATTTCCCTGATATAAATGATGAATCCATTGAATGCGCCCTGTGCCGTGCCCAGGAAATGTCCATCAATGTTGAAAGCGGGGTTATCGATGCCGGATTGACCGGCCTTGACTGGATTGCCGAGCATGGATCCGATGTCCATGTGGTGGCTGATTTGATCTATTCCAAGGTCAGTGCCCGCCCTGCAAGATGGGTGATTGCCGTTGCCAATGATTCTCCCATAAAAACCCTTGAGGACCTGGCAGGGAAAACTATCTCCACAGAGCTTTTAAAGTTTACAAAACAGTTTTTTGAAGACCGGAATATTGATGTAAACGTGAAATTTTCCTGGGGTGCTACAGAAGCCAAGATTGTCTCAGGGCTTGCAGATGCCATTGTGGAGATCACGGAAACCGAAAGTACCATAAGGGCTCATAACTTAAGGGTGATCCATGAAGTCATGGAAACCAATACCCAGTTGATTGCAAATAAGACAGCCTGGGAAAATCCTGTGAAAAGAGAGAAAATTGAACAGATCGCCATGTTGTTGCAGGCAGCTTTGCTTGCTGGTAAGCTGGTGGGAATAAAAATGAATGTGCCTGAAAATAAAATTGCAAAGGTTGTGTCTCTTCTACCAAGCCTTAATGCACCCACCATAGCGCCCTTATATCAATCCGACTGGTATTCCGTGGAAACCATTATTGATACTGGACTGGTCAGGGATTTGATTCCAAAACTCTTAAAAGCTGGGGCAGAAGGAATTATTGAATATCCTTTAAACAAGGTGCTTTAAATGAAACCCGCAGACAGATGTGAAAAGATAACACCTTTCATTGTTATGGAGATCATGGAAAAGATTCATAAAATGGAAGCCTCTGGTATTGATGTCATTCATATGGAAATCGGGGAGCCTGATTTTAATGTGCCAGAATGCGTCAATAAGATCAGTATCAAAGCTTTTGCGGAAAATAAGACACACTATACCCACAGCCTTGGCGATATCCTGTTGAGGGAGGCCATCAGTGAGTATCATAAAACAACCTATAACACCTTCATTAATCCGGGTCAGGTCCTGGTGACCTCGGGCACTTCTCCTGCCATGCTGCTGTTGTTTTCCGCCCTTGTAAACCCCGGAGATGAAATTATTATTTCCGATCCCCATTATGCCTGCTATGCAAATTTTATCAATTATGTTCAGGGGGTTCCGGTGACAGTGCCGGTGTTTGAAGAGGAAGGGTTTGTTTATACTCCTGAGGCAATAAAAGAGAAAATCACATCTAAAACCCGTGGGATATTCATCAATTCCCCTTCCAATCCAACGGGAAACGTCATTCCCAAAGAAAGAATGCAGCAGATTGTGGATATTGCAGAGGCTAACAATCTTTATGTTATTTCAGATGAAATTTATCATGGACTTGTGTATGAAGGCAAAGAGCATTCAATCTATGAATTTACAGATAAGGCTTTTGTATTGAATGGGTTTTCAAAACTTTTTGCCATGACGGGCCTGCGTCTTGGATATTTGATAGCGCCGCCTGAATTTATCAGGGCCTTACAGATTCTTCAACAGAATTTTTTCATATGTGCAAATTCTGTTGTCCAGCTTGCCGGTGCTGCAGCCTTAAAGGGCGCCCATAAAGAAACCCGGATTATGAGAGAGACTTACAATAAACGCCGTATCTATGTCTTGGAAAGATTAAAACAGATGGGGCTTGGTATTACTATTGAGCCAACAGGCGCATTTTATGTATTTGCCAATGTAAAACATATTTCAATGGATTCATATGCCCTTGCCTTTGATATTCTGGAAAAAGCCCATGTCGGGGTTACTCCGGGCATTGATTTTGGGGAAAACGGGGAAGGGTATTTGCGGTTTTCCTATGCAAATTCCCTGGAGAACCTTAAAATTGGCCTTGACCGAATGGAAGGATACTTAAAAGAGCTATAATGATAATTAAAACCGTAGACTTTATTAAAAGTGCTGTTAAACCATCCCAGTACCCTGAATATGATTTCCCGGAAATCGCATTTGCAGGCCGGTCCAATGTGGGGAAATCCTCTTTGATCAATACATTGATCCAGAGAAAAGATATGGTGAAGACAAGTTCAAAACCGGGATGTACCCAGCTGATCAATTTTTTTCTGATCAATGAAAATCTTTCTTTTGTGGATCTTCCAGGGTATGGCTATGCAAAAGTGTCAAAAAAAATCAGGTCTCAATGGCAGCCAATGGTTAATCTGTATCTTTCGGTGCGCAAAAGTCTTTTGGGGTTGATTCTATTGATAGATATTCGAAGAGATCCGGAAAAAGAAGAATTTGATATGATGGAATGGCTGGAAGCCCATGAAATACCATATTTGGTGGTTTTAACAAAGTCTGATAAATTGTCAAAAACAGGGCAGCAGAAAAGGCTTTTATCCATTTGTTCCCAAATGAACCGGGAAAAGAACAATGTTATTCTCTTTTCAACTAGGACAAAAATGGGAAGAGATACTATTTTAGGGGAAATTGAGAATTTAATGGGAGTGTATAATGAATAAGAAAAATGAAAATAACTTCCGATCAGGATTTGTCGGAATCATCGGTGCTCCCAACGCAGGAAAATCCACATTGCTCAACCAGGTTCTGGGTCAGAAAATTTCCATTACCTCCAAAAAACCACAGACGACCCGGGATAGAATCCTTGGTATTGTTAACAGTCCAAAATCCCAGATCATTTTCATTGATACGCCGGGGATTCATAAGAGTACAACCCTGTTAAACAAAAGAATTGTTGCTCAGGCCATGCTGGCCCTGGAAGATGTAGATGTGGTTCTGTTTATGGTAGACGCTTCATCCAGAAATTATTCAGCAGAGAAACTGATCATATCGCAATTTAAAAAAACTTCTAAGATAATTGTTCTTGCGTTGAATAAAATTGATCTGGTTAAAAAGGCACAGATCTATACGCTTGTTGAGGAATTTCAACAATTGCATGACTTTAAAGCCATTATTCCGATTTCAGCTAAAAATAATATTCAGGTAAAAAACATACTTGAAGAAGTCGAAGGATTATTGGCAAAAGGTCCCAGGTTGTTCCCTGAAGAGACATTTACTGATGTGTCGGAAAAATTTATGGTGAAAGAGATTATCCGGGAAAAAGTATTTAGATTAACAGGGATGGAGATCCCTTATTCTAGTGCGGTGACTGTGGATTCCTTTGAAGTGGAAAAAAAGCTGATCGTCATCCATGCCAGTATTCATGTCATCAGGGATTCTCAAAAGGGTATCATTATTGGAAAAAAAGGGTCCATGCTGTCACAAATAGGAACAAAAGCAAGAAAAGATATTGAGCAAATGACCGGGCAAAAGGTGTTGCTAAAATTGTTTGTAAAAGTGACAAAGAACTGGGTCGATAATAAAAGGATTTTGGACGAATTCGGTTACTAAGCCATGGATCAGTTTTTTACTCTCCCAGAGGAATCGTTCTTAAAAAAAGAACGGGACAAAGCAAGGAAACTGCGATCCAGTCAATGGTGGAAGCGGAAACGTTCTTTGGGAATTTGTCAGTATTGTAAAAATAATTTTTTGCCGAAAGAACTTACCATGGATCATATCATTCCTTTAGCCCGTGGTGGGAAGTCGGAAAAATTTAATGTTGTGCCTTGCTGCAAAGAATGTAATACAAAAAAAAATCAGCTCCTTCCCTGGGAATGGGAAGAGTATATGGCTTTTATAAAACAATAAACAGCAGAGAAGAATTTTTCTTGTCTGCTGTTTATTGTTTTAAATTAAAACCGGTTTATTTTTTGTTGCAGAGCCTGTGAATGGTCTGTGCGTGCCATTCTCCACGCCCGGAGAATGTGGGTTGGCCTAATTCAACCAAACGGCTTGCAACCATGTCAAATGTATCGCCTTTGGCTCTCATGCTGTGGATAATATCCATGACAGCCTCACGACTGAGAAGTTTGTTGTCAGTTGAAACCATTTCTTCAGCCTTTTTTACCACTATTTTCTTTCTTTTTCGAAGGACAGGTTTTTTAGGATCAATGTTCTCAACACGTGATTTAACCGTTTCGACAATTGTTTTAACCAGTTCGATATTTTCCAGGGGTTCAGTGACGACAAGTCCTGGCTTTTGGGAGATGACATTATGAAGTTCAAAAATTTCTTCTGGGGCATTATCTCTCTGGGGCTCTTTTTCTTGTACCGGAGCGATATTCAGGTGATCTACAATTCTTTCAATGGCAATGGCCTGGCGTTCTATCATATCTGCCGTTCTTTCCTGGATACTGATCAGGTAATCCTGACTTTTTGCCAGGGTTTCAACATAGCTGCTTAGGTTATCAATTGCTTCTGTCAGCATGGATGTTATTGAGGTCTCTTCCGTGGGAAGTTGATTCCCAGCCTGATTTTGAGCCGGAGGCCTTTTCATTCCATTGCTTCTATTATTCTGGTATCCGCCATAAGAATGAAACCTGGGGTTGCTGGTATAATGATAGGAATTATCAGTATTTTTGCGCGTTTTGGGTGTGCGTGGTTTTTCAGCCTGGCCATTACGAAGGCTTTGTAAAAAATCGTTCATTTAGTTCATATCCTCCTTGGGATAATTTAAAAATAACAAAGATGGTGTTATTAAACTTGACTAAAGTGCTTGTTTTTTCGACTCAGTAATTTTTAAAGAAAATTTCGAAACGTCCTTTAATCGTCAGCATAATATTTCGATTATCTACTTATCCTTTTTTTGGGGATACTTGTCAAGCTTTTTTACGAACTTTTTTACGATTTGGCAAATGGCGACACAAATGCGCCTTTTCGCTGTTTTTATTCGTTTGAAACTGAATGTCCTTTATGATAAAATTTATTATTTGATAATTTTTATGAATAATAAGGACAAAATCAGCATGATTGAAAATAAAACCTATAAGATCCCCTATAAAATTGAAGATCCAAGTATTGTAAAGACAGATCTTTTAATGGCCATACCATATGCCTATAAATCCAAACGAAGTATTGATATCATCATCAGGCAACCGGAATATACATCGGTATGCCCGATGACAGGCCTGCCGGATAATGGTTGTATCACGATAAAGTACAGACCGGATGAAACCATTGTTGAACTCAAATCATTAAAATATTATCTATTGCAATTTAGAAACGTTGGTATGTTTTATGAGCACGTGGTCAACAGGATTCTGGATGACCTGGTTCAGGTTTTAAAACCCTTGAGAATGGAGGTCACCGGCGAATTCACCCCAAGGGGGGGGGTCAGCTCGGTGGCAACAGCTGTTTATGAAAAAGAATAAAAAAAATCATGCGATATCGACTTCAAACTCGTTGATGAGATCCAGGACATGATTTTTTGAATGGATGCCGGATAGTTTAGTCCTGAATGCAGAACATCCGGGCAAGCCTTTTACAAACCATGAAAGCCTGCTCCGAAGCATTCGACAGGCAGGCTTTTCACCAAAATAAGCCACATACATCTGAGTCAACCGCTCCATTGTTCTGAATATTTCGCAATGTGAAGGGGTTTTATAAGATCCGGTTTCGAGGAAATCATCGATCTGGGAAAGGATAAAAGGATTTTTCATGGCAGCACGACCCACCATGACTGCATCACATCCGGTAAGCTCGATCATCTTTTGGGCATCTTCAACCGTGTTAATGTCACCATTACCAATAACAGGAATGGACAATTGCTGTTTTAATGCTTTGATTAAATCCCAGTTTGCCTTGCCTTTAAATCCCTGGTTTGCAGTTCTGGGGTGCATAGTAATGGCATCAACCCCGGTATCCTGGGCGATACGCGCAATTTCAAACGCCTGTTGACCGGAAGGGTCCCAGCCAGAGCGTATTTTTATGGTCAAAGGCAGATCAATTGCCTTTCGGACTGCGGTTAAAATTATTTCACTGAGTTTAGGTTCTCTCATCAATGCAATTCCAGCCCCCTGCTTCACAATTTTTTTTACACTACAGCCAAAATTAATATCGATAATACTGGCTATGTTCAGATCCTGTATAACTTTCGCACCTTTTGCCATGGAATCGGGATCAGATCCGAACAATTGAACCGACAGGGGCTGCTCTTCTTTTTTTGAAGACAAAAGAGTGAGGGTTTTTTCAGAATTATAAAAAATTCCCTTTGCACTGACCATTTCAGAACAGACAACAGCACAGCCGCATTCTTTTACAAGAAGTCTGAAGGGCAGGTTGGTTATTCCTGCAAGGGGAGCTAGAAATGTTTTTCCATGAATTTTTAAATTTTTAATTTTCATTGAGGCCCGCGTTTTCTTTAATGATGTTATCAATTTGAGGGTTTGCATAGCAAAAAAGACAATTATGAAAACAGGGGTGGTCAGCATATGATCCTATATCAATTGATTTGGTGCACTTACACCCCTGTTTTGAGCGTTGGCCAAAATCTCTTTTAATTTCAGGGTTCCGGCCAAAGAGTGTTTTTAACAATTTGCCGTCAATACATGAATTCTCCAATACTGTGGTGTCAGCATCAAGACTTGAGAATATTTTTTTTTCGCAACACAGATGAAGGGTTAGGCTTGTTGAAACCAAATGTTTTTCCATTTTATGAATCACTTGTTTCTTTTTATCCATGGGCGGATCACTAAAAAGAACAGCCTGATGATTTTTTTTATATAAAAAATTCAGTCTTTTTTGGATTTTGCTGTAATTATCAAAAAAGCTTGTAACACATTTTTTAATTCCAAGTTTTGAGGCTTCTTGTGCAATTAAGGAAAAATCTGAAAGATTATTTTTTATCGGGCCAAGGGGTTCGGTTTGATAAAAACAAATAGGGTCAAACCGCCAGGATATTTTTTGGGATCCAAAAAGGCAGGCAAGTTTATTTAATTGTTCAAGCCTTTTCCTTAAGGGAGGAAGATTTGGCTCAAGCAAAGAGGATTCAGAATTTATTGTAAAATTGAAATATAGATTGAATCCCAGTTGCAAAAGTTTTTCGCCGGCTTTTTTCCTGATCAAGGGATCATAGTTTTTTGACCAGAATACTATTGAATGAATCGAGTCCCTGGATATATCAATTTTTTTGATGGTTTTTGTGAAGGGATTTTTCACGTTGAAAAAACCGAGATTGATATGGTCCATGAACCAGTCCATGTAAAAGGCCGGGATATCCGTTCTTCTGGAGGCAGATAAGATTCTATCCGGATTCTGGTTCATTTTTCTTTTTTAAGTCGGAAAAGGAAATGATTTTGGCCTGGGTCTTTTTTTTAGGCCCCATATCTTTTGAAGCTTTTTTATCATTGGGGCTTTCAGGCTTTTTTAATGGCAGGTCCTCCCCAGAGCTTTTAATTTTTTCCAGTTTCATTTTCTGACCGTTCATATGAAATTCACTGCCATTTATATAATCACCTTTTAAAATCCAAGTGACCGCCTGCAAAGGGATCTGGAGCATTAATAATTTGATGTGGTACCAGTCCTTTTTAGCATCCGGAAGTATGCTTTCAACCCTTGCAAAAGATATGGGTGCATCTTCAAGATAGATTAAGACAATGTCATTAACAGCAGCCATAGACTCCTCATCTGGTTTGATTTTTCTTGTCAATAGTTTTCATATAACATAATCTCTCCATAACGAAAAGAATGGACTAAAATTATGCCCCCTTTCTATGAAAATAAATGGAAAATTTTTTTTCTTGTTGCAACCTCAATTTTTATGTCAACCTTGGATTCCAGTATTGTTAATGTTGCCCTGCCCTATATGATGCAGGAGTTTCAAACAGATATTCAAACCATTCAGTGGGTGGTGTTAATTTATCTTATAACTATTTCTTCTTTGCTTTTAACATTTGGCAGGCTTTCTGATATTAAAGGCAGAAAACTTATATATGTTCTGGGGTTTACTATATTTGTGGCAGGGTCCTGGTTATGCGGTATGGCCCGAACACCTCAATTTTTAATTATTTCCAGGGCTTTGCAGGGGGGTGGGGCATCCATGCTCATGGCATGTTCACCTGCCCTGATTGTAGATGTCTTCCCTGTGCAGGAGCGGGGAAAAGCCCTTGGGATGATGGGCGCTGTCGTTGCTGCAGGGCTTACAACAGGGCCTGTTGTTGGCGGGGTCCTTCTTGAGTATTTTTCCTGGCGGTTTATTTTTTATATTAATATTCCCATCGGGATTGCTGCCGTCTTAGGCGGTATGTTTGTTTTAAAAAGCGTTCAACAAGCCTGGAAAAGAGAAGAACCCATGGATAAAACCGGCAGCATTTTATTGATCATTATTTTATCCAGCCTTATTGTTTTTTTGACGCAAATGTCTAAGTGGGGTATAATTTCAATCCTTTCCCTCTCATTTGCAGGGCTTTTTATCCTGGCATGTATTGGTTTTGTGGTAAATGAGACAAGATCAGACTATCCCTTGTTTGATATGGAACTTTTAAAAATTAAATTGTTTGTATTCCCTGTGATCTCTTCGGCAATTTTATTTGCAGCTCTTTTTGTTATTGTTTTTATGATGCCGTTTTACCTGACATATCCATGTGGTTTTTCAGCATCAAAAACAGGTTTGATCATGATCGTTCCTTTTTTATTTCTTTTGGTTGTCAGTCCCGTGTCTGGAATGCTGTATGATAAGTTTGGTTCAAAACGCTTATGTGTGACCGGTATGAGTGTTTTGACATTGTCTCTTGCTTCATTAATGACGGTTCACCCGTCAATGGATGTTTTATCCATTCTCTGGCGGATTGCCCTTGCCGGAATTGGAACAGCACTTTTTGTGCCTCCCAATAATACAGCCATAATGAGTTGTGTCCAATCATCAAGACGTGGAATCGCCTCAGGAGCTGTCGCTACAGCCAGGAATATCGGTATGGTGATTGGGGTGGCCCTGGCTGGTTTGATTTTTACCACTTCTTTTTCAACGCTTACAAATGGCTCAACCCTTGAAAATTATTTGCCGGTAATGGAGCCTTTTTTTATGAGCAGTTTTAAACAAACAATGTTAATGGGTGCTGTTCTTTCAGGTTTTGGAATAGGTGTGACCTTTGCAAGAGGCAAAGAACAAGGCAAAGACAAAAGATAACGAATGATTCCCCCAAAAAAAGGAGGGCGGTATGATGCAACAGTCCTTTAAAAACTTATCTATTTTGGATCAGCCTCTTGTGTTGAGGCATCTTTTCCATCCGCGGCTTGAAGACAGCTTAAGGCAGGCAAGAAATAACCGGGATGATATAATGATCCCGGTCGATGGAGGCGTTCAGGTGGGTGCGTCGTTTCATTTTGTTAAGAATGATGCACCTGTGGTTCTTTTTTTCCATGGCAATGGAGAAATTGTATCAGACTATGATGATATAGGATGCCTGTTTAATGATAAAGGGTTAAATTTTTTTGTGGTGGATTACCGTGGATATGGAAGATCAACCGGCACGGCATCTGTCACATCAATGATGAAGGATTGCCTTAGTATTTTTAATTTTGTCCGGGCGTATATGGCAAACATGAAATTGACGGGTTCTTTGTGTGTTATGGGAAGATCTTTGGGTAGCGCCTCTGCAATTGAACTTTGCAGCACCCGGGCAAATGATTTTAAATGTCTTATTATTGAAAGCGGGTTTGCCTGGGTTGTCCCCTTGCTGAAAAAGCTTGGTATTAATCTTGAAGCCATTGGTTTTATGGAAGAACATGGTTTTGAAAATATCGATAAAATTAAGACATTTTCAAAACCTTTTCTTTTGATCCATGCTCAGTTTGATCACATTATCCCTTTTTCAGATGGTCAGGCACTCTTTGATGCATGTGGTTCAAGCGATAAAACACTTCTAGAGATCAAAGGGGCAAATCATAATGATATTTTTCTAAAAGGAATGGATCCATACCTTTCCCATATTAAAAAAATCTGTTTTCAATAGACCCTATTCACCCTCAAAAGGAACAACAAAAACCGGGACACTGGATCGTTTCAAAACCTTTCTGACCACATTATTTCCCATGGCTTCTGCCAGCAGTCCTTGCTGTTTGCACCCTATAACGATCAAGTCGCAGTCTTCTTCTATAGCCGTGGATGTTATTTCATCAGCAATGGAACGACCTTCAGCCACCAGAATTTTTGAAATCAGGGAATTATTTTCAGAGGGCTCTTTGTTTTGCCCGGTTTCTTCAAAAAAACCGGCAATGGCTTGACGAATTTTCAAGGCATCAACATTTTTTCCTATCAGGATGTTTCTTGCCTGGCTTATATGCTCTGATTTCAAATTTTTATATAATTGTTCACCAAATGCCATTTGAATTCGCTTTTCAGAGCGGGGGCTTTCTTCCATTACATGGATGACGATGATATTGGCACTCTGGCAGACGGCCAGAAACGCAGCATGCTCAAAAACCTGTTTCATATTAGCAGAAAGATCAGATGCAAAAAGAATATTCTTTGCTGGTTCAACCATTTTTATTCCTCCAAAATTATATTTGCGAAAAGGTTAATTTTAAACGCTAGTTACATTAGTTAATTGAAAAATCAACAGATGTAAACCTGGTTCATATATTAAATAAATATTATAAATATGCAAGTGTTGATTCCCGGTTTTCTGTGAAAAAAGGAAAAATAACAAGATGATAGGATTAATTGGCGGGGTAATCGACCCTTTCTTTTAAGTCTTTACCGCATTTAAAAAATGGAAGTTTTTTAGAAGCAACATGAACAATTTCTCCGGTTTTTGGATTCCTGCCGGTATAGGATTGATATCTTTTCAAGTGAAAGGCCCATAACCCTCTAATTTCGACCCGGTCTCCCTTTGCCAGAGCTTTTGCAATTTCTGAAAAAAATAAATTGACAAGGTCTATTGCTTCCTTTTGCGTCAGAGAGCATCTGTTTTTAAGAGTTTCAATCAATTTAAGCTTGTTCATTTATTCTCCCCATATTATTAACCCGAATTAAAAATTTTCAAAGACTCAATATATAATAAAAAAAGCAATGGTTTTTCAATAGGTAAAAACACCTATTTTTTAATAAATTCAGGTTCAGTTTTAAAAAAAGCTTCAACCATGTCCTGATATTTGGTGATTGAATCAGCTTTTAATATTTTTTTAAGTTGTTTCCTGCTATCCTTGAACGAAGGTCCAAGGTATCTCCAGAATCCTTTCATTCGTCCGGTTAAATGGGCAGGTCCTGAGAATATGGTTTGATAATTGTCAAAAAGATCATCATGAAATTTTTTTAACCGGTCAATTTGATTTTTATTTACAAGAACACCTTTTATATCCTCTGCAAGGAATGGATTAGAAAGAAGTCCCCGTCCAATCATGAATCGTATTATATAGGGGAATTTTTTTTGAACAATGTGAAAGGTATTTAAATCTGTGATATCCCCGTTATAAGTGAGCGCGTGCCGGCTGCATAAAAGGGCTTTCTCAAACGCGTCATGATCTGATGTCCCCTCATACATCTGGATTCCGGTTCTAGGGTGAAGAATGATTTCATCTAAGGGATATTTATTTAAGATAGGCAAAAGATTGAAAATTTCATCTTTTGATTTTCTGCCTAATCTTAATTTTATGGAAAGTGTATTGGAAATTTTGGGTAGAATAGTGTCCAGAAAGGCATCAATTTTATCAGGATACATTAAAAGACCTGACCCTCTATTTTTTTTTGCGATTTTTGAATGAGGGCATCCCAGGTTCCAGTTTATTTTTTTATGACCCATTTCATAAAGGTGATCCGCAAGGAAGATAAAATCTTTTGCAACATTCCCAAGAATTTGAGGGACTACAAACAATTTTTTATTATTTTCAGGATCCACATCTTTTATCCTGGAAGGCTTTAACCGCATTTGGCCCATGGTTGAAATAAACGGTGCAACAGCCTCATCCACACCTGAAAAATGATCTGAAAATACATTTCGAAATGTTACATCTGTAAACCCCTGAAGAGGGGCAAGTATTATTGTGGTATTGTTTTTTGTCATATAGGGAAATTTATTTTGAGTTATTATGTTAAATTAATACAAAGTCAGAAAAAAACTTTGACAAACATTATGGTGATAAATTATACACACCATGTATTTTGGTCTTAGCTTATATAACATTAAAACAGATTGCAAGGAGTGTTTTAAAGGTATGAAAGAGCTTTTCAAAGAGGTTATCCTATTAAATATGATGGAAGAAACCTTGGAAAAAGAAGATTGCGCAAAAAAATTGTTTGGCCGTTTAAATGCAATGGAATTGCCTGAATATTTTAATTGGGCTTCAGAAATATTTGAAGACCTTCATGTCAAAGGGAATCCAGATAAAAAAGCTTTAATCTGGACAGATATAGATACGCTTGAGACCAAAACGTATTCCTATGGAACCTTATTAAAAAAAGCAAATCAGCTGATAAACTTTCTTCATAAATCAGGCCTTGAAAAAGGGGATAATCTTTATATGATGAATCCTGTTTTACCTGAAAGCTGGTTTGCCAGCCTTGCCTGCATTAAAGCAGGAATGGTCTGCGTCCCAACAGCAATTACAATGACTCAAAGAGAATTGGAATTTAGGTTTGAAACTTATTGTCCCAAGGTTATCATGGCAGATGAGGATTCTGCATGTCTGATTGATAAAGCTCTAAAAGAAACCAATATTGAGCCCAAACTCAAACTGGTATTAGGACAAAAGACAGGCTGGATATCTTTTGACGTGGTTGAAAATGAACCCACTGATGCTAAGGCTGCAAAGACAAGATCCGAAGATACGCTTTTCTGCTTTTTCACCTCGGGAACAACCGGTCTTCCCAAAAGAGTCGGACACACAGCAGTATCATACCCTGTGGGACATTTGTCAACCACAGTGATGATTGGCATAAAGCCTGATGATGTTCATCATAACCTGAGCGCCGCAGGATGGTCAAAATGGGCATGGTCCAGTTTTTTTGCGCCTTTTAATGTCGGGGCCACAACAACCGGATTTAAATTTTCATTTCTGGACGGAGAACAATATCTTGATGCTATTTCAAGGCATGGGGTGACGATTTTTTGTGCACCTCCCACTGCCTGGAGAATGTTTGTGAATATGAATCTTGAATCTTTTAACCTGTCTTGTTTAATCCAGTCCATCAGTGCTGGGGAACCTTTGAATCCAGATGTGATTGAAAAATGGAAAAAATATACCAAAATTGAAATAAGGGACTATTACGGTCAGACTGAGTCCACAGCCATGATTGGAAATCCTCCCTGGATGAAAGGGAAAATAAGGCCCGGGTCTTTTGGATATCCTTCTTTTATGTATGATGTGGCATTGGCCGATAATGAAGGCAATGAGATCATTGAAGCAGGTCAGGCAGGCCATATTGTAGTAAAACTGGATCAATGGCGGCCCATTGGCCTTTTTTCAGAGTATATTGGCAGTCCTGAAAAAATGAGTTCAGTATTTGTTGATAATTATTATTATACCGGAGACCGGGCATCCTTTGATGAAGACGGGTATTGGTGGTTTGAGGGAAGAGCCGATGATGTGATTAAGTCTTCGGATTACAGGATCGGTCCCTTTGAAGTTGAAAGTGCCCTTGTGGAATATCCTGCCGTGGCAGAAGCGGCAGTCGTCGGTTCTCCAGACCCGAATCGATACCAGCTTGTAAAAGCCTATGTGATTTTAAATCCAAGTTATCTGGCTTCCAGGGAACTTGCGCTGGAACTTTTTAAACATACCATCACTATTTTACCAAAATTTAAGATTCCAAGAATCATAGAATTTGTTCCTGAAGTTCCCAAAACCATGAGCGGTAAAATCAGGCGAATTGAATTAAGACAAATTGAAATTTCCAAACAGGAAAATTCAATGGATCAAGGAAATAAAGAATATTTTTATTGGGATTTTCCAGAACTGAATTCAAAAAAGAAATAGAAATATATAATACCAGGATATTGCCTTAACTATTTGTCTTCAGGTGCTTTAAAAGGCATTTCAACCTCCACTTCACCGCTACCGCTTCTTAAGAATTTTGCAGATGGATATTTTTTTTGGAAGACCTTGAGCATTTTTCTGTTTTCAGCAAGAACCATTGCAACAAATTGTTTATAATTATTTTCCTTTGCAATTATTTCAAGGATTTCAAGGAGGTATGATCCAATTCCCATTCCATGAAGTTTTTCCTTAACAAGAAATGCCACTTCAGCAGAATCAGTATCTGCTTCAGCATAGGAGCCAATGGCCACAATCTGTTTTCGTTTGCCCAACTGCATCAGTCCGATGATGGTCATGTTTCTTCGATAATCAACCTGGGCCCATTGTTTTTGAAGCATGTCCCTTGAGAAAACTTTTCGTTTATTAAAAAATCTATAGTAAATAGAGTCTTCCTGCAAAGAATAATAAAAATGCCTGGATTCAAACTCATCAGACGGTAAAAGCGGCCTGAAATCAATGTTTTTCCCATTTGTAAGTTTTTTTGAATAAAGGTATTGATCCAGAAACAGAAGATCCTGTGTTGTCGGCGGAAGCTGATCCGGGAATATATAATGTCTTTTCTTGGCTTCTTCTATGAGATTTTTTCTAAATTTGGGGTGAGTAATCCTGGCAAGTTCCATCACCCGCTGATAGATGCTTTTTCCCCGCATTTCAGCAATGCCATACTCGGTCACAATGATATCAATATCTCCCCTGGTGGTTGCAACACCGGCGCCTTCACTTAAATGGGGGACGATTCTTGAAACCTTGCCATTTTGAGCAGTGGAAGGAATAATAATAATGGAAAAACCACCCTTTGACATGGTTGACCCCCTGATAAAATCAACCTGGTCGCCCATGCCGCTGTAAAAAAGATATCCTTTTGAATCTGTACATGCCTGGCCTGTCAGATCCACTTCAAGAGCGGAACTGATGGAAATAAAATTATCATTTTTTGCAATGACATTGGGATCATTTACAAATTCCGAAGATTTAAAATAAAATTCCGGATTGTTGTCAACATAATCATATAATTTTTTAGAACCCATACACAATGATGCAACCACTCTGTTCGGGAGGTATGATTTTTTTTTGTTGGTGATGACTTTCTTTTTAAACAAAGGTAACAGCCCATCTGTTATAACCTGTGTGTGGATACCCAGATCTTTTTTGTCGGAAAGATAGGGAACAATGGCATCGGGCAGATGGCCAAATCCAATTTGCAGCGTTGCTCCGTCATCCACAAGCATGTTGACATAATGACCGATTCTTTCAATGACCTTTTGATTTTTCATTTCAGGGAGAGATTCAAGTATGGGTTCATTATGCTCTACAAAATAATCAATTTCATCAATGTGTATATTGCTGTCCCCCCATGTTCTGGGCATCTCCTGGTTGATCTGGGCAATGACAATATCTGCATTTTGCATTCCGGAAAGGGTGATGTCAACGGAGATGCCTAAACTGCAATATCCGTGATCGTCCGGCGGGCTGACCTGTATCAGGGCAACATCAAGGCCGATTTCATGGTTTGCAAAAATTTCAGGAATCTGTGAAAGATAAACAGGAATATAATCGATTTTTCCTTCAAAGGCAGCTTGCCGCATTAAAGGGGAAATGAAAAACAGTTTTATGGAGAATCTTGAAAGAAAATTTTCATCATTGACATAGTTGGAAAGGGTCGCTGAAAGCATTTGATAAATGACAATATCCTGAATGGATAGATCTTCTACCATGGCTTTTATCAATCTCTGGGGCTCACCACATCCTGTGCCGATAAACACCCTTGATCCATTTTTTATTTTTTTTACGCTCTGTTGTGCTGTAAGCAGTTTTTCAGGGCAAATATCCCTAAGATCCATTTGATTTCTCCTGCCTTGCCTTTGAAAAGGATTTAAATGCGCTAATTATTAAATAATTTTAAACAAAAGCACAAGGAAAAATACAAAGCTCTTTTTTTATCCTATTTTTTATTTTTTCAAAACCTGAGTGTTTTAGGCTCAAATGTTAGTGTTGAAAAATAATCATCCACGGTTTCAGCCCTTCTGACCCGGGTAGGGCTTATTTGTATTGATAAAATATAAAGGTTAAGGTACATATTATTGGATAATCATTCTAGAAAATAAAAAAAAGGTTGATACTGACAAAGATGAGAACCGATCCAATTAAAATTTTAATGGTTGATGATGAAAATGTCATTCTTGAAGTCGCTGAAGAATATTTCCAGAAAAAGGGGTATGAGGTTTATACAGCCGGAAATGGAATCGAAGCGCTTGACATTTTGAGCAGGGAAAAAATCGGATGTGTATTTACTGATATTAATATGCCGGTGATGGATGGGCTGGACCTGGCTGAAAAAATCAGGCTGAAAGACAATACTCTCCCCGTAGTTGTCATGACAGGATATCCGTCATTGGAAAATACCATACAGACATTAAAAAATGGTGTTATTGATTATTTGATAAAACCAGTTACCCTTGAACAAATGGAGCTGACACTTGTAAGAATTTTAAGGGAACGTGAACTCTTTGTTGAGAACCTGATTTTAAAAGAAGAGGTTGAACGCCGGGAACGGTTAAAAAAACTGAATAATGAGTTGCTTGAAAGGGTCCAAGAAGTAAATATATTGAACCGGGTGATGGAGGACTTTTCATCAGCTGATTCAAGTTATGGTATTTTTAATAAAGTTGTTGATTTGGGGGTTGAGGAATTAAAGGCAGATAAAGTTTTTTTTCATATATATTCTGATCAGGATAAATCCCTGGCGCTTGTTGCCAGTGCTGATTGTGGTATTGAAAATGAAACGGTTCATTCATTATTTGGAAAAGATCTTTCAAAAGCTGCTAATAAGTTCATCCTTGATATCCTGAAAAAGGATCACAACCCCTGCCTGATTTCAGAGGCCGTGAAAAATAAACACCTTGATGATGTGGTTCATTCATTAATGGTTGTACCGGTGAAAATAAGGGACAATATTTTCGGTATTGCCAGCGCTTTTTCTTTTAGCAAAGATAAGTACTTTAATGAAAAAGATATTTACTATATGAGCTTTATCTCACAGAAGGCTTCCTCTGCTATTGAAAATATTGCATTATATGAAAATATTTATGACAATCTTTTTTCAACGCTCTATGCATTTGTAACTGCACTTGAGGTAAGGGATCTGTATACTAGAAAACATTCGACAAGAGTTGCAAAATATGCTCATATGATTGCCGAGGAAATGGGCTGTACAGATGAAGAACTGGATATTATTCGTTTTGCAGGAAGTCTTCACGATATAGGCAAAATAGGCATCAGGGACGACATCCTTCTAAAGAGCAGCCAGCTGTCGGCTGAAGAATATAAAAAGATTAAAGAACATCCGGTGATTGGTGCGGATATCATTAGTAAATTGGGACTGTGGGATCGGGAAATGGTGATTATCCGCCATCACCATGAACGGTTTGATGGTAAAGGCTATCCTGATGGATTAAAAGGGGATGAAATCCCCAGACTTTCCAGGATTTTATGTGTTGCAGATTCATTTGATGCCATTGATTCTGACAGGGCATATAGAAAAAAAATGGGGAAAAATGAAATTTTTGGCATCATAAATGAAAATTCAGGCACACAATTTGATCCTGAAGTCGTAAAAGCATTCTTAAAAATAGCAGATCAAGAGTTACTGGGTTGATTTTTAGAAATACCTTTTATTTAAAAAAATAATACAATGTTTAAAAAACTATTGACATTTTTTTTAAAATCATATAAATAATCTAAGTTTTTTAATTGGTTTTGGGCCGTTAACTCAGTTGGCAGAGTATCTCCCTTTTAAGGAGAGAGTCGCTGGTTCGAGCCCAGCACGGCCCACCACCAAAAAAAGACATTGCGTCCCCATCGTCTAGCCTGGTCCAGGACACCGCCCTTTCACGGCGGCGACAGGGGTTCGAATCCCCTTGGGGACGCCACTTGAAATAATAAGGCTTTCAGCGTTTTGCTGAGAGCTTTTTTATTTTCAAGGAAACATCATGACTTCTCTAATTAATTTGAGACTCTGTCCAGGCACTACTTATCATATCAAATTTGATTAACAGCCTGCTGTCTCATCTTATCCTAACCCTTGACAATTTCCATACAATGACAGTAGATACACCAAAACAACACATGTTTTCAATACGTTAATCAAAAGGATTGAAAAACGCGTTTAGGAAACGTATTTTTTGACAATATATTGAAGAAGGAGGCGGGTCCCTTATGACAAATCCCAGGCATTATCTTTTTCTGACAATTCTTTACCTTCTGGTTGTGGCAGGCATATGTGTTCTCCTGTTGACACCCCTTAAAGCTGCATTCATGGCTAACTGGGGGTTTAATCTTCTTATCTTTGCAGCTCTTTGTGTGGGCATTGGCATTAATATCTACCAGATCCAGAGGCTGGAACCTGAAATCAAGTGGATTAAAATTTTTCGCACCGGTGATCTGGGCCTGTCTGTTACTGAACCACCAGCACTGCTTTCTCCCCTTGCCAAACATCTGGAAGCGATTCACCGGGACCGATTCCGCTTGTCTGCCCTGTCCCTTAACACGGTCCTGGACGGGATACGAGGTCATTTGGATGAGTCCAGGGAAATCTCCAAATATATGATCGGTCTACTGGTGTTCCTGGGGCTTTTAGGCACTTTTTGGGGATTGCTCCAGACCATCGGCACTGTGGGACAGGTAATCAGCGGCCTGGACGTGGGAACCCGAGATTTTGTCAATGTGTTTAGTAATTTAAAACAAGGGCTTGAAGAACCGCTTAAAGGGATGGGTACGGCCTTTAGTTCATCCCTGTTTGGTTTGGGCGGCTCCCTGGTACTGGGATTTGTCGATATTCAGGCGGGTCATGCCCAGAACCGGTTTTTTAATGAAATGGAAGAATGGTTGACCGGGGTCACTCGCCTTGTGGAAACCGATGAAATGCCTGAAACCAATGCCAATCTTTCTGTTGCAGCGTTACAGGATATTGATAATCACCTTAAAATAATGATCGAGCAGATCCATAAAAATAACCAGGTCATGGCTATAATGTTAAAACAGCAGATTATTCCGTCAGGGGATAACCCAGACCTGAAGAAATAACAGGAGATCGCAATGATATCCAAAACTCGGCGCATATCAAGTCCTATTACAGCCTGGCCAGGGTATGTTGATGTTCTGTCAGCGCTGTTAATGGTGGTTATCTTTGTGTTGATGATCTTTGTTTTGGCCCAGTTTCTGCTCAGCGAGGTACTCTATGGCCAGAAAAATGAACTGGCACTTCTCCATGATCAGGTCAGTGAACTGGCCGAGCTTTTGGGGCTTGAAAAGGAAAAATCCAGCCAGTTGAACACTGAGGTCAGCCGGTTGTCAGATGCCATCATCGGGTTATCCGAAGACAAGGACGTGCTCATGTCCCAGGTTGCAGAGGATTCAGCCCGGTCTCAAAAAGACAATGCCCAGATAAAACAGCAGATGTTGAACATTGCCAGTCTGAATGAAGACATCCAGACCCTGACCCGGGTAAAGGATGACCTGGAGCAAAAGGTGGCAGACCTTGCTATATCCCTTTCTGACAGGGACTATCAGGTTTCGGTATTGCGGGACCGTTCAAAGGCACTGACTGCCAGACTGGCGGATAAAGAAGAAATGACTATATTGGCTCAGGAAAAAATTGAGGAGCAGGATATCCGGATCCAGGCCCTTTCCGTGGTGCTTGAATCCCAGAAAGAAGCCATAGCCCGGGAAAAACAACTATCTGCCAGCGTCAGTGCTGAAGTGGCCCTTCTTTCCGACCAAATCACCAAACTCCGGGCCCAGTTGATGATGATCAGTAATGCATTAGCACTGACAAAGACACAGGGCCAGGAAAAAGATGAAAAAATTGTCGAGCTTGGCAAACAATTGAACATTGCCCTGGCCCGGAAAGTAAGTGAACTTCAAAAATACCGGTCAGAATTTTTTGGGCGGCTACAGAAAATTTTAGGCAATAACCCGGCCGTAGAGATACAGGGGGACAGGTTTGTTCTTCAGGCAGGCCTTCTTTTTGAATCCGGGTCAGCCAACCTGGGCCTCCAGGGCCGCAGCCATCTCACAACCCTGGCAAATACTCTATTAGAGATTTCCAGAAAAATTCCAAATGAGATTAACTGGATATTGCGTATTGACGGTCACACAGACCGGGTTCCAATTAAAACCAGGGACTTTCCATCCAACTGGGAATTATCAGCTGCCAGGGCGGTTTCTGTGGTTCGATTCTTGAGTGAAAAAGGCATTCCTGAAAAAAGGATGGCGGCAGCCGGCTTCAGTAAATACCACCCTCTGGATACGGCAGATACACCTGAAGCCTATCAAAAAAATCGACGGATTGAAATCAAGTTAACCAGCCAATAGGCAGTTCCTATGTTTGGTTTAATTTGAATAGGCAGCATCATACCTATTTATAAATATTTCAATATATTGTATAAGATAAAAGTTATTTTTGTTTATTTTCTGGAGGTTAAAATATGAAACCGGTTGTGGCCATTCTTGGCCGGCCCAATGTGGGGAAATCCACATTGTTTAACAGGATTACACGCGCTAGAAAAGCGCTTGTTGATGATTTCCCTGGTGTGACAAGAGACAGGCATTATGAGGATGCAATATGGAATGATGTTGAATTTACCGTGATCGATACAGGCGGGTTTTTAAGTACAGATGATGATTATTTTGCCTCCCAGATTAAAGCGCAACTGACAATTGCGGCGGAGCAGGCCGATGTTATCATTTTCATCATGGATGGCCGAACAGGACTGTCACCCTACGACCGGGAGCTGGCAGATTTTTTGCGCAGGATGTCCAAACCCGTATTCTACCTGATCAATAAAATAGAAAGCTACAAACAGCATGATGAACTTTTAGAGTTTTATTCATTGGGCATTGATCACTTTTATGAAGTTTCAGCAGAGCACGGTATTGGTGTGGGGGATTTTTTAGATGACCTTATCCAAGCCCTGCCGGAATATGAGCAGATCCAAGAAGATGACGAGACTCTGATTAAAATTGCCATTGTTGGCCGGCCCAATGTGGGGAAATCTTCCCTTGCCAATCGGTTGTTTGGTGAACAGCGCCTTGTGGTCAATGAAAAGGCCGGCACCACACGGGATGCCATAGAACTTAAGTGTGAGCATAAAGGCAGGCAGTTTATACTTGTGGATACTGCGGGTATTCGGCGTAAGGGCAAGGTCACCCAGAAACTTGAAAAATTTTCCATTCTGAAATCTTTAAAGAGTCTTGATGATTGTGATGTGGCGTTAATTTTGATTGATTCGGATGAAGGCATTACAGATCAGGATATTACCATTGCAGGATATGCTGAGGACAGGGGATGTGGTGCCTTGTTCCTGTTAAACAAGTGGGATCTTTTAGATGAGGAGCGAAAAAGTGTTAAAAAGTATATGGAGGATTTAAGGGATAAGGCAAAATTTTTATCCTATGCGCCTGCCATGACAGTTTCAGCCCTTACCGGACAAAGATGTCATAAGATCCTGGATGAAGTGGTCAAAATTCATAAAGAATATTGCCACAGGATCAATACTGGTGTGCTGAACCGGATTATTGAAGATGCTGTTTACCGGACAGAACCCTCATTGCATAAAGGGAAAAGGTTAAAATTTTTCTACGCCACGCAGGTGGCCACAAAACCGCCGTCTTTTGTCTGTTTTGTCAATTTCCCCAATGCAGTTCATTTCTCATATAAGCGCTATTTGCTCAATCAGTTAAGACAGATGATTCCATTGGAAAAAACACCTATCAATCTCTTTTTCAGGGAAAAAACAGGCAGGATAAAATTTACCGGTAATTCAAAAGAAGATGAAAGAATTTTTCAGAAAAAGAAAAAACATAATACCCAAAGACAAAAAGAGAGAACAGAACAGAGCAAAAGAAAAAGACAAAGAGATAAGGACAGCTCTTAACGAGAATGGATCTTTTTGAATCTCATAGTTTCCAAGATAAATCCCTGGCCCGTCCTTTGGCTGACAGAATACGTCCCAGAACCCTTGATGAACTTGTGGGCCAGGAGCATCTAACGGGTAAAGGAAGCCTTCTACAAAAAGCCATTGAAGATGACAGGGTGTTTTCCATGCTTCTCTGGGGACCGCCCGGATGTGGGAAGACAACTTTGGCAGGCATTATTGCCAAAGAAACAAAATCTGAATTTGTAGAAATATCTGCTGTCCTGTCCGGGGTTAAGGAAATCCGCCAGATTATCGAACAGGCCAAAAAAAATTGGGCCTTGTATAAAAAGCAAACCATTCTTTTTGTGGATGAAATCCACAGGTTTAACAAGGCCCAGCAGGACGCTTTCCTCCTTCATGTGGAAAAAGGACTGATTGTCCTTGTGGGGGCCACAACCCAAAATCCTTCCTTTGAAGTCATTCCTGCCCTGGTATCCAGATGCAGAGTCTTTACTTTGAAAAGCCTTGAAAAGAAAAATATTTTAACCATTTTAAAACGGGCATTGATCGATCCTGAGAACGGTCTGGGACTTGAGAAAGAAAGGCTGTCTCATGATGCGCTTGACCATATTGCAAGGGTGTCTGATGGCGATGCCAGGATTGCTTTGACCAATCTTGAGACGGCAGTGCTGCATTTTGCACAAAAAAAACAGATTAATATCCAGGATGTTGAGATAGCCATAGAAAAAAAATCGCTTTTATATGATAAGGCAGGAGAAGAGCATTTTAACCTTATTTCCGCATTTATTAAGAGCATGCGGGGTAGTGATCCAGACGCAGCAATGTATTGGCTTGAGCGGATGCTTATGTCAGGCGATGACCCCTATTACATGCTCAGGAGAATGATCCGATTTGCTACAGAAGATATTGGAATGGCTGATCCGGGAGCTCTGACCATGGCGCTGAATGCCAGTGAATCCTTTCGAATTTTAGGTCACCCGGAAGGGGATGATGCTTTGTTTCAGGCTGCCATCTACCTTGCAACCGCTCCTAAGAGTAATGCAGTTTATGCGGCTCATAAACAGGTCAAAAAAACGATTCAAAAAACCGGTTACTCCCAGGTTCCGTTACACATCAGGAATGCTCCGACAAAGCTGATGAAAGATTTGGGTTATGGTAAAGGATACAAATATGCCCATGATTATAAAGATGCTTTTTCCCCCCAGTCCTATCTGCCAAAGGATCTTGAAGATCAACGGTTTTATTATCCAACAGACCGGGGATACGAGAAAACTGTAAAACTCAGGCTTGAAGCCTGGATCAAATTAAAACAAAATAAAAAAGAAGCCGACTTTTGAAAAAAATTATATTAGTCATTTTATTGTCCTTATCTTTTAATTCAATAATTTTTGCAGGAACTGAAAAAGAACTCTCCGATAATGGAGTCCTCTATTTCAAACAAGGACATTATCAGCAGGCCGTTGATACATTTTCAAAACTGATCGAGCTTGCTCCCGACAATGCAGATGCCTACAAAAACCGGGGCGTATCCCGCATGAAACAGGAAAAATTTGAACTTGCCATTCAGGATTTTGAAAAAGCAAAAGAATTATTTCCGGAGCTGAGATGGCTTCACAGCAACCTGGGGGTGGCCTGGTTTTACAAAAAAGAGTATGAAAAAGCCATTGAAAACTATGATATTGAAATCAAGATGTTCCCTGAAAACCATGTGGCATATTTTAATCGGGCCTTGTGTCTTGCCGAGATAGGCAGAAACAAGGAGGCCCTTGATGATCTTTCGCAAGCACTCAAACTCAAGCCCGCTTTTTACTGGGCAATGTGTTATAAGGCAGATCTGCTTGCCCAGGAAGGAGAAGATATTAAAGCAATTGAAACCTATGAAGCGGCCATCAAACAAGACCCACTTAACTCCTATGCAACAGATAAACTGGTTCAACTAAAACAAAAAGTTAAAGAAAAAGAAAGTCTTGAATTGACTCAGGATGAGCCTGAGGTTAAACTTGAGGTTAAAGCTGAGGTTAAAAGCCAATTAAATGAAGGTTATGCGCTTCAGACAGGCGCTTTTCTCAACCAGGAAAATGCCATTACGATGAAGACCAGGCTGATCAATAATGGGCTTGATTCAAGGATACTGGTCCTGCAGGATACCAAAGAAAGGATCTGGTATCTGGTAAGAACAGGCGATTATCCAGATAAAACAGCTGCTCAAAAATCCAGACTTTCTTTAAAGGAGGAATTGGGTATAAAATCTGTAATAAGGCCTTTTGGCTCCTGGTAGAATAATATAACTCAACTTTTGGAGTTGGCTAATTTTAGTGGGACCTACAAGGATCTATGCCCTAAAGTTGAGTAATATAATTTAAAGATCAGACAGAAAACCGGATATTTAAAATATCCCCGTCCTCAACAAGATAGTCCTTGCCTTCCACATAAATCCTGCCGGCTTTCTTAAGCTCAGCCTCACTGCCTGATCCCATGAGGTCATCATATTTAAATACTTCTGCCCGGATAAAGCCCCGCTCAAGATCAGAATGAATCACACCGGCAGCTTTGGGTGCTTTTGCACCCTTTCGAACCAGCCATTGCCGGACTTCATCCTTTCCAACAGTAAAAAAAGAAATCAGGTTCAAAGATTTCAAACAAAGCCTGGTCAGGCTTTCAAGGGCTGTCTGCCTTATGCCAAGGCCTTCTAAAAATTCATCTTTTTCTTCCTGGGTATCCAGCAGGGCAATTTCTGCCTCAACCTTTGCAGACACCAGCATGACTTCTATCTCCAGGATTTCACAGCTTTGCTTGAAAGATGAGAGAAGCGCTTCATTCTCAAGATCCTCTTCAGATACATTAACGGCAATGACCATTTTTTTCCTTGTAATAAAGGGATAGCTTCTGATCATTTTTTCCTCATCATCCGTCAATTCAATCAATCTTAACGGTTTTTCCGCTTCAAGGATGTCTTTGAGCTTATTCATCAGGACAAGTTCTTTTTGCTGATCTTCATCCTTTATCTTTTTAACCATGGCCTCAAGACGTTCGATCCGTTTTTCAACAAATATCTGATCATGCAGGATCAGCTCTGAGTTAACCATTTCAAAATCTCTTTTGGCATCAACAGATCCCTGGGCATGGTAAATAGCATCATCTTCAAAGGCACGAACCACATGACAGATCGCATCCATATCTGCGATATCCCTGAAAATTTCTCCTTTGGAAATGGTTTCAGCCTCTATTTTGGGAAGCAAAACAAGGTCAATTCTTGCCCTGACATTTTTTTTGGGTTCATACATTTCAACCAGTTTATTGAATCTTGAATCAAGGATATCTGCGCTGCCAGGCACAGGTTTAAATGCTTTGGATGGTTCTTTGATCTCATTCCCTGATAAAATCTGAAATAATGTCTTTTTGCCTGTCTGAGGCAGGCCTATAATTCCAACCTTCATTAATTAAGCTGTATCCTTATTTAGTGCCCGACCGGAAACTGCCAATCTTCCCGATTACTGCGTTGGGGCCAAACACTATTTAAATGTTAAATTTTACACCAACCAAAAAATAATATATCAAATTTATGGACAATTAAACAGCACAAATAAGGGTCCTGCCCCCAATGCCTGAAAATAGTTGCTCCCCGATTGGAAACCGCCAATTTTCTCGATTACTGCGTTGGTCTCAACTTTTTATAATTCTTTTTTAAACTGGCGGGTCATGATGTATTCGTACAATAAAGGGGATAATCGGGATACAAGATAGCCCAGTTTCCCCATGAAGGTGAGAACAAGAATGGATTTTTTATTTAAGATCCCTTTTACAATCTGTTTTGCAACATTTTCCGGGGTGTCTTCTTTGCCAACCCTGGTCTGGGCATGGGTGGCAATTTTACCGTTGCCGCCAAGGGCCCTTGTCTGAAGGTTGGTCCTGATAAACCCCGGGCAGACAATCATCACGTGAACACCCTTGTGCCGTAATTCGCATCGCAGAGATGTAAACAGGCCGTGCAGGGCATGTTTGCTGGCACTATATCCGGTTCTCGCCAATAAGGGTGCCACCCCGGCAATGGACTCATTTACAATGATGATCCCTTTTGTCTGGATAAGGTTTGGAAGAGCGGCTTTGGTACAATACAAAGACCCAAAAAAATTTACATCCATCACCTTTTTAAAGACTATAGTGTCTGTCTTTTCAAACAGTCCTCTCTGGGTAATGCCGGCATTATTGAACAAGATATCAATCTGCCCAAAGATTTTTAAGACCTGATTGATGGCAGACTGACAGGCTGCTTCTTCTGTAACATCGCAGTCAATGGCAAGGATCTTATATCCTTGATCTAAAAAAATCTGCTGCTGGGTCTCAAGATTTTTCTCATCCATATCAAGCATGGCAATCCTGGCCCCCTGCCGGACCAGTTCCCAACAGGTGGCAAGTCCGATACCAGATGCTCCGCCTGTGACAAGGGCTACTTTATCTTTAAAACAATATTGATTCATTTTTCAGGATACGGGATTCAATTCATTTTCCGGAAGTTTTTTCAGGTTAAAAATAACAGCCGTCACAAGCCCTGCAATGATATGCCAGATACCCCACCAGGCCACAAGAATGGCCATACCCCCAAGCCCGCCAAAAAACCCAAATACCAGCACAAGTCCCAGCGCTGAATTCTGAATTCCCACTTCAATACAAACGGCCCGACAATCTTTTTCATCAAGTTTAAATAACCTGCCTGACCAATAGCCAATATTTAATGCCAGGGCATTGTGTATCAGAACCGCCAGCATAACAATCCCCACATACTTTAAAAAATACTGCCAGTTTGCTGCCAAAGCGCCACAGACAATGATAATGAAAAAGACCAGAGAAAATATTTTAAAGGGCTTTTTCACCTTTTTAGCAATGTTTGGCAGATAATGGCCAATGGACATACCAACAATAAGGGGTATACCAAGAATCAAAAAGACCGTGATAAACACATCCACAGGGTTCAGGCTGACCTGTTTTAAAATACTGGCAGTCTCAGGGTTTAAGCTGCCCCAGAAAGAAATATTAAAGGGGGTCATGATAATGGCTGCAATGGTTGATACGGCTGTCATGCTTATGGATACGGCAGAATTACCATTGGCCAGATAGGTAATAATATTGGATAGATTTCCCCCTGGGCAGGCTGCCACCAGCATCATCCCAAGGGCAATGGAGGGATGGGGCTTAATCAACAGCACCAGCAAAAACGTAAAGGCCGGCAGCAGGACAAATTGGGCTACAAGACCTATTGCCGGTGCTTTAGGGCTTGAGACAATCCGTTTAAAATCGTCTATTTTAAGTTCCAGGGCAACCCCCAACATCATCAACCCGATGGCGCCATTGATAATTGCAATGCCTGTGGGATTAAAATTCAGCCGAACCTGATCAATCATTACAGGATCCATCATCGTCCCCTTTAATTAAAATTTTATGCTTTATAGGCACCTATATTTGCCAGCATCATGCTGCCAGGGCTGACCGTGGTCGGATCTGTCATCACATTAATGCAGCAGACCTTTTTTGAGGCAAATGCCTCTTCCAGAGCTGGTTTGATATCTTTGGGATCTTCCACATAAAAGCCTTTGCCGCCAATGGCTTCCACCATTTTATGATAATCAACTTTCCCGATAAATGTTCCGTTTTCAATGGCGTGCCCAATGCGAAGCTCCTGGCTGTGACGAATCATCCCCCAGCCAAGGTCATTGGAGATGACCACCACAATGTGAAGATTTTTTCGTATGGCAGTTTCAAATTCCATAAAATTAAATCCCACAGACCCGTCACCCGTGATCAGACAGACCCGGCCGTCAGGATTCAAAAGCTTGGCTGCATTTGCATAGGGCAGCCCCACAGCCAAAGAACCAAAAATACCATAATCCAGATATCTTCCCGCATGGGTCATGGTTCGGGTCATTCCCATCCATGTGGTAGTGTCACCGCCATCTGCCACAACAATATCTGTTTTCTGGTTCATGAATTCATTGATTTCGCAGGCAAGACGTAAAGGGTGAATTGGAATATTTTCAGACTGCCAGTCTTTTTGCGTCATTTCTTTGCTCTCTTTATGGGCAGTGGTTAGCTTTCCAATCCATGGGGCAAAATTTAATTTTAATTCATCTGCAAGCTCATCATTTAAGAGTTGATTACACGCTTTAAGAAATCCTTTTACATCACTTACAACAGGCAGATCAACGCTTCTGTTCCTGCCGATCTCTTCTGGTTCAATATCCACTTGAGCAATCTTGGCTGCAGGGTTGAAGATATCCCCGAAAAGATAATAAAGACAGATGCGGGACCCAAGAATAATAATCAAGTCCGTCTCAATATAGGCGGCAAACCCGCAGCCCGGACGGATAGCTATTGCCCCTTCAAAACATAAAGGGTGAGCATCAGATACCACGCCCCTGCCGGACAGGGATGTAAACAATGGCATGCCTGTTTTTTCAATGAAATCTTTAACCTCAGCCTCGGCATGTGACTGCCAGGCACCTGTCCCTGCAATTACCACAGGTCTTTTGGCCTTTTGAATCATATCAATTAATTGGGCTGCTTTGTCAGGATCGGCAGGGTTTGATATCACGCTGGTATGGGTATATCTTACGGCACCTTTTTGAACCGATGTATTTAAAACATCAATGGGAAACTCAAGATAAACCGGTCCTGGCCTCCCGCTCTGGGCAATCCTGAAGGCAAGATCAACATATTCATTGATGCGTTCTGGTTTCTGGCAGACCAGTGTCTTCTTCACCATGGGTTTAATCACTGGTTCCTGGGGCATATCCTGGAGGTCCAGTTTTTCCTTGTTATCAAGCCCCACACAACCGGCTATTAATACAAGGGGAGTGTTTGAAAAATGGGCGCTGGCAACACCGGTTAAGGCATTGGTAAAGCCTGGACCTGCCGTTACCATGGCAACCCCTGCCTTGCGCGTCAGTTTCCCCCATGCTTCTGCCATAAATAGAGCAGACTGCTCGTGCCGGGTATCGAAAATTTTAACCTCAGAGCCTTCAAGATATTGATAAATAGGTGTAATATGTCCGCCGCACAATGAAAATATATAGTCCACTTTTCTTTCAATCAATGCCTGGGCTACAATTTCTGCTCCTGTTATTGTTTCTGCCATTTATTGAATTCCCCTTCTTTGAAAAATAGTAAAAGAAATTATTATCCTGGCTGTCTATAAGAGTATCGATTGATACCCTCCTTTACAACTCCATCAATTGCCCACCGCAAATGTTCAATGCCTGGCCCGTGACATAAGAGGATACCTCTGATGCCAGGAACAAAGCCATGTCGGCAACCTCCTGTGGTGACCCGATCCGTCCCATGGGAATGGTTTCACACATCTTTTGTTGCCGTTCCTCAACCGTGGTATTAAAAAACTGTGCTTCCAGTTTAAACCCCCATTTTTTTAGGTCTGTCATAATCTGACCCGGACAGATGGCATTCACCCGGATATTCAGCCCTGCAAGTTCTTTGGCCATCACCTTGGTCAGCATGATCACCCCTGCCTTGGACACTGCATAGGCCCCATTAAAAAGTGCCGGGACCTTACCTGCCCGGGATGCAATATTAATAATGCTCCCTCCCTTTGTCTGCATCATAGGGACAATGGCCTTGGATATCCTGAAAACACCATGGAGATTGACATCAATGGTTTTCATCCAGGCTGTTTCATCATAGGTATGGATACCATTGGGCACGCCAAATGTGGCGCCGGCGTTATTGCACAAAATATCCACACGATCAAATTTTTCCTGGATCACCGATATCATATTCTGGATGGTTTGTGTATGGGTCACATCTACATTGACGGCAAGAGTTTCTACCCCATACTCCTTATGCAGTTCATCTTTGATCACCATCATTTCATTCATGGAACCGGTTTTCACATCAGCATCCTGGCCTTTTTCGCTCCCATAGTCTGCAATGATGATATGACAGCCTTCAGAAGCAAGTTTTTTTGAAATTGCATACCCAATTCCGGATTTTTTACCCGAGCCCGTGACCAATGCAATTTTTCCTTTTAAATTCAACTCCATATCTTTCCCCTTAAGGCAATGTGATGTGTTGTTTTTCCTTATCACTATTTTGACGATACAAAATGGCCACATGCCCGACCATACCGGCGATATGAGACCCCGTAGCTTTCGCAATTTCTTCGGTCAAAGAATTTTTCAAATCCTTTTCTTTATAATCATTAAATTTTACTTTGATCAGCTCAGTGGCTTCAAGAGCCTTATCAATTTCTTTCAGCAATGTTTCAGTAATCCCTTTATGACCGATAAACGCCGCCGGGTTCAAATTGTGAGCAAGCCCTCTTAAATATTTTTTCTGTGATCCTTTTAATTCTTTCAAGTCATACATCCTTTAAAATTTTGTTTTTGAAGTCCATATCATATCATAAAAAAAATAAGATTTATAGATCGGAATATGATATCTGCAGCGGCAACGCATGTAAACAAAAATAATATTGTGTCGCCAATGAAAATTTTGTATTTGCTTTTGATTATGCAGTTTGTACGACCATCCTGTCTATCTTTGTTTCTTTTGACAACCAATAGGCTGACACATGAAAAGGTATCTTGAATTACTATTTAAGGAAGAGGTGAAAAGTATTCCAAGCGTGTTGACGAATATTTTTCAATCATTATTGTATACTTAATATTGTATAATTTAATTGATATTAATTTTAACTTTTTTAAAGGAATGTTAAATATGGCTTCACAAAAAACAACCCTGAATGTAGAGGGTATGAGCTGCGGCCACTGCTCTGGAATGGTCAAGAGAACCCTTGAAGAGATAGACGGTGTTTCCAATGTATCGGTGAGTCTTGATGAAAAAAAGGCCTTTTTTGATGCAGATACCTCAGGCCTCATTGATAAGGCAATTAAAAAAGTAACTGAGGCCGGGTATAAGGCATCAAGCGC